>CBDUTJ010000011.1:0-81602 GCA_965370415.1 uncultured bacterium | reverse complement strand
GTTCTCTCTAAAAGAAGACAGCGATGTAAGCATTAAGATCTACAACATCAAAGGTTCTGTAGTAAGAACACTTGTAGATGGTAAATTGAACAAATCTTATCATGAAGTTATCTGGGATGGTAAAGATAACGCTGACAGAACTGTATCCAGCGGACTCTATTTTTATAAGATGGTTTCAGAAGGTAACAGCGGCAGATATACTTCTACTAAGAAAATGATCCTTTTGAAATAAGGGAATTTAAACTGACCACTCATGAGTGGTCTGGTAACTTTTCTTTTCGAAATAGATTAATTACATATCAAAGCCCCGTTTTGGCGGGGCTTTTTTTGATTGCATAAATGTAGAAATTCAAAATTCTTGACAGAGCACTTGAATACTTATATTTATAATTTTATAAATGAAGTTATAAAAAAGGAAGATAGTATTGAAGAAGAAACGGGTTCTGATAGTTGAAGATGAGATGATAGTTGCACAGGATATTCGACATGCAGTGGAATCTTGCGGATATGCTGTAGTTAATGTAGTTCATTCAGGAGAAGATGCAATTGAATCGGCTACCAAGTCTCATCCCGATCTTGTCTTAATGGATATCATGTTGGAAAAAGGAATGGATGGTCTGGAAGCTGCAGAGAAAATACACAGCAGTTTAGGTATTCCAATTGTTTTTCTAACTGCTTATGCAAATGATCAGACATTACAAAGCGCAAAAATGTCTGAACCTTTCGGATATCTGATAAAACCATTTATTGAGCGGGAATTAAAAGCAACACTGGAGATGGCATTCTATAAACATGAAATCGAACTGGAACTAAAAAAAAGTAAAGAAAAATATAAAGATATATTTGAGAATATACAGGATGTTTTTTTTGAAGTAGATATGAATGGAAATATACTTGAAATAAGCCCTTCAATAAAATCCATTACGGAACATGAAAAAGAGGATCTGATTGGAAAATCTATTTATGATCTGTTTACGGATAAAGAAAAATGGCAGGAATTCTATGGTACTCTGCTTAGGAAAAATAAAGTCTGTGACTTCGAAATAAATTTTAAAGATAAAAGTGGTAAAGATGTTATTGGTTCCATAACTTCCAGGTTATTAAAAGATGACAAATCTTCCAGAATAGTTGCATCACTAAGGAATATTACCGAGCATAAAAAAATGGAAAAACATTTGCTGAGAGCTGAAAGATTGGCAGGAGTGGGACAGTTAGCTGCCGGTATCGCTCATGAGATCAGGAATCCGCTGGGTAACATCAGCTCCTCGATACAATTCTGCCTGAGCAAATACGATCCACCCCAGCAGATCAAGCAGTTTCTCGAGATCATTCAGCGAAATTCCGATAATGCGAATAATATTATCAAGGGATTGTTGGATTTTGCTACTCCACGGGAGATCAAACTGGAAAAGAATTCTATCACCAAAGTACTCAACAATGCCATCGGGTTAGTAAAAAACCGTTGTGAAAAAGATGGTGTGCAATTAAAAGAAGATTTCACTTCAGATTTACCACAAATAATGTTTGATGAGAAATGGTTGGAACAATCATTTCTTAATCTTATTTTAAATGCGAAAGAAGCAATGCCCGGCGGTGGCACACTCACCATAAAAACCTATACCGAAGAGAAGGAAATAGTGATAGCTTTTTCTGATACTGGCATTGGCATCGAACAGGAAAATCTGCAGAAAATCTTCGATCCGTTCTTTACAACAAAAGATGATGGAACAGGTCTGGGACTTTCCCTTGTATATCAGATTATAAATGCCCACAATGGAAAAATTGATATTGAAAGCACAGTAGGTAAAGGAACAGACATTTCATTATATTTACCTATTTTAATAAATAAATAAGGATTAATCATGGAATCTATCTTGATAGTTGAAGACAATAAGGATATGCAATTCCTGCTTTCTAATATTTTGAGGGAAGAAGGATATAAAATAATATCTGTTGGAAATGGTGCACGTGCAATTCAGGAAAGTAAAAAGAAAGAGCCCGATCTTGTGCTGCTCGATATGAAATTACCCGGTATGCATGGTATGGAAGTTTTCGAAGAATTGCGTAAGATAAATAAAGAAATTTTAGTGATCATGATTACTGCTTACGGCGATGTGAAAGATGCTGTAAGAGCCATGAAATTGGGGGCTTATGATTACATTACAAAACCTTTCGATAATGACGATCTTATTCTTACTATTAAGAAAGCTTTGAAAACCCATTCTTTAAGCAAGGAAGTGGAAAAACTGAAAAACCAGTTACGAACAGACCGTATCATTGTTAATGAATTAGGACAAAGTCCGACCATAATAAAAGTTTTAAAACAGATCGATTTGATAGCACCTACCAATATGAGCGTAATAATTCAGGGGAAAAGTGGTACAGGTAAGGAAGTTGTGGCAAACATTATTCATCAGCGAAGTGACCGTAAGGAGAAGCCATTTATAGCTGTGGATTGCGGAGCTATTCCGGATACACTTGTGGAAAGTGAATTATTCGGTTATGAAAGAGGTGCGTTTACAGGTGCCAATAACACAAAAAAGGGAAAATTCGAAGAAGCGAATGAAGGAACACTTCTTCTGGATGAAATAACAAATCTCCCCCTGGAAGGACAGGTAAAATTACTACGTGCCCTGGAAGAAAGAACAATATATCATATTGGCGGTAAGAAACCGATTAATATTGATGTTCGAGTAATAACTACTTCCAATCTTGTCTTTGAAGAAGAGATAGCTAATGGTAATTTCAGAGAGGATCTATTTCACAGGATAAATGAATTTGAGATTAATCTACCGCTTTTAAAAGAGCGTAAAGAAGATATTCCAATTCTGGCTCGTGAGTTTCTGAAAGAAGCAAACGATGAGCTGGGAAAAAGTATCAAAAACTTTTCAGCAGATGCAATGAAACTTCTGCTGGAATATTCCTGGCCTGGAAATATAAGAGAATTAAAGCATAAAATTCGCAGGGCTACTCTGCTCTCTGAATCTGAATATATTACACCTGTAGATATCTCTATAAAAGAAGACGCTGAAAATGAAAATTCCATTCTATTGTCTGAAATTGCTAAGGGGGCAACTTTTGATAATGTCATTAGAAACGTAGAAAAAGAGCTGATATTGAAAGCGATTGAAAAAATGGGTGGTAATAAAAGTAAGGCTGCAACTTTATTGAACATAAACAGGAAAACATTGTACAGAAAAATGAAATACCTGGGATTGCCGCTGTAATTACATCGAGGTACTTTAAATCAACATTATACCTAAAATGATCCGCTATTTAGGTTGGGACGAGGTGGTGTAATAATGAAAAAAAATATTTTCTTTTTAATTTTTATTCTTTTTATCTTTAATCTTTCCTCGATAGAGGTCGAAGGTCACCTGACCGAAGACACAACCTGGTCTCCGGATAATAATCCTTACCTAGTGATCGACGATGTTTACGTGGATGATGATATTACATTGACCATTTTGCCGGGTACGGAGGTGAAACTTAATTCTACTTTACTGGAAACTGAAGAGACAATGGCTAATTTTGTCTATTATAATGGAGCAAACATTGCTAAAATGATCCAGGTTGATGGTAAATTAGTTGCCGAAGGAACGGAAGAAGAACCGATCATATTCACCCGTATTCAGGACTCTTTATACTATCATTGGGGTATCATCTATATAACAGAAGATGCTGATAGATGTAGTTTTAAAAATTGCAGATTTGAATATGCAGCTTATCTGATAATCGTACTTGGTATAATACCATACGGGGCTATTAGTACCTATAATGAAGAAGTTATTATAGAACACTGTGAATTTGTGGATAATCTCTGTGGAATACACATAGAAGGATTTCCACAGCAAGTTCTAATAAAAGATAATAATTTTTTTAATGTGGAGCATTTTTCACCTTCTTATATTGGATATAATCTAAAAGGTGGAATAAGTATCAGTATTGCAGCGACATCTTATCCGGATGTAATTTTGGTTGCGCATAATGAATTTAATGAAGATGTGTCTTATAATTATATTATGAATCATCGTGCTCCATTATATGCAGTTTATAATCAGTTTAGTGATGATGGATTACATGCAGGAAATGGTATTACAAAGCCTTCATATTTTTTTAAGAATCATTTCATAGATTGTTATGAAGGAATTGATGGAGGAGGGCTTGGAGATTCTTTATATATCAAGAGCAACCGGTTTTTCTGCAATTATAATGGAATTGAAATACATGAAGGCTATGTGGAGATTTCGGATAATTATTTTGAGGAGTGTGATCTTGATACTGGTTTTAATTCATTTGGAAAAATATTTAACAATAGAATTGACGAAGGTCTTGTTTTTATCGGTGTTAATATTGATTATTATAATAATATAGTAATGAATTACAATGGGTCAAGTTGCGCATTTTCAGGATATTTCATTCATAATCTCGGGAATATATTTTTTAATAACGAAACAGCTTTTTATGATAATAATGATACTTTGCATACAAATTGTATTATACTACAAAACGAAGAATTATTTTGGTCACCAGTTCTACATGGTACAGATACGTTCCGCAACTGCATAATCGATTTCCCGTTAGAATACCCATTAATCGATGGTGGTGGCAACATCTGGGTAGATTCATTGCAGGCACAAACGCTTTTTGAGGATATCCAAAATGGAGATTTTCATCTGATCGAAGGCAGCCTGGCAATAGATGCAGGGTTCGATACTCTGGGTTATTATTATCCATTTGATATGGATTACAATCATAGAGTCTGGGATGGTGATAATAACGGAACATCAATCATTGATATTGGTCCTTATGAATATAATTCACCTACTTTTGGAGGCATCGAGGGTTACACATACAATCCTGTAACCGGTAATCCGGTAGATTATGTTCTTCTAAAAATTAACAACCAGCCAGGTGAATTTACTTTTTCAGATAGCCTGGGTAATTTTCAATGCAAACTACCTGCCGGTATTTACGATGTTTATGCAGAGCGCGTGTTTTATGAAGATGTAATCGAATACCAGGTAGAAGTTTTTGAAGGGCAGTTTACGCAAATAGCAATTTCCATGACTCAAATAGTAGATGTTGAAGAAAATATAATAATTCCATTAGCGAATGACTTTAATCTTTCCAACTATCCAAATCCCTTCAACCCTACTACAACAATTTCTTTTTCAGTAGCACAAACGCTCTCGTTTGTGACTATAGACATTTACAATGTGAAAGGGCAGAAAGTTAAAGTATTCACATTCCCAAACAGGGGTTTGGGAACGAGTGAATACAGTGTGGTGTGGAACGGTACCGACGAAAACAATAAACCGGTTGCATCTGGGATTTACTTCTATAAAATGAAAACAGATAATTATACTTCTACAAAGAAGATGATCCTTTTAAAATAAATTGGATTTACGATAAAAAATACTCGCCTTTCTGATGTTTTTTTAATTCAATTGGTATAATTATTGCATCTATCAAATAAAAATTTGTATTTGAGGTTAATATGGAAAGAAGAGTAGTATGTTTGCTCTTAATTATGCTTTTAGGAACTGTAATTCTTTCGGCACAGAGTGTTTTTATCTGGGATAGAGATGATGGAAACACTATCATGAATCCTGAAGATCCGTGGACATATGTTGGGTTGGAATATGCTATTATGAACGCATTAACGGAAAACGGTATAACAGCTGTAATTGATACAGTACTTCCAGATGATATTTCTAATTATGATATTCTTTTTGCTATACTCGGCCCCTGGTGTGAAGGTTGAGGTTGGACACCTCCAGGTCCAGTCGGATCTGATGATGCACAGAAGATCATAGATTTTCTGAATTTCGGAAAAGCGGTTTATATAGAAGGTGCTAACGTGGGAAGTGATTCCCATCCTGACCTTTATCCATACCTGGGTTTAAGTGTTAATTCTCAAATGGCTGTTGGTTATAATGGCATTGTAACTGTAAACGGAATTGACAGTAACCTGATGGCTGGTTACTCATTTAATTATCTTTACGGGTCAAATGCAGATTATGGAATTGATGAACTGGATGTTGGTGATGGTATTGCCCTGATGGAATCACAAGATGAAAACATCCGTGCGGTATCTTATGATTCCGGTTTATATAGAACTATCACTGCTTCCGCCTATTTCGGTGCCACTGTAGATGGCACAGGAATTAATACAAAAACCAATATGATGATGCAATACTTGAATTTCTTCACGACCGTAAATACAGAAAATGTTGAAATACCTTTGTTGACACAGTTAGGGAATAATTACCCCAATCCATTTAATCCTTCTACAACTATTTCATTTTCTAATCCTGAAGAAAGCAACATTGAAATTATTGTTTATAACAACAAAGGACAGAAAATTAAAACACTGGTGAACGAGGTTCTTTCAGCCGGTGAACATACAGTTATGTGGAATGGTACTGATAATAAAAATGCATCCGTTTCCAGCGGTATATATTTCTATAAAATGAAAACTTATCATTATACTTCTGTAAAGAAGATGATCTTACTTAAATAGTCTGATTTTTTCTTATATAGAAGCCCCGAGATTTTCGGGGCTTTTTTCTAAATAAAAAAAACTTATTTCAACAGTAATATCTTTCGAATTCTTTTACTGTCGTTAGTTTTCAACCGGATAAAATAAATACCTGAAGCTACCACTTTATTGGAATTATCACGTCCTTTCCAGGTGTATTCGTAATTTCCGCTTTCCAGTTTTTGTTTGCAGAGAGTTCGTACTTTCTGACCTCTTATATTATAGATAGAAAGTTCCACATCCGATTCGGAAGCGATGTTGAAGCGAATATTCGTAGCAGGATTAAATGGGTTTGGATAATTGATCAGTTCAGATCTGAAGGTCACGATTTCTTCAGTAGAAGTCCACAATTCATTTGTGATAGTTATTTGTCCTTGCAGGGTGTCGATCTGTGTGGGAGAAAACGAATAAATATAATTTCCGCTTACCAGTTCGTTCCAGCTATTGCCATCTATGCTGATGCTGGCATGATAACCATTGGGAAGTTCGCTCAAATCCATTTCCAAAATAACTGCATCCGGCAGGTTGATTTTAAGTGCAAAATCCCATGTTTTGACTTCGGGCAAGGTTGCACTCATTGGTAATTTTATTTCCTGATGCAGTCTATCATAAATGAAAAGAGTATCAATGGATAGATCTTTTGGAAAATATAGTTCGATACCTTCCTCAAAAGGTTTATGCGGTGGTTCCGGCAAATCCATTTTAAAATCAAAATCATTGGAAGCAAATCTTGAAACCCCCAAGGTCATTTTATCCGAATCAAATTGGCTGGCAGTGAAATTCAAAATCCAATCTTTTTCATATCCGGGATTATAGTAAGCTGAATAGTAGGGTGTAAATTTACAGGATAGAGTCTCAAAAGAATCAACATTAGCATAAACATAGAATGAACTGGTCGCATCAATTATTTCTGCATTTTTATAACTTGAGTCTTCATATTGGAAGAAGGCGTAGGAGATAAGTTGATGATTGTACATATAGCTGAAACTATGAACATTTCCGTCATAATCAAACAGTAGATCTTTGGGTTGATAACTGCAGAGATGTGGATTTGGAAGCAAGTTCCATCCCTGAGACATGGGAATTTCGTAAGTTGTTTCCTGAATATCTCCACTATTGGAATATTCTCCTGCTGTAGGCGTATAAAGCCAATAACCCTGTTCGAACTCAAACTGGTTAACTGATTGATATTGGTTTTGAGGTAAAGTAATATACAATTCAGCATCAGGACCAAACACATGTTGGACCGGTAAATTAAACTCCAGGACCCACGGATTAGCTACCATTTGCCAACCCTCATCCCAGGAAATGGTATTAGTTTCCGGTACAATTCCCAAGCTGTAATTTGATATTGCCCGAACTATTTCATTATCGAAAGTGAGAACATCTATATATACTTTACCGTTATGTAAGGTTATGTCATCGGGAACTGTCCATGTAATATGATTTGTGCCTGGATCTACTTGTGAAGCAACAAGAATACTATCTTCATCATTTTGTATGGAAATGTTGAGAAATTCCACAAGGTTTACATAACTCAGTGTCCAATTGATATTTATTTCTTCACCACTTTTATAAATCTGGTTTACGTTATAGGAAAAAACAACTTCTGGTTTGAGATCTCCCCAATACAGTGTGAAAAAAAGCGGAGTCGAACTATTAATAGTGAAATACATGTTGCTGTCTGTTAATTTCACAAACTCTCCTGTCTGGTTATCCTCGATGTATAGTTTACCGTACTCAGGGTAATAATCGGGTGAAAGGGAAATCTCAAAGAGTTCAGAAAATTGGTCGGAAGTAATATGCAATTCCCAGGTTTTGTAATAGTCATCAGGGTTAAAATCACCATGAGTTTCTTTTGCCAGGTACATGTTTCTCGATTGCCATTCTTCTTCATAAAAAGCAGCATAAACAAAGTCAAATGAAGGCGGGTCACTTTTTTCTATATCATAATAATAATCAAAGTTATCGGTTGCAAAGGGGTTCTTGGAAAAAGCAATAGTGTCTGTAATTGTGATGTTCTGGCTAGAAATATACAATTCAAATACAGCAGCCGGATAACAATAAACAATATCATCGTGAAAAAACTCCGTGTCAATGCTGTTTACTGATGATAATTGATAATAATAATATTGTTCATTATCAACACCATTATCAATATATTGGTACTCGGTATTTGGCTGGGATGATCCTTGTAATCCGGGATTTGTCTGCCAGCTATCTATTAATATGTATTCACCTTCACTGGTGCGACGATAAACGTTGAAGCCTTGATTTCCGTCCTGTTGTAATACTGTCCATTCCAGTAGAGTATAATCATCATTTCCAAAAGCAGCAAATTCATCAATAATTACAGGTGCAGTATAAGCAGATATCTCTTCCGATAAAGGAGAATAATTATCATTATAATCCAAAACTCTAATCTTAAAATAATATTGAGTATTCAAAGTTAAGTTGTTGATTTCAGCCGAGACTTCCCGGGGGCTGGCTAAAAGTGAGTTGTCATTTCTGTTGTATACAGAATAGTTCATACCGGTGATGGGTTCATCTGCATAAAGGATTTCATAAGTATAAAAATCATAGCAGGAGATCGGTTCCCAATTTAAAGCAATGCTGTTAAACGTTTGATCTGTTATGAAAAAATTTTGCGGGATATTGGGAATAAGTTGATCATCCAGTTCAATCGTTTCCGGTAATATCTCGGTCATTGCATCTAACCACGGAGCATAGAATTCCAGAGTGCGGTCGAAAAGATGTGTCATATCAAAAAAACCAGTATCCGGATCGAATCCGTAAAACAGTTTGTACTCTTCTTCATTTTCCGGATAACAGTTGGGCAGCTCATCCATTTCAAAGTGAAAAAAAGGTTCAAAAACATCATATCTATTCCAACTGTCGAAAGTATATAACATCTGTTTGTTTTGAGAATACCCTTCCAGATCAAGTTGATTATTCACCGGATAAACACGTCCCGTTTCAGAGTAAAAGAGAAAATCATAGATATCGTAATTTACAGCATAAAAGTCATTGAGATATACTATAGAGTTATTTCCAATTGAATTTGCAGGATGGATAATATGTGTACTGGCATTAACGAAATCCAGATGAAGATCAGAAAGATCGCGCATGGGTAAGTTCGGGCATCCCTTATTGTAACCTGCAGATATCTGGCAATTAGCATAGCCATCATGTCTGTTCCAATCGTAACTATGTATTTGAGGAGAAAATTCTCTACGACTAAAAGCCTGTCTAATTTTATCGCAGAACGCATAGTATACCGTATTATAAGCGTGTGCTTCTCTACGGGATGGGTCACTTAATGATTTGGAATTAGAATAATTTCCTACTTCTGTCCATTGCACTTCCCTGCCAGCACCGGATATTGTAAGGAACATTGCATCCCATTCCACAAAACATTTGTGTGCTACAGCAGAGACAATGAAATCATCGTTGGGGTGAACAACGTTTACAATAATTGGCATGGAAGACAGTGGATTATATACAAAAAGTCCCCAACCAAAATCGAAAGAACCAGCTTCATCATCATAGGGTTCAATGGTACCGTTGTCATCATAGTATTCCATATTCAGGATTTCACGTAGGATATAATATGTTCTACCTGTATCAGTATCATTGAATTCCACTACCTGATATGGGAACTGGTAGTCGTTGATAAGGTTCTGGGCTAGTTCATATTCACCATCCATGAATTCAGTGATAACCTGTTCCCAGAGTTCAAGAGTATCACCTGTTGCCAGGTAAAAATCTCCGAAGCCATTGGTCTGCCTTTCCCAGGGAGCATATAAATTGTAGTCTTCTGAAGCTATTCCTTCCGATACATGAGATATCCAGTTATCATATTCGCATTCTTCTGTCTCACCGTACAGGAACTCACTAAAGGAAGCAGTTTCAGTAACAATTCCATAGATAGGAGAAAAGAATGCGAATATGATAAAAATAAAAAATATTTTATTCATAAAAAATAACCCCATTTCAAATCAATTAAATTTATTTACTTCATATCTTATTTTGTCAATTAATATTTCATGATATACTTGACAGAAAATATAAATTATTGAAGTAGCATATATTTTTTTTTGGAATATATATTGCAAAGAATTTGGTAAAAATTTGAGGAATTAATATGAAACAATTGTTAATTTTGTTTTTTCTTTTAACAGCATCTTTTCTTTTTGGGGAAATTATTATAGATGAAGATTTCAGTGGAACTTTTCCTCCTACCGAATGGAGTACAACATCCAGTTCCGGGCTAATAAACTGGCAGCAGGGTACTGGTAATTATGCTGGAGGAACTGCACCTGAAGCCGAATTTTACTGGTCTCCTTCTACAACTGCTGTTCAAAGATTGATAAGCTTACCTGTGAATACAGTGGGAGCAACTTCTTTAGACCTGGAATTTATTCACACAAACAATGATTTTAGTGGTGATTATACGATTCGACTTGAAACAACAAGCGATGGAAATAATTGGAACATTGTAACCACTTTCCCATCTTCATCATTTAATGCTGTCCAAGAGCAGATCACAATAATGAATCCTGATGTTGGTTCTCCAACATTTCGAGTAGCATGGGTTTTTGATGGTTATTCCTGGAATATTAATTACTGGTATATTGATAATGTTGTTCTTTCCGGAACATTAATAACTTATGATATCGATCTCGCTGCAATCGAAATTGATGGTGCTACTATCGTTAACGCAGGCAATACGGAAAATTATGAAATCACTGTAAAGAATGTTGGCTATAATACTCAGAATAGTTATACAGTTAGACTGAAAAAACAAAATGGAGAAGAATTAAGTTTCATTGATATTACACAGCCAATTGCCTATGAAGAAACGGTTGTACATACTCTTGTCTGGAATATTCCTTCCGATGAACCTCCAGGAACAACCATAATCTACGGTGAAGTGGAATTAACCGGTGATGAAAATCCAATAAACGATATCACCCCGTATCTGGAAGTAGAAGTATTTCCACAAGGAATTTTACAGGTTTCTGTGGGGAATGGTACTATTTTAAATCAAAGAATCCCTATCTGTTTCGAGTATTTGAATAGTCTTACTGAAAGTCTTTTTTTCACCGAGGAAATGGGTGGGGTAACAGGATTAATTACAGCTTTAACCTATTACAATAATTTTGTGAACACTCTAACTAATAAACCCACAGCTATCTGGATGGGAGAAACAACCCAGACGAATCTTACTAATGGCTGGATACCGGCCACACAACTAACACAGGTATTCAATGGTAACGTCAACTATTTGTCAGGGCAGAATGATGTAATAATAGAGCTTAATACACCCTACATGTACGAAGGCAGCAATCTGGTGGTGATGGTGCATCGTCCGATGGATACCCAGAACTATGGAGATATGGATCGTTTCTATCATGATGAAACTCTTGAATATATAGATAGAACACGCTATGAACGTGATAATAGTATTGTTCTTGATCCCTACAATCCACCTGACGTAAGTTTTTCTTTCGAGTTGCTTGCAAATATTACATTCACTTTTTACCAGGGTGCAATGGGTGAAGCAGAAGGTTATGTGTACGATGACCTGGGAACTCCTTTAGAAGGAGCTGAAGTGCTGATAGAAGAGAATCAGATGCTAACCTTTACAAATGAACAGGGATATTATCATTTCGGGAATATTCTTACCGGAGTTTATAACCTCACTGCTTCACTTTTTGGCTATTCACCACAAACCGTGCAGATGGAGATTTTTGAAAATCAGACCACTCAAGTTGATTTTAATCTGATACCTCTGGGTAATGTTTCTGTTTCCGGACTTGTGGTAGGCAGCGATTATCCCACTATTGGTTTGGAAGGTGCTTATGTTACTTTAACTGGTTTTGCCAATTATGAAACATATACAGATGAAAACGGGTTCTTTCTTTTCCCCGATGTTTACACGAACATAACTTATGATTTTACGATAGTATTCGAAGGATATGATGATTACAACGACGAAGTGCAGGTAGGAAGTGTAAACCTCGATCTGGGAACAATTATTATCAATGAAATTGCCTTCCCACCGGGAAATGTAATTGCGGTTCAGAACGAACCAGGTACCGAGGTTTATATAATCTGGACATCACCCGGTCAGGGTGGCGGAGAATTCCGTTATGATGATGGTATTGTAGATAATGAAGTTGGTTTTACCACGACACCGGCAAATGCTGTGTTCGGTGCTCTTCATCCCAATATTGCCATTTTACAGGAAATACACTGGCTTTTAACTTCTACCTATGGAACCCATAGCAACGTTAAACTGTATCTAATCGGTCTCGATGAAACTGGAAACCCCGATCCAGACCAGTTGTTGTATGAATCTCTTCTTATTGCAAATGTTGATGATGAATGGAATATATATGAACTTCCCGAACAGATAAATGCTTCGCAAGGATTTCTGGTGGGAGTAGGCACTCCGGGTGAATATACTTCTATGGGTTTGGATGATGGTGTGGAAGAACCCTGGGTGTTTCAATCCGGGACACAATTATGTACAACCGATTGGACTTCAGGAGAAACCTGGATCGATATCGGTTCATGGGGACCAATGTTCCAGAAAAACATGATGATACGTGCTTACGGCATCGATATGGGAAATACACTGAACTCAGATAATTATGTTCAAAAGAATAAACCCGAACCATTGATCACAAGAGAAAATTTCAGCAACATGTCCCGGACTTCCAGAGAGTTTGAATTCTACAACATATACCGTTTCCTGGAAGTTCTGCATAACTATCCAAATGACTGGGATTTGATAGCTACCGGAATTGTAGATACTTTTTATAATGATGCAAGTTGGATTATTTTGCCAAATAATGTTTACCAATTTGCCATAACATCTGTTCATACGAACGGCATAGAATCTTTACCAGCGTTTTCACAATCAATTGAAAAAACTTCTGCTGGCACACAACCTGAAATCTACCCTGTAAATATAACAGGTTTGGGTGGCAACTATCCCAATCCGTTTAATCCTGAAACAACTATAAAATACAGTCTGAAAGAAGAAACAGATGTGATTATCGAGGTGTTCAACCTCAAAGGTCAGAAGGTACGAACGCTGGTAAATGAAAATAAAGTAAGGGGATACCATACTGCTATATGGAATGGCACCGATAATAACGGCAAAGCTGTATCATCAGGAATTTATTATTATCGGATGAAAACAATAAACCTGGGTGAGACCAGGAAAATGGTTTTGATGAAATAAAAATAAAAAATGCGAATTATTCTAGCATATAGGGCGATTTGCTTTCAAGGAAAAGAGAAATGGGAAATGAAAAAATAATTAAAACAGATAAGAATTTCAGAAAAAAAATTCTTCTAATTACACTTTTTCTGATTGTAGCAGGTATTGTTTTTATCTTTTACTTTCAGAATTATCTGGCGGGAATAAAATTACTGGCGGAAGAATATCCCGAATTAGCTCTGCAAAGGATAATATATTCAATGAAAATAATTATCTTCATGTTAATGATCATTTTCGCAGGAGCTGGAATTTATTTTTTGCGGTTGGGGATATTGACAATGAAAACATCACAATTCCCACCACCACGTGTTAAGGTAATAAAAGATACACGTCTTATCGAAGGAAAAAATGCTGTTAGAAAAGGTGTGATAATAATTATCCTCTCCTTGTTATTCATCATTTCGGGAATTCTGCTTCCTATCCAATATTATAACATCATGCGAACAATACTGATGTAAACAATATATGCAGGTGTAAACAAAATGTTCTTTAAAATATTGTATTTGGATTTCCATTTTGCTATATGTTAAGCAATGAAGGTTTTTTCAATGGATTATGAGTTTTATCAAAGTTTTAAATAAGCAAATATGAAATATAAAATAAATATTTCTTGCAAAAAAATAAGAAGATAAATTAGTCGGAACGAAAATTGCGGGAATTAACGCATGATAATTTATAGGAGGAAGAATGTTTCAAAATTTAAAAAATGAAAAAGGATTCAGTTTAATTGAATTGCTGGTGGTAGTTGTTATCATTGCAATTTTAGCGGCTATAGCGGTACCCATTTATATGAGCTATGTTAAAACAGCCCGGGCAACAGAAGCCCAGACTGCAATTGCAGCACTTCGTAGTGCCTACAGAGTTCATTTGCAGACCTATGGAGGTACAGAGAATTATTCTGTAGAAGATGCCAAGAAAGATGCAAAACTTGGTAGAGCAACTGAATTGAACTGGGATTTCGAAGTTGTAGGTAATCCCCCCAAAAAATATATTGCCACTTCTACTTCCGAATTTCCTCAGGGTGAAGGAAAGCAGGTATGGTATGATGTCGATGAAGCTAAATTCCACGGCTATGGAATCGATGAAGAAGAAGATGAAGACGATATAATAGATTAATCCGGAGGCATCCTTTGACTATTAGGGAACTATTACAATTTACCGCAGATGCAGGCGCATCTGACCTTCATATCAGTGCTGGTTCGATTCCCATGGTTCGCGTTCTGGGAAAGATGAAAAAATTGAATCTTCCCAAATCGAGCGAAAAAGAGGTGGAAGAATTGATATTCAGTACAATGAATGAATCTCAAAGAACGATATATAAGAAAAAACTGGAACTCGATTTTTCTACCAAACTCGATGATAATACCAGATTCAGGGTAAATGCTTTTCATCAGGTAAATGGTATGGGTGTTGCCTTCAGGGTTATTCCCAATGTTATTAAAGAATTCGAGGAGCTTCATCTGCCTGAAATTTTGAGCAGGCTGGCAATGAAGCAGAGGGGATTGGTTCTGGTGACAGGACCCACAGGTAGCGGTAAATCGACAACTCTTGCCACGATGGTTGATTATATCAATGATCATAAGCATTGCCATATAATTACTATAGAAGACCCGATAGAATTCATTCACTACAGCAAGAATTCACTGATCAACCAGAGAGAAGTGGGACACGATACCTGGTCTTTTACAGCAGCTCTGCGTTCTGCACTACGTGAAGACCCCGATGTGATCCTGGTAGGTGAGATGCGTGACCTGGAAACCGTTTCTCTGGCGCTAACTTCTGCTGAGACCGGTCACCTGGTGCTTGCTACTCTGCATACCAGCAGTGCTACAAAATCGATCGACCGAATGATCGATATGTTTCCCAAAGAACAACAGGCTCAGGTTCGTTCCATGCTTTCCGAGTCTTTGCAGGCCGTAATAGCCCAGACCCTTTTGCCGATGAAAGATGATTCCGACCGGATACCTGCTCTGGAGATCATGATAGCCAATACGGCTGTCAGGAACCTGATACGGGAAGAAAAAACATATCAGATCCCGTCTGTTATTCAGTCCGGGACAAAAGAGGGTATGCAGTCTCTAGACCAATCCCTTTATAGCCACGTTATGAATGGTTATCTGGACAGGTTAGTAGCAGAGGAAGTAGCAAATAACAAGAAAATGTTTGCTTCCGGAGTAGGATTTTGATAGTGAAGAACTATCTATCCGAAGATGGATTCGGATTGATCCAGGTTCTGGCAGTGCTGGTAATTGTAACTATTGCTATCAGCGGGCTTTTTATCACCACCATGTATGCCCGATCCAAATCCATAGAAAATTATCACTACCGGGCTGCATTATTATATGCCAGCAGTAAGATTGAATTGGTCAAATACTATAACAGGTATAATAAAGGGAAAGTCATATTTATAGGGATCGAAGGAGTATCGACCATTCCCAGTAGTTTTGTTCTCGACAAAAGAGATGGGAAAGAACCATTAATGGCTAAGATACGCCTGATATCACCCATCTTTCAGACGGATAATGCTGTAGAACCCCATGCTGTTTATGACATAATTAAAATTGAAATAACCTGGAAAGAGGGTGGTTTATCTTTTCTCAGTTCAAATCAAAACATAACCAGGACTTTGATGCTTCGTGAAGATTATTTCAGAAGGACAAATTAAAGAGCAAAGCAAATGAATTTAGCTGACATTAGAAAGACCATTTATAGAAAGATCGAAGATAGATCCGGTATAACTCTTATCGATCTGGTCGCATCACTACCTCTGGTAACACTGGTTATTATTATCCTGACTCTAGCTATGCTCAATTTCGTAAATGCTTACGAAGAGACAAAATTATTTACACAACTTCAGGATGAACTATTTTATGTGATTGAATCCATGCGACAAGGATATCTAAAACAAGGAGTTACGGATGAGGGATTGATCGGATTGTTAACTGCGGATAATGTGGAGAGACTATCTGGTTCTTCTGTTATGATCAAACCTGTAATTATTGAACAAGGTACAAACTATTATGCCAGATATTTTTTGTCTGACACCGGACAGATGATGTTGACTCTGCAGTATAAATACAAACTATATCAGAATGAACGTATCTTTCCAACGGGTACCAGCAAAATTGGCAATATCCCTCAATTTCGAATCACAAATCAAGATATTTTCTCTGTGGAAAAGGGAACTATTGAAGACATTGCTGTTCTCGGGATAAAACTGGTAGCACAAGTGCGTTTCCGAAAAAAATCTCCGCGACAATCTTCGGAAGACGATATCCTGCAGAATACAAGAACTATTACATATAGAACTTCTGTATTTGTTGGAGGTTCAAAATAGCTGATCTGGCTAAAGGAGAAAAAAAATGAGAGCTGTAATAAAAGCTGTTTTAAAAAGCGAAAAGGGCGGAGCTTTTTTAATATCCGTTGCTATTATTGTTGTACTTATATCCGTAATCTCCACTCTATCTTTACTGGCAATTGCAGAATATGATCATTATCAAGTACATTATCAGATCGATATGATACAGCAGGAAATCCTGATGCGTAGTGAGATGAAAAGAAGTCAGATGGCAATCGATTTCAATGAGAACAGACCTTTACCCGGCAGGAATGTTGAAATCTCCTTTCCGGGACGAACTACAACTTATACTTTACAAACGGAGAAAGAACATACAAGCCTCACAAATTTCATGGGCTTTCCCACTTCGCAGGCAATTGTTGTAAAAACTCTCATTACTTCCAAACGAGCAAAACATTTTACTCGAGCAAGAAAATCTCCGGTAAAAAGATACACCGAACGACTGATCCAGAGTGAAAGTCTGGCGCAATATCAGTATTTTTCGGATAATGAATCTTCCGAAAATGCGGATGGCGGTGCTTTGGCAGCACGGGTAAAATTCTGGGGACCGGACGTTCTTCACGGAAAAGTGCATAGTAATACCGATATCTGGATACAATGTGCTGGTGGAGGCAACAACAATGGTTGGCCCACTTTCTGGGACATGGTTACCACAGCAGGTGTATTTCGTTACCATCCCAGCGGGGTGAGACTTGACCAAACAGGGGCACCGATGGAGCAAATTTTCAGGGGAGGCTGGTTTCAGGGTGAAGGTGATCCCTCCTCCCATATACTCTTTGAACCTACTGCCGAACTTATCCGTCAGAACGGTCAAAGACCATTTAACCCCGAGATGGAAATTGTCTATGTTACGATAAACGGTACATCATACTCCAGTATGTACGGCGATATTCAATTAATAGAAGTTAAAGAATTCCCTGTTTACAGTTGGTTTCCGTCAGATGTTAACGAAGTAAATGCAGTCATTGCCAGCGGAGGGAACTGGTATGAAGATTCCGATCATATCTGGACGAACTATATAACTATATATGATACTCTCTGGATACAGGGTCCGGGTGGTGCCCTTAGTAACGGTTCGATCTTTGTGGAGAGTGAGCTGTGGATAGAGGGTGATGTGGGCGGTAAGCAAACCTGGGGCTGTTCCGATACGATTTATATAGTTGGCGATATTACTTATGTGAATACTACTCCCGGTGAACCGCCGGATGATCCGGAAAATCCCAATTTATCGGACTATTTCGGTCTGGTCTCGGAGCAGAAGATATTAATTCGCTATAAACACCGCGACCCTGAAACTAATGAGATAATTTATACTAACTGCAATGATATAAATCTCTATGGTGCTTTTGCCGCTATTGGTGAAGGAGATGTGAATTTATACGGGGATATGGCTTGCCACTATGACGGTATCTTTACTTTTCAATATCATCACTGTCATGGCTCGACGCCCAGTTTCCAGGCACAGAGTCCATATCCACCTCATATCGATACATTATACGATTATGTAGATCTTCATAAATATATCTTTCCCATTAGTATTAATATACCAACCAGTATATATGGTTTTGCATTGCATGGAGCACCACCACCTGATACCTATCCCTGCGGATATAATTATCAAGATTTACCGTATTTTTATTCCTATCCAAATAATAACTCGTCAAATTACGTATATCCTTATGGTACGGATTATCCCTGGTACAATCCCGTCTGGCCTGAAGAAAGACATGCTATATATTACGAACGCGGAACGATCAATATGTGGGGAGCGATAGCTCAGAGGAGGAGAGGTTTTGTACATCGCTCGGGAGGTGATGATTATAATCATCCTCCCTCATTACAGGGCGAGTGGGATCTTGAAGTTTATCATTTCGATGGTGATCATCCCAGTACCGGTTATAATAAAAATTATCATTATGATGACCGCTTCATGTTCGTACAACCACCTGATTATCCGCAGATCTACAGAGGTTGGGCAGGAAATGCACTCTCATCTTTCGACCAACGTACCTGGTATTTCAAGATCCCGCCCGGTTAAGATTTATAAATTTAAATAAAAGAGGAATTATGGCAAAAAAGAAGCAAATACATTTTAAGGAATCGATCGGTCTGGATATCGGTAGTCACAGCATAAAATTGGTTCACTTAAAGAAACTGCATGAAGGATTTAAGCTTTTGAACTATGAATGTCGTTCAACCATCCCCGAAGGTATGGAATATACACCTTCCGATCTTTCTTCCGACCGCTTTGCACCTGTTCTTGCCGGGATGTTGAATTCACTGAAGATCCATCCCAAAAAGATCAAGCATATCGTTTCCTCTCTCGGAGGAGATAATACCAGCATCAAGCAGATCAAAACAATTTTTCTACCCGAAGAAGAACTGGAATCCGCACTCTTTTTCGAAGCTAAGAAACACCTGCCGATAAGCGGTGCTGAAATGCTTCTGGACTACCAGGTATTAAGTGTGGAAGAGAGAACCAATAATATGAATATTTTACTGGTTTCTTCTACAAAGTCTCAGCTCCAGGAACATACCAATATTTTAACCTCGGTAGGTATTACTCCCGGTGTCGTGGATATCGAATCGCTGGGTATTGCCAACAGTTTTTTCCTGAATGCATTTGTGGAAGAAGGGGTCTATATTCTGCTCAATATCGGTGCGCACAAAACGAACATGGTGATATTAGGACCTAAAGCAAAATTCTTTACCCGTGATATTGCCTATGGCGGCTATCATTTAACCAAAGACGTAATGGTTAAGCATCGTCTTTCTTTTGAAGATGCAGAAAAATATAAATTTGAACATGGATTGATAAAAGATGATACAGATGAAGAATCATCTTCTCTAATTGCTCTGGATATCACGGAAAAAACTACTGAAGAGCAAATTGCCAAAGAGGTGAAACGCTCCATTAGGTTCTATGTTAAAGAAGCTGGTACTAGCGACTTCAGAAAGATACTTCTGCTCGGTGGTTCTGCCAAACTTCCCGGGCTACCGGAATTTCTGGAAAAGCAATTGAATATCCCGACGGAAGTATTTAATCCATTTGTAAATCTGGAAATGCCCGAAAAGTTCAAAGACAAGCAAGACCCGCAGCTTGCACTGGCTTTGGGGCTGGCAATGAGACCGGAATAGGGGAGATGGTATGAAACAATTTTTTTTCAATATTAATCTGAATAAGTATGGCGAATTAAAAAAGCAGATAGAAAAAGAGAAGAGAATCTTCCGAAACACTGTGATCAGTTTCTTTGGGTTGACCATTATTTGTACCGGCTTCATTATTTATCTGAATATAGACCTGAACAGTAAGATCGAAAGCAGAAGAGTCCTCTTAAAAGAGATAAGGAAGGAAATAGCAGCTTTTCAGGTGAGCGGAGAATATCTCTCTTCAAAAGACTTGGAAAGACTGGCAAGCATAAGTAATGAGCGAATTTTCTGGGCAAAAAAAATGGTGGCTCTCTCTGAAAAAACTACCAGCAAGATAGCAATAACCCATTTTTCTTTTAAAAATAACAACCTGAGCCTGTTTGGCATTACAAGACTGGATAAGAAGCAGAAGGAGTTCGACCTTATCGATGAATTCATCACCAGTCTAAAGAATAACAAGCAAATCAGCGCAGATTTCCCCAGTATTCAATTTGTAAAATTACGACGGGACCTGGAAAAAGATGTGGAAATTCTGCGTTTTCAGATCGATTGTAAACAGCCCGAAACCGATAAAAAAGGAGACCGCTCATGAGCAGAAATTACCTGATCCTGCTTGCTTTGATGATTATTACTTCACTGCTTTTTTTCTTTCTGAGCAGTAGTACCATCAATTCCAAACTCAATAAGATAGAAAAATATGATAATAGAATAAAAATTGAACAGGAAAAGTTGAACAGTGCCAAAGTCTTGAACCGGGAATTGCAGGAAGTATCGAAAGTGATATATAATAGCATGATTAAAAAGAAGGAACGTAATCCTGATGAAGTTAACATGTTCATAAAAAAGCTGGCAGATTTAGCAGATAAATACCAGATCGCCGTACATTCACTCTTCCCGAAAATCTCCGATACGTCAAGACGTTTTCTTGAGCAGCAATATATTATGGAACTCAACTGCTCTTTTGTGCAATTGGGAAAGTTTTTATCCGATCTGGAAAGTTTTGATTATATAATCAAAATTAATACTTTTGAAGTTCAACCGCTTACTTCCGAGAAAATGATCAGTAACATAGAAGAAACAGTTACCAGATACAAAGTCATTTTAGAACTTTCAACATTTAAAATTATCAAGGAGGCTTAAGTGGAACAGAAATATCTCAAAGATTTCGTGATTGCTCTGGTGATAATACTGGTTATTACATTTGGTATAAAAAATAGTTACCTATATCAGAAAGTAGAACAGGTGCCTGGAGAATCAAAATACAAAAAGATAGCTCTAAGCGAACAATTATTGAACCAGATCAAGGATATAGAGCGTTCAATACAGGACAGGAAGGATTTTACCTTCACGGTCAGGAAAGATCCTTTAGAACAGAATCTAATCGTCAGGACCAGAAGAAATTTGGAAAAACAGTGGAAGGACAAGGTTGAGAGCATAATAAGACTGGAATCGACCATAATTCCAGCAATAGGCAAGAAACTGGCAGCTATATCTTACCAGGGTAAAACCAGATTGTATGAGGTCGGTGACTATTTTACACTGGGCAAGATAATTGATATCAAGGAAGGAAAGATCGAATATTCAAACAAGGGAAATCATAGTGAAATGATCATTCAGAAACTTCCTCCCAAACCGGTAGAGATAAAAAAGATCAAATCTTCCAAAGATAGAGAATATAATTGGTAAAGATCAAAAAGGAGAATAAATGAAATCAGTAAAAAACAATTTGGAAAAGACTCTCAGATTAGTCTTAGTGGGAATTTTCATGTTCGCATCTCTCAACCTTTTTGCCGCAGATGAAACGACTGACCTTTTAAATATAAAGATCAGTCTCGATTCAGAAGATGCCTCGGTTTCTCACATAGTTTCCACCATGGCAAAACTGAGTGGTTGCAATATCGTATTGGCTCTGGAAAAAGCTGATGAAGACAAGGGAAAAATAGAAGAGAAAAAGATTACGATCCACCTGAAAGATGTGCCGATCGAACAAGCTCTGTCTTTAGTGGTGAAATCCATTGGGCTATCCTACCGTCTGGTAGGAGAAAAAACTTTTTTAGTGGGAGATAAAAAAAGGATCGAAGAAGAAATTGGAGAACGTACTTATATCGTTCACCTTAACTATGTTGATGTGGATAAGATCGTTACAGCACTAAGTATCATGCCCGGTGAAGTGGTCGCCATATCTGGTCAGAATGCCATTCTTCTGCGTGCTAATCCGGAAACCTTTGCTGAGATCAGAAATAGGATCGAAGAGATCGATGTTCCGCAGAAGCAGATCGAGATCAGAGCACGGTTGATTGAAATATCGATTTCAGATGCTAAAAAAATTGGGATCGACTGGTCTAAATTAAACAAATTAACTACCATCTTTGCCGAAGATCCCGTGAATGCTGATGGAGTAGGACTTCCGTTCAATTATTTTGATGAAACCGGCGCCATTCCCTTTGGTAATCTTTCTGATTTAGGCGAATTACCCGAAGATCAGTACTTTCAAAAAATGGAAAACTGGGATAATGTCGGTAAGTTCAGCCGTCAATTAACTGCTTTTGATATCACTATCGACTGGTTGCTGGAAAACAATGCTGCGCAACTTCTGACAGATACCAGGATAACGGCGTTAAACGGTGAAGAAGCCTCGATCCATATCGGAGAGATCGTACCGTTTGTAGTAGAAGATAATGATAAACAGATCAGAGTCGAACGGGAACAGGTGGGAATTATGCTGAAAATCAGGCCCACGGTTAATAAAGACGGACAGATAACCACCAGGATCGAGCCTGAAGTCAGTTCGGTAATCGAACTGGTGGGTGGTTATGTTCCCAGAACAAAAATAAGAAAGATCACAACAACCGTTACCGTACCGGACGGTAAAAAGATAATTGTCGGTGGATTACTGAATTCCACAATATCTAAAAAGACCAATAAAGTACCATTGCTGGGAGACATCCCGCTTCTGGGCAAATTATTCCAGCATAGGTATGAAGTTGTAGAGAATACAGACCTGATCATAGAGATAACTCCCCGGGTAGTAACTTTCAGCGATCGGAACATCGAGTATGATATTGATAAGAGACTGGAAAGAAAATTAATTAAAGAAAAGACCGCTCAGAGCGAAGAAGAACCTGAGCAAATTAACGAATAGGAGGATAGGATGAAAACAAATAGGTTTTTATTACTTGTATCACTTGTAGCTTTTATAATTGTGATTTCAGTATCTGCTTGTGATAACCGGGTTTTTCAGCAACCGGATTATCGCATTGTTTATATGAAGGCAGACCCCGATACTATTTATGCGGATAATAATGTAACTTATTCTATGATAGAAGTATTGGTGAAAGATGATGAAAATTTTGCAGTTGCAGGTGAGTATGTAACCTTCCGAACGGATATTGGTAACCTGATCTATAAGATCGCAACCGATAGCACAGGAGTAGCTGCCACTACTTTCTGGGATAACGGAGATGTGGGTATTGCCACTATTGAAGCTTTCGTTGCAGATAAATCAAAGCAGGTACAGGTTGTAATTGAAGAAACACCTGCAATCGAATCCCTGGAATTGAGCTTAAATTCAAGCGAATTGAATATTGATGAAATTACTACCATCCGGGCAACAGCAATGAACGCGCTGGGAAATGTACCAAATGGGACCCTGATCGTTTTTGAAACGACCAGAGGTTTCTTCCAGGATGCGGAAGGAAATGAACTGGGTGGTACAACTCAGGCAACTACTACCAACGGACAGGCAAAAGTATATTTTAATGCCAGCACCCAGAGTGGAACTGCCCTGATAACGGCAAGGATATCTAATTTTGTAGAAACAGCGCAAATAACCATACATCCCGGTTCCCCACGTTATCTTTACCTCTACCCGGAAATGACACAGGTTCAAGCGAACAGCAATATAGATGTACTTATTTCAGCTCAGGTAGAAGACCGCTATCATAATGCTGTGGAAAGCGGAGTAGGAGTTCAATTCTCAACTACTCTCGGTTCGGTTATCGAATATGATAATACAGACAGCCTGGGATTTGCAGAAACTATTTTCTCTCCGGGAATAACAGCCGGTTCTGCTATAATCGAAGCAATTGCCGATTCCGCCTTTGCTTCGACGGTTATTACAGTAATATCGGATGAAGTATATTCAATTAGGTTTGCTTTCAGCGGGCAGGTAGAAATTCAGGTGCAGGGAACAGGTGGACAGGAATCCTTTGAATTTCAGGTCGATCTTTATGATGTTAACGGAAATCTGATCGATTATTCGGCAGAAGTCTGGTTTAAATTTATCAATGGACCCGAGGGAACAAATATCAATAACCAGATATTCATGCCTTCAACCGATTCGTTAAGTGTGTTTTCTACTAATGGTCATGCAATAGTTTCCGTAAGCAGCGGATTGTTCTCTGGAACAGTGGCGCTGAAAGCATATACATTTAATTCAAACGAACAGGAGATCAATGCGATCAAAACCAATATAGTGGTAAATGCAGGACCCCCTAATTCCGTGGCATTCAGCGTAGGTGAAGCCAGTTCCGGAACGGATATGGGAGCCGGTATCTGGCAGATCCAGTGCGCAGCTCTGTTGAATGATATTTACGGTAACCCGGTTGATCATGGTACAGCAGTCTGGTTCTCCTTACCTGATGATCCGGATTGGGCGTTGATAGAAGCTGCTCAATATGTTGGTAATGAAAATACAAACGGTGATTCCTTATCCGGTGTTGCTTTTACGTTGCTCAATTATGACGGTTTGCATACTAATGATACACTGGTGCTCCAGGTAGAGACTTCAGGAAGTATCCCCGGACAGAACTTTGTAGCTCAGGGCACTATAACCATGCCGATCCAGTACCCGGTCATCGATATTGCTGCTGTTCCGCAGCATCTGGATTGGGTCATTCCGGGTGATAACGATCCCAAAGATTCGGATATTCATGTCTCAGTTATAGATGGTCAGAGTAATCCTATAAATAATCAGGAAATATTATTCTCTTCCACTCTCGGTGATCCGGAAGATGGAATATATACGGGTTATACAAATGAAGCCGGGATTGTGATAAAAACCTGGCGCTTCCAGAAGTATGAATGTCCTGCGCCCACAGCAGCAGGTCCAGGATCAACCTCCGGAACGGTTACTGCCCAGATATTGGGAACTCAGACGTCTAATAATATAACCATAACATTAACCAGGTATACAGATTGATTAAGCTTTGATCACATCAGAAAAAGGAGTGTAGATGACGTTTAACCCTCAATTTGCCCGCATCGGTGAGATACTGATACATCGTGAGATAATTACCGAAGATCAACTGAAAGAAGCTATAGTAAAACAGAATAATTTCGGATTGAAAGTCGGCGAAACCCTACGCAAACTGGGATATATAACCGAAAAAGAACTACTGAATGCTCTTTATCTTCAACTGGAGTACGAAATAGTGGAGGAAAAAGAACTACTCGATCTGGAATTGGATATTATTAAATTGATCCCGGAACCTTTTGCCGTAGAAAACAGGATTATTGCCATCAGGGAACAGGGTGATTCCATCGTAGTTGCCATGACAGATCCCGAAAATATCGTTATCCATGATAATCTGAAAAAGATACTGAATCAACCTATTATCCCGATGCTTATTGGTGACAGCATTTTAACGGATACCCTGGAAAGATATTATAAGAGCATCAGAACTACTTCGCAGATGGAAGATGCAGTAGGAAGTTTTGAATTCGTAGCGATCGATGAAAATGAGAACGAGATAACTATCGATTCCAAGACCGATGCCGATGCTCCTGTGGTTAAGCTTTTAAACCTGATCATAACAGAGGCTATCAAATCCGGTTCCACCGATATTCATATCGAGCCACTTACCAGGAATACTAGGGTTAGATTCAGGATCGATGGTGCTCTCAGGGAAGTTATGTCGCCTCCTATCGGATTACACGCCGGTATTGTTTCACTGGTAAAAGTTATGTCCAAACTAAATATAGCCGAACGACGGCTTCCACAGGATGGTCATATCTCCTTGAAAACTGCTATGAAAAGCGTTGATGTTCGTGTTTCCATCACTCCTACGGTTACAGGTGAAAAGGTAGTGATGCGCCTACTCGATAAAGGAGAATTTGGTTTTAATCTGACTACTCTCGGATTTACCGATGAGAACCTGAAAGTATTCAAAAAATGGATTCGTCGTCCTTATGGAATCACGATCGTATCCGGTCCTACAGGTTGTGGAAAATCTACTACCCTGCATGCAGCATTAAAAGAGATTATGGATATAGAGAATAATATTGTAACCGTGGAAGACCCTGTTGAATACAGGCTTGATGGGGTTACTCAGATCGAGACAAATGCCAAGATCGATCTGACTTTCTCCCGAGCATTACGTTCCGTATTACGCCAGGACCCAGATATCATTTTGATCGGTGAAATACGCGATGAAGAAACAGCAGATATTGCCATCAAATTCTCTCTTACTGGTCATCTCGTTTTTACCACACTGCATGCTAACGATGCTACTTCTACAATTACCCGTCTGCTTGATATCGGAGTACCGGCATATCTTGTTGCTTCTTCGTTGAATCTGGTAATGGCTCAGCGGCTGGTCAGGAAAATATGTTTGAATTGTATCGAAGATTACACTCCCATCCCCCAGGAATTGCAGGATGCTGGTATCGATCCGAAAGAGGCAAAAGAGATAGAATTTAAAAAAGGTACAGGTTGTATTCATTGCGATAATACTGGTTATTCGGGGCGAACAGGTATATTTGAAATGCTGGAAATAACTTCCGAAATCAGAAGATTGATATTTGAAGGGAAAAATCAGGATATAATTCGGGAAGAAGCTCTCCGGAACGGAATGCAAACGCTGCATGCAAGTGGAATACTGAAGATGAAACAGGGCCTCACCTCCATAAACGAGGTGATCAAGCTTACTATCTCAGATTAAAAACAAAAAGGATAATCTATGCCAGGTTTTCAATATATTATCAAAGATGTAAAAGGAGTTCGCTTAGAAGGTACTTTAAAAGCTGCCAATATAGATGAGGCAGTCGAAAATCTAACCAAGAAAGGCGGAACAATAATATCGGTTAAATCTACTTCGGAGGGTGCTTTCAAAGGGAAA
This sequence comes from uncultured bacterium, assembly GCA_965370415.1. Taxonomy (GTDB): domain Bacteria; phylum Cloacimonadota; class Cloacimonadia; order Cloacimonadales; family TCS61; genus JACNIV01. Next base: position 54,138 of record CBDUTJ010000011.1, on the reverse strand, counting down.
CTCACGCTCTTCGACAAACTGATGCTGACCTTTTATAAGATCAAGACAGGAATAGGGCTGAAGACACTCGTCTTTTTTACAAGACAGTTAGCCACAATGTTCTCAGCTGGTTTAACTATTGAAAAATCCATTTCCAATCTGGAAAAGGAAGAAAAGAATAAAAAGTTCAGGAAAGTACTAAAATCCATTGCAGATGACATCAAGAAAGGTTTCAGTCTCTCCGAATCATTTGAACAACATCCGGGTGTTTTTAACCAGTTATACATCTCCCTGGTAAAAGCAGGAGAGGTTTCCGGGACTTTGCATACAATCTTAAATGAACTTTCCGATTATCTGGAAAAGATAGAAGACACCCGAAGAAAAGTCTGGTCGGCAATGTCATATCCGATCTTTATTCTGGTATTTTTGGCGATCGTTGTATGGGGGCTGTTCTATTTTCTCATCCCGATGTTCGAGGGTGTATATACCAGCTTTGGAGCAGATCTTCCCGGACCTACTCTGGCAGCTATAGCCATCAGTAATATCATTCGTGAAAACGCTTTTCTCACTTTTCTGGTTTTGTTATCTGCTATTATGGCTTTCTTTTTATTTTATCTTTCCGATCGGGGACGTTATATTGTGGATAGTATTCTGCTGAAATTCCCGGTTATCGGTACCCTTCTCAGTAATTCCATAATGAATAAATTTGCCCGTACTTTCAGTATTCTGATGGCTGCTGGTGTTCCCATCATGGAGGCGATGGAATTAGTGGAAAATGTCGTGCAGAATGCAGTAGTGGAATCGGCGATCAGGAAAGCACGGGTTATGGTAAAAGAAGGCTACAGTGTGGCTGGTGCATTTAAAAAAACCGGTGTTTTCCCCTCTACTATCATCCAGTTGATATCTACCGGTGAGGAGACCGGAGAAATGGACAGCCTGTTAAATAAAGCTGCAGAATTCTATGAAAAGCTGGTTGATTCTGTTATTGATAGATTAACTTCATTGATCGAACCTATATTGATCATCATCATGGCGGTCGTAGTGGGAGGGATTATCATTATTACTTATCTTCCAATCTTCAAGCTGGGACTGGCGATCAAACAGGGTTTGCATTAATTATTGATTCCGGGCTTAAGTAATGCTCTTTAAGCAAATTATTTATCTACCTGTATTTAATCTTGGATTGGCTATTAGTCACGGTTTAAAATAAAAAAATAGGAGAATAAAAAATGAAAAAACAATTATTCATCATTGCACTATTTGTTTTGATAATTTCTTCAATTCATGGCGAAATTATTGATTGGGGTATTGATTTTGGAAGTACTTTCTCAAAGAACATTGGAGAGAATGACGTTTATCGTATCAACTATAAAGTGTATCAAAATTTATCCTTTATTGATACAACTTCTCCAGATAGTACTGTGATTTCTGACGAGATATTAATTGGTGAATATTTATTAACATCAGATGTTATAGAAATTAAACCATCATTTTCATTTGGAGTATTTTTATGTTATAAACTATCTGAGGGTAGGAATAGTTTTATTTTTCAACCCGAAGTTCATTGGACAAGGAATACTTATGAATTTAATTTCAGAGATTATGTACCGTTGATAAGTTCTTATAATGATTCGATTCAATATCAATTATACGATGAAACATTTTATAATCACTTATTTGATGGGAGCACAATGATGGAATATGCAGATAATTTCAGATTTAATAAAGTTTCAACAACAGTAGATTACATTAAAATTCCATTGCTACTCAAACTTCAACGAGAATTCTTTACAGAAGATAAAATCAACTTTGTCATGAATTCAGGTTTTTTATATGTAGGTCCTAGTTTTAACTTAAAAATTATAGATAATACTGATTTATCAGATGTTTTAGAGAATTACTTTGATAATTACGATGACTTAGACTCACTCACTTCTTATTCTTCCTCGAAAGTATCTTCATCAGTTGATAAAATTAAATCTCTACAGTTTGATTTAGTATTTGGGATTGGATGGAAATTTAACAATGTTCTTGGTATTGGAGTAGGTAAAGATAGCTTTTCAATTGAGTTAAGGAATTCAATCAATTTGCATAATATTTCTAATGCAAAAGAAAATTATGATTTAAAATTTTATTCGTTTGGTATCCTTTTAGGTTACTATTTCTAAAGATAAAATAATAAGGGAGGAAACTTCCTCCCTTATTTTATGCTTATTTTAGCGTTTTTTATTTTTTTATTCGGTGCAGTTTTTGGTAGTTTCTTTAACGTTTGCATATACCGTATCCCGCGCAGAGAATCGATAGTTTTTCCCGGCTCGCACTGCCCACATTGTAATAAGAAAATAAAACCTGCAGATAATATTCCCATATTAAGTTATCTGCTTCTTAAAGGAAAATGCAGGAACTGCGGTTTTAAGATTCCCATACAATATTTGCTGGTGGAGCTTCTCACACCTGTATTATTTATTCTACTCTATATTTCCACCGGTTTCAGTTTAAATCCTGTTTTTTTAAAATACATCATATTTATTTCCGCTGGAATAATAATTTTTTTTATTGATTTTAACCAGCAGATCATTCCCGACGTAATTTCATTACCGCTTATAGTAATAGGAATAGCTGTTTCCTTTCTTCCTGCTATTGATGTTACATGGAAATCAGCTTTAAGCGGAGCTATTTTCAGCTTCGTGGTTTTCCTGGCAACTGCATATGTTTTCAAACTTTTTACAGGTAAGGAAAGCCTGGGTGGAGGTGATATAAAACTCATGACCGCTATTGGTAGTTTTATCGGGATTATTGGTACCATTTTTACGATCTTTTTTTCTTCTGCAATTGCCCTGATCATCCTGATCGTAATCGGTCATGATCGTCGCAAAGAATTTCCTTTCGGTCCATTTCTTATTTTAGGCGCTTTTCTATACATCCTGGCTGGCAGATTTCTTACGGAAATATATTTGAGCCTATTCAGAATTTAATGTATCACATTGTCTCATCTGTCCTGCTTCTGACTCATACAATTAATAATTAACTTAATTATTATATTATCTTAACTATCAATATTTTAAAGAGTTATTTCAATACTCATACAATAGCCAGAATGTGGTATGTTTATTGCATTAAAGTTTAAATAGAAAAATCTGATATCTGGATGGTAAATGAAGAAAAAGATTCTGATTGTTGAGGATGAAAGAATTATTGCTGAGGATATTAGAAAATGTGTTCTTAATTGCAATTATGATGTTATCGGTATAGTGCCAACAGGTCAGGACACGCTCTTAATAGTGAAAGAAGAGAAACCTGATCTTATCCTTATGGACATCATGTTGGAAGGTAAATTAGATGGCATCGAAACAGCAGAAAAAATAATTAGCAAATATGATATCCCGGTTATTTACATAACTGCAAATGCCGATGATAAAATTCTTAAAAGAGCCAAAAAAACAAATCCCTATGGTTATTTGATAAAACCGTTTGAAGAGATAGATTTAAATGCCGCTCTTGAAATTGCGTTCTATAAATATAATGCTGATAAGGAATTAATCAGAAGTGAGAAACGATTTCGTAAATTGATCCAGGAAAATACAGATGTCATAATTGTTATTGATAGAAAAAGAATGATTCAATTTATTAATAATGCTGGAGAAATGCTCTTCGAGAAATCAAAAGAACAACTGATTAATACAAAATTTGAATATAAATTTGATTGTGAACAATTTTGCGAGTTTGAGATAGAACAAAAATCAGGACAAAAACGGATCATTGAAATGCATGTAGTGGAAACAGAATGGGAACATAAACCAGTCTATCTGGCTACACTTCGTGATATCACTTTTAGGAAAAAGATTGAAAATGAACTGAAAACAAGCAACATCAAACTACAAAAATTAATGGAAGAAACTGTAAACGGACTTGTTTCCGCTATGGAAATGCGTGACCCCTACACTGCCGGTCACCAAAGAAGAGTAGCTGCACTTGCTACTAAAATCGCTGAAGAAATGGGACTGAATAAGGATCAGGTAAACGGAATACGAATTGCATCATTGATCCATGATATCGGAAAAATCCATGTTCCTTCCGAAATACTCAGTAAACCAGGAAAATTGACTGAAATTGAATTTGCGATTGTAAAATCTCATTCTAAGGCTGGATATGATATTCTAAGAACCATCGAATTTCCCTGGCCTGTTGCAAAAACAGTTCTACAACATCATGAAAAACTTGATGGTTCTTCCTATCCAAATGGCTTAACAGACGATGATATCATTATTGAAGCAAAGATATTATGTGTAGCCGATGTAATAGAAGCCATGTCAACTCATCGTCCGTACAGACCTGCGCTAAGTATAGAAAAGGCTCTGGAAGAAATTATTAAGAATAAAAGTATCAAATATGATGCATCAGCTGTTGATGCCTGCGTAAAGATTATTAGAGAACAGAATTTTAACTTTGCATAATAAGAACAATATTTTTTTTAAAGCCATTAGTTAATAAAATAATACGCTTCGTCATCTGCTGTTAAATATTCAATATTAAATTCTCAATAAAAATAATGGCACGCCCGGAAGGACTCGAACCCTCAACTCTCTGATCCGAAGTCAGATGCTCTATCCAATTGAGCCACGGGCGCGCATAATAAGCAAAATTATTTTGACTTATTTTTGTGTCCAACTTTTTTTGTATCCCGTTGAATTATAAAGAAAAAGAGGAGAAAATCGTGAATAAAAATCAGATTATTGTAATAGTGCTTTTTATTGCTGTAAGTCTTTTCGGACAGCATGGTAGTAGTGATTTCGAGGAATATATGAATTATCAAAAAGAACCTACATTCGAAAATCTAATAAAAGCTGTTGAGTATTATAACGCTCAGCTTGAAGGAGATTCTAAATATACAGCTCATCTAATGCTGGCACATATATTCCAGAATGAATTTCAGGAAAATATGAATACCTTGGAAGAGGAACTGGATTCCCTTTCAACAAGGAATAAATTTTCTTATGCTAATCTGCTTCTAGATATTGGACAATTTGAAAAAAGTCTATCGATTTATAATAAATTAAATCAAGATTTTCCAAAATGGTCGTGCCCCTGGCGTCATAAAGGAGAAGCGCTTCTTAAAATGGAAAGATATGAAGTGGCGGAAATTGTTACTATAAAAGCAATTGAAGTCCGTGAAGATCATTTCGATGCCTATGTGCAATTAGCCAGGATACAGAAGGAACTTGGGAAATATAAAGAAGCTTTGCAGACACTTGAAAAAGGACTTTCCTATCATGAATCCGACCCGGAAGAAGAGGTCAGTGACAAGGAAGTTGAAGAATTGTATAATGAACTTCTGAAACTAATTGAAAAAACATCAAATAATTAAGATAAGGTTTATATAATATTACAATAAAAGTATATAATTAATACTACTTTATATAATCCAGTTCTAAGCAAATGGAACAAATATTGCGTCTATCTGGATGATTATGGAGGAATATATGAAGTATGTTAATATTATAATTATTTGCTTTTTATTACTCATTATTACTAATAGTTTATTAGCTGAAGAAAAGTTCGTTATTAGATTCAATAATCCTACCCGGGAAATTGTGAACGAATTCTCTTTAGAAGAGTTTGACATTGCATCGTTCAATCCTGGGATATATCTGGATTTAGTGGTAAACGAAACACAATATAGAGAAATTAAAGCTCGCGGATATGAGATTGAAATAACTCAAACAGAATCACAACTCAGGGAAAACATGATCGCTGGCAGAGACTTAGATGGTTATCGTACTTATGATGATGTTTTGGCTGAACTTCAACAGATAGAACTCGATAATCCGAATATTTGTAAACTATATGATATTGGAGAAAGTCAGGGAAAAATATATTCCGATGCCGGTAATTCCAATTATGATGATTATTATCATGAAGTGTGGGCTTTGAAGGTTTCTGATAACGTTGAAACCGAAGAGGATGAACCATGCGTTTATTTTATGGGAGCACATCACGCCAGGGAACCTATCAGCACGGAAGTTTCTATGGCTGTTCTCAACCATATTCTCGACAATTACGGGGTAGATCCCACAATAACAGATAACGTAGACAACACTCAAATATGGTTTGCTCCGCTGGTAAATCCAAATGGGCACAAGATAGTCACCGATGAGGATAACCTGTGGTGGAGAAAGAATATTCGCGATAATGACGAAAATGGTTTTATTACCCCGAGTAGTGGGTATGATTATCCCGATGGTGTAGATCCGAATAGGAATTATGGTTTTGAGTGGGGTTATGTGGGAGCATCAGGAAATATTAATTCTCAAACTTATCACGGCCCTTATGCATTTTCCGAACCTGAAGTAATTGCAATGAAAGAACTCATGGACTCCCACCATTTCGTTGCAGGGCTAAATTATCATAGCTATGGAGAACTGGTTCTCTTTCCATTTGGTTATAATAATGGAGTTGTAGCACCCGATCATGATGCACTTGAAGAACTGGCTATTGCCATTGCTACTCCCATGGGTTATAATCCCCAGCAAGCCTGGGAACTTTATCCTGCTATGGGAACAACAGACGATTATTCTTATGGCATGCACGGAACTTTTTCTTTTCTTATCGAACTGGCTACGGAATTCATTCCTCCTGCTGCGCAAGTACAAAGTATCTGTAATGAAAACATTCAACCTGCAATGATCCTTCTGGATAGAGTTAATTACTCAGTTCTCACCGGTCATATTACAGATTTTAATACGGGTGAACCAGTTCAAGCAGAGATATTTGTGGAAGGTGTAGATGATACCGGCGTTTTCCGCTATCCTATTATGAGTAATGAAGACTTTGGCACTTACTACCGCTTGCTTACGGATGGAAGTTATGATGTAATATTTTCTGCCTATGGTTATGTTTCTCAAACTGTAATAAATATTGATATTTCGAATAGTGGACAAACTATTCTTGATATTGCCCTTTTACCAGATACTTTTACAATTGATATTACGGGAACAGTTACAGACGGTGATACAGGATTACCAATTGCCAATGCAATAGTAGATATTCAGGATTTTAATATTCCTGCTGTGGTAACAAATGAAAATGGCGAATTTACTATTCCTGATGTTTATGAGTACACATATAATTTCCTTACTTATGCTACAGATTATGCATCTTTTATCGGAGAAATCGAAGTCACTGCCCAGAACAACGAAATAGATTTTGAGCTTTATCAACTTGATGATGGTACTTTTGAAACAGGCTTTTTTGCCAACTTCTGGCAGTTCGGTGGGGATAATGTATGGTATATAGATAATTCCACAGCCGCCAGCGGCATCTATTCTGCCAGAAGCGGATTTATTGGTCATAATGAATCTTCCGAATTAAAAGTAACTATTTTTGTACCGGAAGAGGATGAAATATCATTTTACCGTCATGTCTCATCGGAAGCTAATTATGATTACTTACGCTTTTACATAGATAATGAACTTCAAGATGAATGGAGTGGAAATGTTTCCTGGGGATTTGAATCCTTTCCTGTTTTGGCAGGGCAGCATGAATTTATATGGGCTTATATAAAAGATGGTGCTGTTGCCAGTGGTTCCGATTGTGGTTGGATAGACGATATCTCTTTCCCGTCAACGAGTATAGTTTATGCTGGAAATACTCAACTTCCTGAGAACTGTAAATTTTATGGTAATTATCCCAATCCTTTCAATCCGAGTACAACCTTTAGCTATAGTCTGGCTAATGAATCAAAGGTTAAACTCATAATATTTAATGTTAAAGGTCAGAAGATCAGAACTTTAGTAAATGAGGGTCAAAGTGCAGGAATGCACCAGGTTATATGGAATGGCGTGAATGATAATGGGAAAAAGGTTTCAAGTGGTATTTATTTTTCTCTTTTCGATATAAATAATGGTGGGGATTATACCAGCGTGAAGAAAGTCCTGTTATTAAAATAATGGAGCATAGATGCTAAAGAAGATTATTGTTCTCGCATTGTTGGTTTTTCTGTTTGTTCCACTTTACGCAAAAAGCAATGAGATTTATTTCAAATTTCAGATAAATTCGAGAGAAGAAATAAATAAATTAACTAAAATAATATCAATCGATAACATTAAAGACAATACTGTTTATGCTTATGCAAATCAAAAAGAATTATTTGAATTTATTCAACTTGGATATTCATATACAGAATTACCTCATCCGGGGAAACTACGAATTCCTAAAATGGCAGATAACATCGACGCAATGCGGAATTGGGACACCTATCCAACTTATGAGACATATGTTGATCTTATGTATCAATTTGCAACGGATTATCCAGATATCTGCTCTGTTACCTGTATGGGTTATTCTGTAGAAGGAAGGGAGATCATTGTAGCAAAAATTACCGATAACCTTGATCTGGCAGAAGATGAACCGGAATTTTTCTATACTGGTCAAATGCACGGAAATGAACTTGTTACATTTATTATGCTTCTCCGTTTGATAGATTATCTGACAGAGAATTATGGAACAAATGATAGAGTCACCAATATTGTCGATAATATCGAGTTATACATAAATCCTCTCTCTAATCCTGATGGAACTTATGCAGGTGGAAATAATACGGTTTGGGATGCAACAAGAAATAATGCCAACAGCGTTGATCTGAATAGAAATTACCCCGATCCCGAGGATGGTCCTCATCCTGACGGAAATGAATATCAACCGGAAACTATTCTCATGATGGATTTTGCAGATGAACATAATCTTGTTCTTTCATCAAATCTGCACAGTGGGGCAGAAGTTGTGAATTATCCCTGGGATACATGGGCACAGCTCTCCGCAGATGACGATTGGTGGCAGGATGTTTGTCATACTTATGCTGATACGGTTCATATACATGCTCCTCCAGATTATATGAATTTATTTAATAATGGAATAACGAATGGATATGCCTGGTATACTATAAATGGTGGAAGACAAGATTATATGAATTATTTCCATCATTGTAGAGAGATGACTCTGGAACTTTCTGATGTATCACTACTTCCTGAAAACGAACTGGATGCACATTGGAACTATAATCGCCAATCATTCCTGCTTTATATGGAAGAATGTCTGTACGGGGTAAGAGGACTTGTTACAAATTCTAATGGAGAACCACTCAGAGCAAAGGTCACCACCTTGGATCATGATATCGATAACTCAGAAATCTATTCCGATGGTGAATTCGGTAATTATCATCGGATGTTATATCCCGGGGTTTATGACCTTGAATTTCATTCTTACGGATATGTTCCGCAAATAATTGAGAATATTACTGTTGTTGACAATAATATAACTTTTCTTGATGTGATCCTGCAAAACGCTATTGAACGAACTATCAGCGGTGTTGTATCCAGTGGCATTACAGGACAATTTATCGAAGGAGCAGAGCTCATATTCCTGGAAACATCCCTGGAACCGATTTTTACAAATTCATCAGGTGAATATACGCTTTCTATATTTGAAGGAACTTACATTGTACGAATATCAGCAGAAGGATATGCAATGTTGGAAACAGAAATTATGATAGATGAAAATAATCTGGTTTTCAATTTTGAACTTTATAATACTGAAACAGAAAGCTTTGAAACGGGAAACTTCTCCGCCTTTAGCTGGCAGTTTAGCGGAGATGCAGATTGGACTATCGATACAAGTACGGCATATGATGGTGTTTATTCGGCAAAATCTGGAGATATTGGTCATAATGAGGAAACAGTACTTTTTGTAGGTATGGAAACAACTTTTCCTGCTACTATTTCGTTTTATTATAAAGTGTCATCAGAATCAGGATTCGATTACCTGAAATTTTATATGGATGACATTTTTATACAACAGTGGTCTGGTGTGGTAGATTGGAATTTCGCTTCTTTTATTGTGGAGCCTGGAAATCATACTTTCAAATGGGCATACGAAAAAGATGGAGGTGTTATCGGTGGACAAGATTGCGCCTGGGTAGATCAGATTGTTTTCCCACCTACAGGAGTTGCCAGTGTAGATTATGAATTACCTGAAGTTGCTTCGGAATTATTGGGAAATTATCCCAATCCATTTAATCCGCAAACAACTATCAGATTTAATCTGGCGGAAGAATCAAATGTTAAACTGAATATTTACAATCTGAAAGGGCAACTTGTAATAACCTTGGTGAATAAACCGCTGGAAATTGGAGCTTATTCTTTTGATTGGAATAGTGTTGATAAAAATAAAAAACCTGTTTCTTCCGGTATTTATTTTTATAAATTAAAAACGGGTAGTTCTTCTTTATCACGAAAGATGCTGCTACTGAAATAGAAAAATGATTTTGTAAAAAATGTGTTAAAAAAATAAAAAGGAGTAAATTATGAAAGAAACAAAAATTGCAATTTTAACAATTCTTTTTACAATTGCAACAATGGCTTTCGCTTCTCAAACCGTCACTTATGATGACGCATGGAGTGAAACAGGATTCAACCTTAACCGGATAAGTGGTTCCGGAGTAGGAATCACATTTTCCATCGATGAGTTTACCCTGGAAGATGTCAGGATCAACGGGGAGGATATGCAGAGTATCATTCTTCCCAATACGTTTCTGCAGAATGAAGCAGGAGCACCTAATATTCCCGGTAATGGAAGATATATTGCACTTCCGCAAGGGGCTGTTGCCTCTTTACGCATCGTATCATCACGCACCGAAGCATTCCACAATGTAGAAATTGTACCCGCTCCCCGTATTCCTTGGGATACGGACGATGGTCCACTGGATTACACAAAGGATCTAAGCATTTATAATCAAGATGCATTCTATCCTGCTAATCCTGTAATTTTGGGTGAACAGACCATGATCCGCGGGGTCGATGCTGTGATGGTAGGTATCACACCCTTCCAGTACAACCCTGTAACTAACGAACTTATCGTTTACCGTGATATCGAGTTGGAAGTTGATTTCATCGGTGGTAATGGACATTTTGGAGCGGATAACCTACGCAGCAGATGGTGGGATCCGATATTGTCTGATACTTTCCTGAACTATGGATCACTGCCTAGAATGAACTACAATCATACGAACACCAGGGATGGTGCTGAGTATCTTATCATCTGCCCCGATGATGCAATCTTTTTAGCCTGGGCAGATTCGATCAAAGTTTTCCGAACCATGCAGGGTATTTCCACCGTGGTCAAAACCACAGCCGAAGTTGGCGGTAACACACCTACAGCAATCGAGAATTACATCAATGATATCATGGCACCCGGTACTGGTTGGGATCCTGCACCGGCAGCTATTCTTCTGCTGGGTGATTACGGCACAACAGGCAACACCGTTGTCTCTCCGATCTGGAACGGCTACTGCGCATCAGATAACATCTATGCTGATGTAAGCGGCAACATGATGCCCGATGTTACCTTGGCCAGGATGACAGCCCAGAATGCTACTCATCTGGAAACCATGATCACAAAATTCCTCGATTATGAACGTACACCTCCCACGAACCCCGATTTCTATGATAATCCTATTACTGCCCTGGGTTATCAAACTGAACGTTGGTTTCAGATATGCTCTGAATCTGTAGCAGGTTTCTGGGAAGTTATTCACGGCAAAACTGCTAATAGAATTAATGCTATTTATAGTGGTAATCCAATAACAGGTCCATGGTCAACAAATCAAAATACCTGGATGGTTTTGGATGTCTTTGGTCCCAGTGGTTTAGGATATATTCCTGCTACTCCTGGTGAAGTTAACTGTACATGGTATGGCAATGCTAACGATGTTATTAATGGTATCAACAGTGGTGCCTTTATGCTTCAGCATAGAGACCACGGCGGCACAACAGGCTGGGGTGAACCTGATTTCCAATCCAGTCACATTAACAGTCTTACAAATACTGACCTTGTGTACGTATTTTCCATTAATTGTCTTACTGGTATGTATAATATGACCGGTGAATGCTTTGCAGAGAAATTTCACAGACACACCTATAATGGTGAAAATGCCGGTGCGCTTGGCATCAATGCTGCATCCGAAGTATCTTATTCCTTTGTGAACGATACATTCGTTTGGGGAATGTACGATAACATGTGGCCTGAATTTCTTCCTCAATTCGGCACAACTCCCGACCACAGGGGAATACTTCCAGCCTTTGCCAATTCAGCTGGAAAATACTTCCTGCAGCAATCAAATTGGCCCTATAACCCACAACATAAAGATTACACCTATGCACTTTTCCATCATCATGGTGATGCGTTCAGTACGGTTTATTCTGTTATCCCTCAAAACCTTACTATAGCACACGACCCGGTACTTATAAGTGGTCTTACATCTTTCACTGTAACAGTCGATGATGGTTCTCTTATTGCTTTGTCTGTTGATGGTGTCCTTATTGGAGTGGGAGAAGGAATAGGTGCACCTGTAAATATCACGATCGATCCTCAGCTTCCTCCTGCTATTGTAGATATTGTTATCACAAAGCAGGATTTCTATCGTTATGAAAGCCAGATCCAGGTAATTCCTCCCGGTGGACCTTACGTAGTATTCGATAGTTATGTTATCGATGATACAGCTACCGGGAATAGCAATGGAGTTCTGGATTACGGTGAACAGGTAGATCTTGATTTTTCCGTTAATAATGTGGGAAGCGACGAGGCTACAAATGTTATCGTTAATATTACTTCAACAGATCCTTATATAATGATTATTGATGGTACGGAAAACTTTGGTAATATCCCTGCCGGAACCATTGCAACTGTTAATGGTGCATTTACTGTTGAAGCTGCAGATGATGTTCCTGATGGACATATTATAACTTTTGAAGTAGAAGCTATTGGTCAGGCTACTTGGATCAGTTCATTCTCAATTGACGCACATGCACCGATGCTTACTGCAGAAGAATTTATCATCAATGATGTTACCGGCAATAATAACGGAAGACTTGATCCGGGTGAAACGGTTACTGTATTGATTCCTACTGCAAATGAAGGTAGTTCTACATCTCCATCTGCAATAGGTACTCTTACCTGTACCGAACCGCTCATCACAATTGAAGACAATACTTATATTCTGGGTGAGATCATTGCTGGTGGCAGCGTAGATGCAGTCTATACTGTAACAGCAGATCCGGGAATTTCTGTAGGAACCCCTTTAAATTTTGTGTATGATGTTGATGCTGGTGCATATTCAATTCAAACCAATTTCGCTATTGTTGTTGGTCTTATTGTCGAAGATTTTGAAACCAATAACTTCGAGAATTTTGACTGGTTGTTCGGTGGAAATGCCGACTGGATTATATCAACTGGTGCTTATGAAGGAACATATTGCGCTGAGTCAGGTGATATAGGTGATTACCAGACTTCTTCTCTATATTTGGAAGTTAATGTTTTATCTGCCGGTGAATTGAGCTTCTATAAAAAAGTTTCTTCCGAAGGTAATTGGGATTACTTACGCTTCTTTGTAGATAATACTGAAATGGGCTCTTGGAGTGGTGAAATTCCTTGGAGTCAGGAAACATATCAGATCACTGCTGGGAATCATACTTTTAAATGGGAATACGATAAAGATAGTTCCTATAGTAGCGGTTCAGACTGTGGCTGGATAGATTATATCATCTTCCCACCGATAGAAATAGAGCCGATCGGTATTGTATCCGGTGTTGTAACCGATCTGTCTACAGGTGAACCTGTAGAAAATGCTGATATTGAAGGTTTAGCTATCAGTGGTCCCGATGGATCATACAGCTTTGAAATACTGGCAGGAACATATAATCTTACCTGTACAGCCGCTGGATATTATGACCTCACCGTTGAAGATGTGATGGTTTCGGTGAATCAAACCACAATAGTTAATTTTGCCCTGGAAGCTTTTGCTATGCCACAAGGACTGAATTGTATTGTATTTGATTATAATGATGTAGAACTTACCTGGGATGTACCAGAAACTAACGAAGATGTTCCTGAAATAAGCCGCACAAAATCTGCCACCCGCAGTACAGCAAACACAAACAGAGTTAAAAAATCGGCATTAGATAACACTCGCGATCTTACCGGCTACAAGGTATATCGAGATGATGTAGAGATATCCGAGATCACAGATCCTGCAATACTCACTTATACCGATCTTGCACTTGCCGTTGGATATTATAATTACTACATTACTGCAATCTACGATGTAGGAGAATCCCTGCCTTCCAATATTGAACCAATTACCATTACTCTTCCTGCACCTCAAAATCCGCAGGCTGTAACTCAGGGAGCGGATATCTTTGTAAGCTGGGATGTTCCTGCCAACAGAGCACTTTCCCATTACAAAGTATATCGTAATCTGATTATGATAGCAGATGACGTTGAGGATACTTTCTATCTTGATATAGATGTTGCGAACGGTACTTACACCTATAATATCAGAGCGGTCTATAGCGGTGGTTATCAGTCTGTTCTCTCAGTAGACGTTGTTATAGAGCACGTTCAGACAAATGCTGATGGTGTTATAATTCCTGTGAAAACAGAGCTCAGCGGCAACTACCCGAATCCATTTAACCCGACTACAACCATCAAGTTTGGTCTGAAAGAAGACTGTGATGTAAACATCAAGATTTACAACATCAAAGGTTCTGTAGTAAAAACGCTTGTAGATGGTCAGATAAACGCAGCTTATCATGAAATTATCTGGGATGGTAAAGATAACGCAGGTAGGCAAGTTGGTAGCGGATTGTATTTCTACAAGATGGTTTCAGAAGGTAACAGCGGTAGATATACTTCTACCAAGAAAATGATTCTTTTAAAATAACTAATAAATCGAGTTGGGGGCATAAAAATGTCCCCAATTTTTTAATCCTGGAGGAAAAATGAAAACAACTCTGATCTTAATGATCTTATTTATTGCAGTAGGTTCCCTATTGGCAGAAACACTTATACATACATATAGATTTAAAATGCCTGAGATGGTAACGAAAGAAAATTATACCGAAATATTATATGAGAATTGCTATAATATGGGCGAAGAAGGAAATCCATTATTACCTTATTTCAGTACAAATATTTTACTTCCTCAGGGACAGGAAATTATAAACATAAGAATACTGAATGAAGAATATTTTTCAATAATTGATAATATCACGATCCAACCTGCAAGTAGGAAATTTCCAACATATCAGAAAGCAGAAAATTATGAAGTTGAACCAAATGAGACTATTTATAATTCTTATGATCTGTTTCCTGATAATATGATCGATCATGTAAGCACACAGTATCTGGCAGGTCATTCGATCGGTTCTTTTTTGATTTGTCCTGTAATTTATCAACCTGCTGCGAAAGAAGCAAAATTGTTAAAAGAAATCGAACTCGAAATTACTACCAAGCAATCAGAACGAGCAGGTGTATTGGAACAATTTTTACAGGATTCCAAAATAATAGATCGAAGAATTACGAAGATAGTGGAAAATCCCGAAGTTCTTTCTACATATAATTATTCGTTGAACCGTGATGAAGAATGCGATATCCTGTTAATTACAAATAATACTCTCCTGCCTGCTTTTCAGGATTATATTGATTTTAAAGTTTCTACCGGCTATTATGTAGAAGCTATTACAACCGAAGATGTCTATACAAATTATACAGGACAGGATAACCAGGAGAAGATAAGAAATTGTATTATAGATTATTATCTAAATTCTGGGATAACATTTGTTATTCTTGGTGGTGATTCAGCACCAAATAATCCAACTCATGATATTATACCTCACCGTGGTTTGTTTGCGCTCGACGATAACAATATTCCTGCAGATATGTATTATGCCTGTCTGGATCGAGGCCCGGGAGGTGGTACGGGTCCCGATTGGAACAATGATGGAGATAATCAATGGGGAGAACCGGGAGAATATGACCTGTATTCCGAGGTTGGAATTGGTAGAATATGTGTTGATGATGCTGTCGAAATTCAGAATTTTACTAACAAATTGACTATGTATCAGGATAGTCCTGTGATTGAGGATACTGAGAAAGCATTAATGATAGGTGAGGAATTGAATAATAGTCCCTGGACGTTCGGTGGAGATTATAAGGACGAAATTGTCTTTGGAAGTTCTAATCACGGTTTTACAACAGTTGGAATTTCCGCTAATTTTTCAGTTTCCACGCTTTATGATAGAGATATGACATGGGATAAATACGATCTTTATGATCAATTCAATATTACCGGTATTAACCTGCTAAATCATCTTGGTCATTCAAGTCCAACCTACAATATGAAAATGTATAATAGTGACATTACCACTTCCAATTTAACCAACGATGGTATTACCCGGGGATTTGTAATTGGATATTCTCAGGGATGCTATAATGGTTCATTCGATAACTGGCATTGGAGTAATGGATATGGTGAGGATTGTTTTGCAGAAAAAATAACCACTTTGGAAACCGGTGAGGTTGCCTGCATTGCAAATTCCAGATTTGGCTGGTATATTCCCGGAAATACAAACAGCCCCTCACAATATTTAGACAGACAATTTTACGATGCCATCTTTGGTGAGGATATCACCCAGATCGGGTTTGTGAATAGTGATTCAAAAGAAGATAATGCTTCATATTTTTCTTATGATGAATATATGCGATGGGCTGCTTACGAGGAGAACCTGTTTGGTGATCCTTCCATGGATATCTGGACTGCCACACCGGTTGATATTGTGGCGTCATATCTGCCGAGTGTATTGCTGGGAACAGAAGAAATTGTATTTCAAACAGATGCTCCATTTGCTCGTGTGGGATTAATGCAGAATGGTGAATTGATCGGTAGAGGAGTGGCAGATGAATTTGGAAACCTGACTGTCGATCTGCTGGATCCGATTACCACTACAGAATCGATTACATTATCCATAATAGGACACAACAAAAACCGCTTAACCGATACGATCTTAATAATAGCAGACCAACCTTATGTGATCTATGAATCTCATCAGATCAACGATGCAGCAGGCAATGGCAATGGATTGGCAGATTATACTGAAAGCATTCTTCTGGATGTAACCTTAAATAATATTGGCAATATTCCGGCTAACGATGTTGTAGCATTGTTAACTTCCGAAGATGAATTTATTACTATTACAGATAATTCGGAAAATTACAACACGATCAATGCCCAAAGCACAGCAGTTCAAACAAATGCCTTTGCTTTTGATATTGCTGGGAACATACCCGATCAACATGAAATTATTTTTAATCTCGAAATTACAGGAACAGGAAGAGACACCTGGTATTCCGATTTTAGTATTATTGCAAACGCTCCGTATATTGTGTATGAAGAGATCATAATTGATGACTCTGCAGGAAATGATAATGGAATGATCGATCCCGGTGAAACAGTTGCCTTGTTGATCCCAACAGTGAATCAAGGACATATAATTTCTCCTGATGCTACGGCTGTTCTTAACAGTACAAATCAACTTGTTACAATAACAAACAACTCTGTGTTTCTTGGTGAGATGACAGTTGGGAATACTGAATATGCCATGTATGAGCTTATTGCTGATGCATCAATTAACGAAGGTACTCCAGTTACATTAAATTATGAAATCACAGCAGGAGATTATTTATTCGAATATGCAATTGTTGTTTCTGTTGGTTTACTGCTGGAAGATTTTGAAACCGGTGATTTCTCCAGTTTTTCTTGGGAATTCAGTGGTAATGCAGATTGGACCATAGATTCATCGGATCCGTATGAAGGTTCGTTCTGTGGCAAATCAGGAATAATTGATCATAATCAAACCTCTTCATTAATTCTTACACTCGATATTATGTGTGATAGTGAAATAAGTTTCTATCGCAAAACTTCCTGTGAAGATGTAGGTAGCTCAACAGGTAATTATTATGACTATCTGGTCTTCTTTATTGATGGTGTAGAAATGGATAAATGGGCTGGTGAAACTCCCTGGGAAGAGGTTATCTTTGATGTTACTGCCGGAGAACACACACTGGAATGGATGTATCATAAAGATGTTGGTATGGTTAGTGGAGCAGATTGCGTCTGGGTGGATTATATAATTCTTCCTCCCATAGCCGATCCCACACCACCGAACTTTGTAATAGATCCTCTCACTATAGAAAAAGAGATGGAAGAGAACACAATTGAAACTGAGATATTAACTCTTTCCAACGATGGTGGAGGAGTTATTAATTACGAGATCGAAATATCAGAACCTCTCGATTGGATTGCTTTAGGAACAACAAGCGGCTCACTTGCTCCTTATGAATATAATGAAATCGATGTAGTATTTGATACAAATGAACTGGAACCAGGTGACTACAATTGCGATATCATAATAAACACAGAAGAGAGAGAACAATTCACAGTTCCTGTATTCTTAACAGTTACAGCTACTGATTCCGATAACAACATGATTCCTGCAGTAACAGGATTAATTGGGAATTATCCCAATCCATTCAACCCCGAAACGATCATAAAATATGGTCTGAAAACAGATACAAAAGTGCTGTTGGAAATTTACAACCTGAGAGGACAAAAAGTTAAAACACTAATAAACGAATCTCAAAGTGCCGGTTATCATCAGGCAGCCTGGAATGGTAAGGATAAAACCGGTAAACACACAGCCAGTGGGGTTTATTTCTATAAAATGAAAACAGATAATTTCGAAAAGACGAGAAAGATGATTCTGCTTAAGTAGTTTTTGACCCCCTCTTTATTCTCCCCCTAAGTTAGGGGGAGATATAGGGGGTTTAAAGTAGGCAATTACACTTAAATTAAGAAAATGATAATGATGAAATAGAAAAGGTACAGATGAAGAAAAGAATAATTCTAATTATATCTCTTATAATCTCAAGTATCCTGCTCTTTGCATATAATGCAGGGCAGGAAAAAGACTGGTTAAAAGAAAATCCATTTCTGGGGCATTGGCTCAGTTATGAAGAATCTCAGTTGCAGGTTGATTTAAGACGTGATTTCTATCCTACAGAGCCGCCCATAGGACCTGTTCGCAATATTGCCGAATTTGAGCCGACGGAAGGAGTTTTGATACGCTATCCGTTCGGGATCAATTATAACCTGATCGCTGCCATGTCACAGGAAACTATAGTTACAACCATTGTACTCAATCAACCCCAGGAAGATTATGTGATCGGTTATTATAATTCAAATGGCGTGAACCTTGCAAACTGTAATTTCCTGCATGCTCCCACGGATACACACTGGACACGGGATTATGGCCCCTGGTATGTTGTTGATGGCGATAATGAAGTTGGAATTGTGAACTTTCCATACAATCGACCCAGACCGAACGATAATGATATTCCCATTGAGATGGCTAATTTTCTGGGAATAGACCTTTTTGGAATGGATTTAATACATACCGGTGGAAACTATATGACGGACGGTATGGGTATCTCTGCTTCAAGTGAGCTTGTTATCACAGAAAATCCTTCTCTTACTATTGCTCAGATAGATCAATTCGTTCTAGATTACCTGGGAGTTGAAACCTATCATAAGGTTCCTGATCCCAATAATACTTACATCGATCATATAGATTGCTGGGGAAAATATCTCGATGTTGATAAAATATTGATAAGAGAAGTTCCTGTCACTCATCCGCAATACGACGATATCGAAGAGACAGCGGCTTATTTTGCCGCACAGACTTCTTCCTATGGAACGCTCTATGAAGTTTATCGAGTAAATACGCCCTATGATCAACCTTATACAAACTCATTAATACTGAACGATAGGGTTTTCGTACCGATAACCGGTAATGCAACTTATGATAACGCAGCTTTGCAGGTTTATGAAGATGCTATGCCCGGTTATGAAGTTCTTGGTTTTACAGGAAGCTGGGCTTCCACTGATGCACTTCATTGCAGAACTAAAGGAACAGCTGACAGGAATATGCTTTACATCCGTCATATTCCCCTTCAGGGTGAACAACAGCAGAGACCGGATTATGAGATTGAAGCAGATATCATTCCTTACAGTGGGTTACCTGTATATGCCGATTCTCTTTTGGTTTATTACAAAGTTGATGGCGGTGAATACACTTCTGTCCAAATGACATTTGTGGAAGACTTTACTTATGCAGGCATAATTCCTTCTCAACCTCAGGGAACAGAAGTGGCATATTATATTCATACTGCCGATGAATCAGGGCAAAGCAGGAACCATCCATTTATTGGTGCTCCCGATCCGCATATTTTTATTGCTGGTAGTCAGGCTCCTGCTGAATTGGTTGTCGATCCAGAATTCTTCGAAATCGAAATGCAGCCTGATGAAATCCTGATCGAATATCTGGAACTGAAAAATATTGGAGAAGCAGCTTTAGCTTATACCATAAGTTTAAGCGAACCTGTAACCTGGTTGTCGCTGGATCCGATAAGTGGAAGTATTGCTGGCAGTGATTCTATAGATGTGGAAATAACCTTTGATTCATCCGATCTTACACCAGATGTTTATGCTTGCCAGATAATTATAACCGATGATAGGGAAGAGACGATTGTAGCTGTAACTTTAACTGTTACTGGAACGAATACTCAGAATGATATTACAGGACTTGAAACAAAATTAATTGGAAATCATCCCAACCCGTTCAATCCATCCACTACGATCTCATTTGAAGTCGCGCAAACATCCTCGTTTGTGACTCTGGAAATCTTCAATATCAAGGGACAGAAAGTCAGAACCCTTGTTGATGGCAAACTGGATGCTGGAAATCATTCAGTTATCTGGCACGGTAAAGATGATAACAATAAATCTGTAAGCTCAGGAATCTATTTCGCTGTGTTCGATGTAGATAATAATGGAAGTGATTATACCAGTGTGAAGAAAGTGATATTGATGAAGTAACATTCGATCTTACATATCTACGCCCCCGTTAGATCGGGGGTTTTTTTTATTATAAAAATTAAAAAATATGTTGCAAGAAATCATTAAAAAATAAAACTCTTATCGGTAATTCTTTATAAGAGTTCTGCAAAATAGAGTGTTTTTGTCTTCCTGACGAATCTTGCACGTTGTTCTCTGGAAGGATCTCCACTTATAATGAGATTCTTCGTGAGAAAATTCTTCGAAGATTTCCTCAGAAAGACAGCCTTTTTTCATTTTGCAGAACTCATTAATTAATTATTTTCCGGGAGGCATAATGATAAATATTCCAAAGATACAGAATTCAGATCTGAAAGGAAAGATCGTTCTTATCAGGGTCGATCATAATGTTGTAAAAAAAGGATTGATAAAAGATCCATACAGGATTGATGCTTCCCTCGATACGATTAAATTAGTTTTAAATAATGGTGGCAAACCAATTTTGATGAGTCATGTGGGAAGGCCAAAAGATAAAAAAACAGGCAAGATCGAAATATCAGAAAAAACTTCAGTTCAACCGATTGTACAATATTTGAATAACAAACTTGGACTTACTTTTATCACACCGGAAATTCAAAGCACCAAAGATGCTGGTTTATCTGAGTTTTCATATCAGGAAGAGCTAGAAAAGCTGAAAGCAGGTGATGTTGATGGATTGTATCTTCCCAACACACGCTGGTTTGCAGGTGAAGAAAGCAAGGATGAAAAGACTGAAAAACTCGCCAGGCAGATGGCAAACCTGGCAGATGTTTTCGTGAATGACGCTTTTGGCTCCTGGCAGCCACATGCTTCTACATATAATATCACAAAATACCATCCATCGTATGCTGGCCTCTTAATGCAGAAAGAAATTGAAAATCTGAAAAGAGTTCTGGAACCGGAAAGACCTTTTCTGGCAGTAGTTGCTGGCTCAAAATTTGATACAAAGATCGGCTCATTGACCGCTCTTCTGAAATCTGCAGATCACCTTATTATTGGAGGAGTAATTTATAATGCCTACCTTTGTGCTAAATACGGTTTCCACATTAAAGGAATATCTGATGAAGACATTCAGGCAGCATCCGAATTCGTTAAACTAACACAAGAATATCCCGGCAAAATTGTGGAACCACTCTTTATTATCGAATCTGACCTGCTGGAAGAAAAAACAGAAGGAAGCTGCAGAACCCACAATATCCACGATTTGAAAGCAGGAACTGAATTGAACTACATACTGGATGCAGCTCCACGAGCTTTTGAAGAAAAGCATCTTCAAAAAATTCTTAATTCGGCAAACACCATTTTTGTGAACGCTGTAATGGGATTCACCCCACGTTTTACAGATGGAACAGTTGCCATGTATGATTTGATCGATAAAAATAAAAAAGCTGCAAAATTATTCGGTGGTGGAGATACCCTGCAGGAATTTAAGAACCTGCTTCCGGCAATTTATAAAAAAGCATTAACTAATAATAAGTACTATTTTTTCACAGGTGGCGGCACAATATTGAAAGCTATCAAAGAGGGTTCAGCTTTTGGATTAGAACCTGTTAAAGCATTGATGGAATAGAATTGCTCTGTTCATAAGAAAAAAGAGAAAAACATATGCCATCGGAATTTACCTTAAAAGCAATTAAGATCATGAAAAATATACCCAGCGGTAAAGTGGTTACCTATGGGCAGGTAGCAACTTATGCCGGAAATAACCGGGGAGCCAGGCAGATAGTAAGGCTGCTGAATTCTTCCTGGGAAAAGGAACAACTTCCCTGGCATCGGGTGATAAACAGGAAAGGTAAGATATCGTTGAATCCAGGAGATGGTTATGAGCTTCAGAAAATGCTGCTGGAAAATGAAGGAATTTTGTTCGATGAAAATGATCATATCGACCTTTCCAGATTCGGCTGGAATATCAATATCTAAATAGTTCTTGACTCATTAAAATCACTTTTTCTATTTAGTTTAATGTATGAATAAAAATTAACTCAAGGAGGAAATATGAAGAAATTTTACAAATGGTTGATCATTCCTGCAATGATTTTTTCTTTTATGATTTTCGGATGTGAGGAAGACCCTGCAGGCCCTGATGAACCGGGTACAGTTGGTGGGATTGTTGCAAAAGCAAGTGGAACTGTAATTGAAGATGCAGCTATAAAAGTCGGTTCTGATATTGTTGCATATTCTGATGTAGATGGAAGCTATTCTTTCCAGATAGATCCTGGCACATATACGCTTACATGTACTGCTGATGGCTACACTGTTCAGGTTGTGGAAAATGTCGAAGTTGAATCGGAAGAGACTACTACAGTTAATTTTATTTTACAGGAAATTCAACCAGAATTTGTTAGTGGTGTTATTTCTATAGATGTTACTTGGACAGAAAACAAAATTTACATAATCTTGGGTGATGTTTCTATTATCTCAATTATTACAATCGAGTCCGGAACAATCATTAAATTCGATACAGAAGCCAGCATGATCCTTGACGGAGGGGAGATCATAGCCGATGGAACTGGATTGAAACCTATCATTTACACTTCCTTCAAGGATGATAATTTCGGTGGAGATACAAATAATGATGGAAGTGATACTACCCCTTCTCCTGGTGATTGGAAAAATATTGATATTATAAGCACGAATAATTCTTCTACTTTTAATTATTGCGAATTCTATTATGGTGGAAGTGATGATGAGGAAACTATTAATCTTGATATTAACACACAA
This sequence comes from uncultured bacterium, assembly GCA_965370415.1. Taxonomy (GTDB): domain Bacteria; phylum Cloacimonadota; class Cloacimonadia; order Cloacimonadales; family TCS61; genus JACNIV01. The sequence continues at coordinate 30,620 of CBDUTJ010000011.1, read as the reverse complement.
GTATCTATCACAAATTGCATCATTGCCCACAACAAAGGCGTAGAAGGTGCTTTAGATGCCAGTAAAGCAGGAAGTGGAACCATAATTGAAAATAATATTTTCTTTGATAATATCAAACCTTTGAAGATCAATACGAATTTTAATATTAATAATTCTAATATATTTCATGATCCTGATAACTGGTCTGTCATTAATGAATATAATGGAATATTCGTCGGCTATGATGGAACGAACAACTATATCTCGGGTAATATTAACTGGGAAGAAACTGAAGTACCTTTTGCCTTTCCATATCTTGGTATTTATATCGTCCCGGGTGATACACTTGCACTTGCAGATGATGTTATTTTGAAATTTGATGGAGGTTCGATCTTGTATCAGGGAGATAACCTTATCAATTATGATGGTTCAGGTGTGTGGTTCACATCCTATAAAGATGACATTAATGGTGGAGATACTAATGGTGATGCTGGAAATACACAACCTGCACAAGGAAACTGGGAAGGAATTTACAATGAAGGAGTTCAACCCGGAATCTGGGAAGCATGGGAAAATATCCTATACGACGAACTTCATTAATTTCAAACTGATTATTAATTTCACGTAAATAATCTATTGAGGAATCTCAGTTTTGGGATTCCTCTTTTTTTAGTGTGATTTATGAGTTCTGTAAAATAGAAAATGTATGTCTTTCTGAGTTTGAACTTACATAGGCATTCGACGAAGAATCTCATTATAAGCAGAGATCCTTCGTAAGAAAAATAGATAGAATTCCTCCAGCCTTTACCAGCTTCGGCTTGACAGGCAGGATGGAAAGATAAAAAAACTCTATTTTACAAAACTCATTAATGAATTTTTTTTACATTCCCTTGGAGAAGAACAGGTCCAGAACCATAACTCCGAGTCCGGAGTAACTTTCCAGGTCTCCAAAAATATCTTCGAAACCTTTCATAATTGCATTGATATGATCTTTGGAAATTTTAACGAAAATGATCTTACTGAAGGGATTTTTCTCGCTGGTAAAATTGAAAAATCCCATGAACAATGGTACTTTGGAAAGTAGATTTTCCATTTGCTGAGTATCGATAATAGTAGATTCCTGGATACCGTATTCAATGAAAACTTCAGTTACATCCTGCATGATCTGTTCATCTTTCACGATCAATATCATTAACTTATCATGCCCTTTTCTGGATATCGTTGTATCTTCGGAATTGGCATTACGCAGGAATTCTTCATATAAACCGATTTTGGTGATAGTGCTAAGAATGTTTTCGATAACTCCTGGTTCTTTGAGAATGTGCGACACAGTTGCCAATAATTTCAGATGTTCACTACGTTTGCCAACGGGTCCGATGATCGTTACAAAGATACGGGATTTTTTCTTATCTATAGAATCAAAATTAATACCTTTTTTACTAACAGCAATAGCAATTATGAACTTATTAAGCCCTTCAAGTTGGCAATGTGGAATGGCAATACCTTTGCTGAAACCCGTGCTGCCCATTTTTTCACGCTCATTTAATGCAGTAAAAATATGTTCTTCCTCGATATTACGGAATTCACGGCTGCATTTCATCAATTCTGCCAGCTTATGGAGTGCATCTTCTTTGCTGGTAGCTTTCAAATCGATTTCGCAACATTCCAGTTTCACTACTTCTGAAATATTCATGATCATCTCCTTTTCAGGTTCTTCATGATGGCAAATTTGGAAAGTGGCGGACCTATTATTTCATTAAAAAATACCGACATTAACACAATATTTATCATTTTACTGATTTCGTTTTTAATTTGAGGAGAAGCATTTGCAATAAAGGGTGAACCCTGAATAAATAGAACCAACCCAATTGCTACACCTGCTTGCGGTAACAGGCTTAATCCCAGATAATTCCTGATGTTCTTCTGAACTTTAAGACCTGCACCGGCAAAATATATCCCGAAATATTTACCAAGACTACGTAAAATAATGAACACACATCCTGCCAAAAGAATACCTGGTTCTTTAAAAACAGTTAAACTCATTTCTGTTCCGGCTATAGCAAAAAAGACTGCATAAAGAGGTGGAGTAAGTGGTTCCAATGAAAAAAGTATCCTGATATTCTTTTTATTTAAATTTATCATCATCATTCCCAGCGTCATGTTGGCAATTAGTGGAGAAAGATTCAAGCTTATGGAAATTGAAGTGGAAAGAAAAATAAAACCCAGAGATAGTATCTTGATCTCATTCAGGTTACGTTTTTTATAAGTTGTAAAATGGATCGCTAAACCAAAAGCTGCTCCTATAAGTAATGAGATGATGATCTCTTTCATGGCATGTATAAAGACATGGGAAAGGTGGAGTGCTGTATCTCCCAGAATAGAAGTAGAAAAAGCAAATGCCAGAGAAAACAGGATAACTGTTCCTGCATCATCCAGCGCAACTATTCCATAAAGATAATCAACAAATTTACCTTTTGCTTTCAGTTTCTCTACGATAACAACTGTAGCAGCAGGAGCTGTGGCAGCAGAGATGGCACCCAGCATAAAAGAAACGTAATTCGAAAGTCCAAGCAGAAGCAGTCCGGCTGAAACCAGCATAAAAGTCAGCATCATTTGCGCGAGAGTGAGAATGATGATCTTTTTACCGTATAATTTCAGTTTGTGAAAAGAGAACTCTCCGCCTATTATCACAGCAATAAGGGAAAGGGTTACCTCGGAAAGTACATAAAGCATTTCCATATTCTCATGCCGGATCATTTTCAGTCCCGAAGTACCAATTACCACTCCTGCCAGAATATAACCGGTTATGGCTGGTAATTTGATCTTCTCGGAAAGCTGTCCCAGAAGATATCCCACCAGAAGCAGTAAGCCTACACTGAAGATAATATGATGAGCAAAATAATAACGAATAAGTTCTAATATTTTTATCATTTTTCTTTCCTGCCAGGAAGATAAATCTGCTTTCTGTTATAATGTCAAGCAGATAAAACATTTCAAAAAGAAATAAAAAAAACATGCTGAAAATGATATTATCTATGTTTGCCGAAAGCTAAAATTAATCTTGACATTAAAAGCTGATAGACGGGATTTAGCACTGTGTGCGCCCGTGGCTCAATTGGATAGAGTACTTGACTACGGATCAGGGGGTTAGGGGTTCGAATCCCTTCGGGCGTGCCATTTTATTGAAAATTTAATATTGAATATTTAGCCGCGGATTCAACGGATTAATGTTTTTACATTTAAAAGGCTTGGGATGAGAACCACTTCTTCTTGCACGAGTTCGCATGCGAGCTTGGAATCTGATATTGAATTTACGAAATATCAGCAGCGAAGTAGCACCGAAAGGAGAAGAAATAGTGTTTCTTCGGATCGGCAATCCTCTCGGGCGTGCCATTTTATTTTTAACAACGAACAAAAACGAACAATTGATTTAAATGTGCAAAAAATATGATGAGAACCCTTCTTCTTGCGGGAGTTCGACCACGAGCTGGAATCTGATATTGAATTTATAAAATATCAGCAGCGAAGTAGCGCCGAAAGGAGAAGAAATAGTGTTTCTTCGGATCGGCAATCCTCTCGCCTGTTAGGGCGTAGTTGAATTCTTACTATTTTTTCTTTAACGAAGACTAAGGCGTGCCATTTTTTTTATTTAGCCGCGGATACACACGGATCTAACGGATTAATTTTCATTTATTCAAAAAGAGGGATGAGAACCCCATCTTTATTATCTTAAATTAGAGTATTCTCTAAAAACATATTGACTTAAATATTTAACTTCTTTTTTTGATAAAATAATAAAAGAAACAAAAGGTTCTGTAATGGAAAATGATGAACTGAAAAAAATACCGGGTGTCGATAAACTGTTGAACTTACCGGAGATAAAAAAAGAAATAGAAATTAATGGCATAGAACTGGTAAAATATGCTATTCGTCAAACGTTAGAAAGCGAACGGGAAAATATTCAAAAAGGCAAAAAAGCTTCATCTCTTGATAAATTAATTCTTGGTATTCACCATATCATCCATTCTATTGCAGATACATCCTTAAAACCAATGGTGAATGCTACAGGTATTATATTACACACAAATCTTGCCAGAGCTCCTCTTGGACAGAATGTATTAAAAAAATTGGAACCGATCGCTAAAGGTTATTCCAACCTGGAATTCGATCTTGAAAAAGGCAAACGTGGTCAGAGGAATACGCATATTTCTCAGTTGCTTAAATTTGTAACACAAGCAGAAGACGCAATAGTAGTAAATAACAATGCAGCGGCTGTGATGTTATGTTTAAAAACCTTTGCTGCCAGGAAGGAAGTGATAATTTCACGAAGTGAATTGATCGAAATAGGTGGTTCTTTTCGCATTCCGGAGATTATGAGTGCCAGTGGAGCGAAAATGGTGGAAGTTGGAACCACGAACCGTACTCACCTTGCCGACTATGAAAATGCGATCACACCCAGAACGAAGTTGATCCTGAAAGCTCATAAATCAAATTATTTTATCGGTGGATTCACAGAAGAAGTCGAGATAGAAGAGCTTGTGAAACTGGCAAAGAAACACGATCTTCTGTTTATTTATGATATGGGTTCGGGTTTACTGAGAAAGCCGGCAGGACTTCCCCTGGAAAATGAACCGGATGTACGAAGTTCTCTGCAAGCAGGAATCGATCTGGTTACATTCAGTGGAGATAAACTTCTTGGTGGTCCCCAGGCTGGTATTATTGCCGGCAGGAAAGAACTTATTTCCAAACTGGCAAAAGCTCCCATGATGAGAACATTACGGGTTGGGAAACTTACAATTGCAGCCCTTACCACTGTTTTGAGATATTATCTGAAAGACGAAGACCTGCTTAAAAAAATACCCATTTTCATGATGTTGAACAGGGATAATTCGGAAAGATCAAGGCTGGCAAATCTCCTGAAAAAAGAGCTGAATAGTTTAGATATAGAATGTAAAATAATCGACAGTCCTGCCCGGACGGGTGGGGGCACACTCCCTCAGCTTCAATTAAAAAGCAAAGCTGTGATGCTGATTTCCGATAACAAGAAATTTGCGAAAAGGGTCTTTTCAGGACTTCTGAAACTCGATCGTCCCATCTTAGGAATCCTGCGTGAAGGCAACCTGCTATTCGACGTGCTTACAGTTTTTGAAGAAGATATTCCATACATTGCAAAAGCGGTAAATTCAATTATAAGTAAAAAGATGAAAACGGAGTAAACAACGAAAATTGTTAATGTTATAATTTTATAAAAAAAGGAGTTTTTATGAAAAAGAAATTAATTTGTTTTATTGTATTACTGTTTTTGAGTTTTAATTTATTCTGTGTTTCAAGCAGGAAACTATTGAAACAGGAATTGGCCAGAAAGGAATATCAGGTAAAGGTTTTAAAGAAGAGTTGTGAAGAACATAAATTGGAATCTATCCTCATAAAAAAAGCCGATCTGCTTTATGAAGAGTATCGAGAGCTTAAAAAGAAGAATAAAGAAAAAAGACTGCATAAAAATATAGATAAAGCATTCATCCTTTATAGGTTAGCCCTCAGTTTGTATGATCTGGAAAGAAGTAAGGAACAACATGACAGGCAGGTCGAATCTCTTAGGATAACAAGGAAACAGCTTGAATATCTCAAAGATGATTTTAAGGAATTAAAATTGGAGCTTCAAAAATGAAAAAGAATATATATAAACTAATATTTTTATTAATATTTCTAACCTTTCATGTGTACTGCTGGTCAGAAGAGTTCACCATGGAAAAACTTGCTGAGTTTAAAGCAGAACTTACAAAAACTTACCAGGAATATCTGGAAGCTGGAATTGCCCGTGAAGTTGATCTCTACCCGATAGTACTCGCAAGGATTGAAATGGCGATAGAACTTTATTCCGATAAACTTTATATGAAGGAAGCTGAAGAAGAATTTGAACTGCTCCAGCTTTTGACAGAAGCTGCGAAGATTCAAATGGTAGCAGCAAAAAATTATGCGGTAAACCTGGAAGTGCAGAAAGAAGGTGAAGAAATCCTTCGTGAAATAAATGAGATGAGAGAAGAAATAAACAGGATTAAGCAGAGATTGGCAACCGAAAAAGCTATCCGTATTCAAAAAGAACTTGCAGAGAAAAAAGCAGAAGCTGAACGTAGATTCTACAAACTTGAGAATGAACTTATAAATGTGAAAAGAGATGCTCGCGGAACTATCATTTCCATGTCTGATATCCTTTTTGATGTCGGTAAAGCCACCCTTACCTGTGAGTTAAAAATCAGTCTGGCAAAAGTTGCAGGTATACTGCTTGTGTATCGAGATTCACGAATAATTATTGAAGGACATACAGATGATACAGGTTCTGCTGAATTCAACCAAATATTATCGGAAGATAGAGCATATAACGTAAAGGAGTTCCTTATAGATCTTGGAGTTGATGAACATAGGCTTAGTTCTGCCGGGTATGGTTTCAGAAGACCAATTAGAGCTAATTTTACAAAAGAAGGAAGAAAACAAAATCGACGCGTAGATATAATCGTTTCGGATTTTTAAGCTTTTTTAATGATTTTGGAGAATAACTAAAATGAAATTATCAATCAGGTTAAAAATGATTATTTTCTTCCTTCTGGTTATAATATTAACAGGTTTAACAGCTACGCTTGTTGGAGTGCATCTGATCGGTGACAGGATTGTGAAACAAGCCCAGAAAAAAGTGAAATTAGACCTTAATACAGCAAGAGAAATTTATAAGGAAAAAACCAGGGTAGTCGAAGCTTCCATTCGCCTAACAGCTTTAAGGTTTTTTATTAAAAACGCCTTCATGAAACAGGATATCCAATCTCTGGAAAATGAACTTAAGAAAATCAGCGAAATAGAATCTTTGGATTTTCTTACTCTCACAGATAAGAATGGAACAGTTCTTTTGCGAGCAAATAATCCTGAATTCTTTGGTGATAGTCAGGCAAATGATGAAATTGTAGAGAAAGTTATAGGTAAAGAAAAAATAGTAGCAGCAACCCAGATATTTTCAAAAAAAGAACTATCGTTAGAAAACGAGGAACTTCCTGAGCAAGCTCGAATTGAATTAATTGAAACACCTAAAGCAAGAAAAAGGCTGGAGCAGGAGGAAACTTCCGGAATGATCATAAAGGCAGCAGCTCCCATTTTTGATTACGAAGGTAACTTAATCGGAGTATTATATGGCGGAGTTCTTCTTAACAGGAATTTTGAACTCGTTGATAAAATAAAAGATATTGTATATCGAAGGGAAACTTACAAAGGGAAAGATATTGGTACAGCAACCATTTTTCAGAATGATCTTCGCATCTCAACCAATGTTGAAACAATCGATGGAGAAAGAGCAATTGGTACGCGGGTTTCTGAAGAAGTTTACAATCAGGTGCTGATCAAAGGAAATCCCTGGATCCATAGAGCTTTCGTTGTTAATAATTGGTATATTGCTGCTTATGAACCAATAAGAAGCATCAATGATAAGCTTATTGGAATTTTATATGTGGGAATTCTGGAAGAAGAATTTACTGATATGAAACAAGATACCTTGTGGACTTTTCTGTGGATTACATTTGCCGGTGTTATAGTATCTTTTATAATTTCCTATTTTCTTGGGAATAGTATAATCAGACCTATAAAGTGTCTTGTTACTGCATCACATCATTTGGCATCAGGAGATTTAAGCCATCGAGTTGAATGTAAATCCAAAGATGAATTTGCTGAATTGGGCAGCACATTTAATTTTATGGCAGATTCCATAAGAGAAAGAGACCAGAAATTACTGGAATATACAAAACAGAAAATTATGGAGTCCGAAAGATTAGCTGTTGTTGGTAAATTAGCGGCAGGTGTTGCTCATGAAATTAATAATCCACTCGGTAGCATCTTAATTTATAGCAGTCTTATCTTAGAGGATTTACCAAAAGAGTCTCCTGAAAAAGAGAATCTGCAAAAAATTGTAGAGCAAACAACCAGGTGTAAGAAAATCGTAAGAGGACTGCTCGATTTCTCCCGCCAAACAGAACCGGAGATGAAGAAGGATAGTATCCATCATGTTATCGAGGATGTGCTTTCGCTTGTAAAAAATCAATCTTTGTTTCTGAATGTTAAGATCACTAAAAAGTATGATCTGACAATTCCAAATATCATGTTCGATAAAGCTAAGATTCAACAGGTATTTGTTAATATCCTACTTAATGCAGTGGAAGCAATGAAAGGTCAGGGAGAATTAACCATTGAAACCTACTATTCTACCGATAAAAATTTTATTAATGTGAATTTTACAGATACTGGTTATGGAATTATAAAAGAAAATATTAAGAAAATTTTCGATCCTTTTTTCTCGGCAAGCCACAAACCTCACAGCACAGGTCTGGGACTATCAATAAGTTATGGGATCATCAAAAAACACAAGGGGAATATCAGTGTTGTAAGTAAAGCTGGAAAAGGTTCCACTTTTATTATCAGTTTACCTATAGAGGAACAAAATGGATAGACTAACTAATGTATTAGTTATCGACGATGATAAGTATATACGTGACGCTTGCCGTCAAATCCTTGTCAAAGTCCATTACAGTGTGACTGAAGCTGAAGAAGGACTTCAAGGTCTGGAGTTTCTGAAAAAAGAGGTTTATGATATTGTTATCCTTGATTTGAAAATGCCGGGTATTAGTGGTATGAGCATCTTGAAAAAGATAAAAGAAAATCATCCTGATACGGCTGTAATTATTATTACCGGATATGCTACAGTTGAATCAGCTGTGGAAGCTATGAAAATTGGTGCTAATGATTTTCTACCCAAACCTTTTACTCCAGATGCTTTAAGAGTAATTATAAAACGTGTAGCTGAAAAAAGAAAACTGTTTTTAGAGAACATCTATCTTCGCGAGCAGTTAGATTCATATATTGGAATGGATGAGTTCATCGGTGAAAGTAAACCAATGATAAAAATAAAAGAATTGATAAGAAGAGTAGGACCAACTGATAGTACAGTTTTAATTTCAGGTGAAAGTGGAACAGGAAAAGAACTGGTTGCCAGAGCAATTCATCGAAATAGCTCACGAAAAAATAAACCTTTTGTAACTGTAGATTGCGGAAGTTTGGTGGAAACCCTTTTTGAGAGTGAACTTTTCGGACACGTTAAGGGTTCATTTACAGGAGCAATTGCATCCAAATATGGGAAATTTGAGTTGGCAAATACCGGAACTCTTTTTTTTGACGAAATTGGAAATATCAGTACGAATATTCAAGGGAAGCTTCTGAGAGCAATTCAGGAAAGTGAAGTTACAAAAGTTGGAAGTAACCAGACAATAAAAATTGATGTTCGAATTATTTCAGCAACAAATACAGATCTTGTCAAAGGCATAAAAGAAGATACATTCCGTGAAGATCTTTTTTACAGGTTAGCTGTGATACCTATAAATTTGCCTTCGCTTCGGATTCGGAAAGATGATATCCCTTCCCTGGTAAATTATTTTCTGAATAAATATAACCAGAAAAGAGGAAAAAAAATTAGATCAATTTCCCCAAAGGCTATGCAAGCTCTTATTGATTATGATTGGCCTGGAAATGTAAGGGAATTGCAAAATACTATAGAACGTTCAGTTGTTCTTGCTGAAAGTGATATCATAGAGCCAACAGATATTTTTCATTTTTCATTTGTTAGTTTAAAAAACTATTCCACTACTTTGGCATCTGCTGAAAAAGAACACATAATAAAAATTTTAAGAGAATGTAATTGGAATAAAAGCAAAGCAGCAGATTTGCTTAAAATCGATCGTAAAACATTACGACAGAAGATCGATAAATATAGATTAAAATCTGGGGATTAATTCCCCGGCATTGAGGACAAAGTCCGCAGAAGTTCATCTTAATTTAGCATTTACTTTCTCTAAATATAAATAAGAAAAAAAGGTAATTCATTCCATTTTAGAAACTTAGGACACTTTCATTTCATCACCGGTTTTATGGCATAGATATTGCCATTACATTATAGCATGAAAACGGAAAATGTTAAAATTCTTATAATCGACGATGAACAATATATATGTGATTCCTGTAGCCAGGTTTTCGTTAAAGATGGTTATCAGGTTGATATGGCTAATGATGGTATTTCAGGATTAAGGAAGATCAGAGAACTTAAACCGCACCTTGTTTATGTGGATCTCAAAATGCCCGGGATGAGTGGAATGGAAGTTCTGGAAGAGATAAAAAAGATCGATCCGACAATCGTCTCAATAGTTATAACCGGATATGCCACGATAGAATCTGCAGTGGAAGCTATAAAAAGGGAAGCATACGATTTCTTACCTAAACCGTTCAATCCTGATGAACTCCGATTGGTTACACGCAGAGCTTTAAAAAGAAGGAAATTAATTCTCGAAACAAATAGAATACGTGAAGAAAAAGATAGAATGAAAGAAAATTTCATCAGTATGGTCTCACATCAGCTTAGAACTCCGCTGGTTGCCGTTCAACAATATTTTGAGGTAATTCTCGGCGGTATGGTGGGTGCTGTTTCTGAAGAACAAAAAAAAATAATGAATCGCTCAAAAATCCGTATTGATGAATTGATTAGACTTATTAAAGAATGGCTCGACTTTGCCAAAATTGATGCAAATAAGCTGGTGGCTGAATTAAAACCAACAGACCTAATTCCAATCCTATCCAAGATCCCGGATACTTTACAATCATTAGCTAAACAAAATAATGTAACTATAAAAATGGATGTTCCCCAAAACCTGGCTTTAATATCCGGTAATGCAAATACTCTGGAGCAGGTTTTTCTAAATTTAGTGGAAAATGGTATCAGGTATAATATTGATGGTGGGAATGTAACCATCTCCGCACAAATGGAAAACGAGTATGTAAAGGTGGAGATTTCTGATACTGGAATTGGAATTTCTCAGCAGGAATTACCATTTATATTTGATCAATTTTATCAGGTAAATCCACACAATAGAACAGATGGAACTGGTTTGGGTTTATGTATTGTAAAGAGGGTTATTGATGCTCATTCAGGAGAAATCAAAGTAACAAGCGAACCCGGTAGAGGAACGGTTTTTTCAATTCTTCTGCCAGAAATAAAGGAGGAAAAAAATGAAAGGTAAAATTTTAATGATCGATGATGATGTAGATTTTCGTGGAGCCACATCCAAAATACTCAAATTCAGAGGATATGATGTTGTAACTGCAGCAAACGCAAGAGAAGCCAGGTTGATGTTGAAAAAGGAAAAACCCGATTTGATCATTCTGGATATAATGCTTCCGGATTATGATGGTTTTTCATTATGTACGGAAATTAAGGAAAATACTGATTTCTTTGAGATTCCCATCCTGATTCTAACTTCCATAAGTGATAAGAAAGCTCAAAAGCAATATGCAGAAAAAATTGCTCTTCATCATCAGGCAGATGAATTTGCGGATAAACCCATTGATCCGAAAGAATTGATCGCTCGAGTGCACGGCTTGATCACCCGAAGCAAGGCTATCACTTCGGAATTTTCTGATAAACCAAAGATATTGTTCATAGATAGTGATCATGATTTTATGCGTTCCATGCGAAAAGCTCTGGAAAGAAAAGATTATGAAGTAGAAACTACTGATACAGGAAAAGGCGGGATAATGATGGTTAAAACCATGTCCCCGCAGCTGATAGTCATTGATCCGATTCTTCCAGATATAGATGGGTTTTCTGTTTGCCGTGAACTGAAATCCAATAAAAAGACATTTAATATTCCAATTCTTATGGTTACTGCTTTCACTACACAATTGAGCGAACCTGATTTTGCCAAAACCTTGGCAATAAATCATAAAGTAGATGAATTCATCCAAAAACCTATAAAACCCGAACAGCTTCTGGAAAGAATACACAAGTATGCTTAATTCCAAAATTTTACTTATAGACGATGATTCGGATTTCCGAAAGTCGATTCAAATCATTCTTGAAAGCAAAGATTATGATGTTATGGTAGCATCAAAAGGTAGAGAAGGATTCACAAAAGCAAAATCAGAAAAACCGGATCTGATAATATTGGATATTATGCTCCCGGATGGGGATGGTTTTTCAATCTGCAGAGAACTGAAAGAAACTCCTGAAACTTTTCAAATACCTGTTATTATCCTTACTTCTATGAGTAAAAAAAAGGGAAGCAGTTATGCTGATGTAATTGCTTACTGCCATAAAGCAGACGAGTTTATGGAAAAACCTGTAAAAAAAGACGAACTGTTATTTAATGTTAAGAAGTTACTGAAAAAAAAAAAAATTAAATTCCAAAAACTGCCAGGAAAGAGAAAAATCCTAATTACTGATTGTGATACGGATTTTGTATCAGGAATAGAAAAAGTTCTCCTATCAAACAATTTTGAAGTGTTTATAGCAGAGAGTGGTATTGAAGCACAGAAAATGGCACGAGCTTTTTCTCCAGATCTGATTCTTCTTGAAATAACACTTCCAGATAAAGATGGATATTCTATATGTTATGAACTCAAAAAAAATCCGAAAACCTCTCAAATACCTGTTGTTATCGTGAGTAGTATCGACAATAAACTTGTCAGTTCAGATTTTGCTTCACGACTTGCAAAAGAACATCGGGCTGATATGTATGTTTCTAAACCAGTAGAACCAATGGAACTTCTAAAAACAATTAATCAAATTCTAATAGGTTTCAATTCATGAAAAAAATTAAATCATTAAATGAAATTACAAAAAAAGTAAAGTATACCAAAAGAAAACTCGTGGTAGCTGGCGGTAATGCTCCTTCAGTTATTCAGTCTGTAGCTAAAAGTGTAAACGAAGGATTTATAGAAGCAACTCTGGTTGGAGATAAAGAAGAGATTCTGAAATTATCGGAAGAATGTAATTTAAGTACAGCTTTATGGAATATTGTGGATGAGAAAGAACCGGCAAAAATAGCAGCGAAATCAGTTGAAATAGTTAGATCTGGGGAAGCAGATATATTGATGAAAGGGTTTATCAGTTCTGCTGATTATTTGCATGCTATTCTAAATAAACAACATGGATTAGTAGAAGTAGCAAGATTTCTTACACATATTGTTATTATGCAGGTTCCCAAATATCATAAACTTCTTATTATTTCCGATGCTGCTATTTTAGTACAACCTGATCTATCCCAGAAGATAGCCATGTTAAAGTCTTGTATAAGTATTGCCAATAAAATGGGAATATCAAAACCCAAAGCCGGTATAATTTCCTGTGTTGAAAAACCGAGTTTCAAAATTGATTCAACTATCGATGCCACAATTATAAAGAAAATGGTTAAGCGAGGGCAACTCGAAGGAGTTGAGGTTGATGGTCCACTTGCATTGGATCTGGCAATATCAAAAAGGTGCGCAGAAGAAAAGAAATTCAAAAGTCCGGTAGCCGGGGATTGTGATATTTTAATTTTTCCTAATATATGTACCGGAAACGTGTTTTTCAAAGCTTTAACAACCTTTGCTGATGCTGAATTAGCTGCAGTTGTTGTGGGAGCTTCAGTTCCCTGTATTTTAACATCAAGAGCAGATACTAAAGAGACAAAATTTCTCTCTATAGCTCTTGCTTCATTTCTTTCAAAAAAAAAGGAGTAAAAATGATTAAAAAAGAAGATAAAAACAAAACTAGAATTTTTATAGTAGATGATGATCCGGATTACGTTTCTGCAACCAGAACTATTTTAGAGAGTAATTCTTATGAATGTTTCAGTGCCTATTCAGCAAAAGAATTCCTGGGAAAAGTTAAGGATGTGAAACCCGATTTGATAATTTTAGATGTTATGATGGAGAGCGATATTGCCGGTCTGGTGGTGGTAAATAAACTACGCAATCCGGATAGGGATTCTGAATTTTATGAAGTTTCCAGGGTTCCTATTTTGATAGTGACCTCCATGCAGGAAGTTATGAAGGTAAATATTAGTGAGATTGCAGGTACCAAGCTTTTACCTGTAGACGGTTTTCTGGAAAAACCGGTTAAGTATAAAGAACTTTTATCAAAGGTGAGATCCTTAACAAAAACCGTTTCTTTGGAAGAATTGCTGGCAAAAGCTCAAAAACCGAGTGAAGATGCAATGAAACTTCATCCCTTTTATCGTGGAAAATTATCGGTTATGCCCAAATGCTGCATCAGAAATTTTGATGATTTTGCTATTTGGTATACACCCGGAGTTGCAGCTCCCTGTAAAGATATTTATAAAAACCCGGAAAAGGTTTATGAACATACGAATAAATCCAATTTTGTAGCCATTGTTTCTGATGGAACCAGAGTTCTGGGTTTGGGTGATATCGGACCTGAAGCAGGCTTACCTGTTATGGAAGGGAAAGCAATTTTATTCAAATATCTGGGAGGTATAGATGCCTTTCCAATATGTATCGATGCCCATGAACCTGAAGATATTATTACCCTCTGTAAATGGCTTACTCCTACATTTGGAGGGATTAATCTGGAAGATATTTCCAAACCTAAATGTTTTCATATCCTGGATACTCTTCGCAAAGAAATGAAGATTCCCGTTTGGCATGATGACCAACAAGGAACTGCAGCTATAACTTTGGCAGGATTGATAAATGCTGTTAAATTCGTAGGGAAAAATAAAAAGGAAGTGAAAATCGCTTTGATCGGTGCAGGTGCTGCCAATATTGCCATTTCCAGGATTTTGATTGCTGCGGGTTTTCCACCGGGAAATATTATGATGGTAGATACAAAAGGTATTCTGCATAAAGGTAGAAAAGAATTAAATACACCGGAAACAAAGGAAAAATGGAATATGTGTGTAATTTCAAATAAAAAGGGAAGAAAAGGTGGAATTGCGGAAGCAATGAAAGATGCAGATGTTTGCATCGCTCTTTCAAAATCGGGTCCGGGTGTTATTAAGAAAGAGTGGGTTGCTTCTATGGCAAAAGATGCTATTGTTTTTGCCTGTGCAAATCCTGTTCCCGAGATCTGGCCCTGGGAAGCAAAAGAAGCAGGAGCAAGAATTGTGGCAACAGGCAGATCAGACTTTCCTAACCAGGTAAATAATTCTCTCGGTTTTCCCGGAATATTCCGCGGTACTCTGGATGTAATGGCAAGCACAATAACAGATGAAATGTGCATAGCAGCAGCTTACGAACTTGCCAAATGTGCTGAAGATAAAGGTCTTTCCGAAGAATATATTATTCCCAGAATGAATGAATTCGAAGTATTCCCCAGAGAAGCTGTAGCAGTTGGAATGAAAGCAATTGAACAGGGAATTGCCAAAATAATAATGACCAGAGAAGAGCTGTATAAGAAATCATCATCAATAATCAGGAAGGCAAGAGCAGAAGTAGATGCTCTTCAAAATCAAGGATTTATCGAATTACCGGAACCAGAAAATGAATAACAGAAATTGATGATTAGAAGAAGAGGAACTAAAAAATGATCATCCTCTGTTTAAATTGCGGAAGTTCATCGGTTAAGTATAAGTTATTTGATTGGGATAAGCAGGATATTTTGGCAAATGGAGTCATTGAGAGATTGGATACAAAAGATTCGGTTTGTCTTCATCAGGTTCAGGGGAAGGATAAGATAGAAGTTGCCGGGCGTTGTTCAGATCATCGAGCAGCTATTCAGTTTATAATGGAACTGCTGGTAAGTAAAGAATATGGAGTGATAGATGACCTTTCGGTGATTTCAGCGGTTGGACACCGCGTTGTTCATGGTGGGGAGAAATTTTCCAGGTCTGTGATCATTACAGAGAAAGTTTTGAATACTTTCAAAGAATTAACTGAGTTGGCTCCTCTGCATAATCCTCCGAATATCCTTGGAATTGAAGCTGCCAGAGAATTAATGCCAGATGTTCCCCATATTGCTGTTATGGATACGGCCTGGCATCAAACAATGCCAAAACATATTTATATGTACGCTCTACCTTATGAATGGTATGAAAAGTATAAAATCAGAAGATATGGATTTCACGGCACTTCGCTTTTGTATGTTTCCCGCAGAGCTGCTGTCCTCCTGGGAAAAGATCCTTTTGAATGTAATCTTGTGATCTGTCATATTGGCAATGGAGTTTCTTTGAATGCAATTAAATATGGATTCTCTTATGATACCAGTATGGGTTTTACTCCTTTGGAAGGATTGATAATGGGAACAAGAGCTGGAGATCATGATGCCGCAATCGATCTTTTTATGATGGAAAAAGAAGGATATACTACCAAAGAAATGAATTCACTCCTGAACCATAAATCAGGAATTCTGGGAATTACCGGCAAGTACGTTGATAGGCGCGATGTAGAAGAAATGGCTGAAAAAGGTGATGAAAAAGCAAAGCTTGCCATAGATATGGAAAGCTACCGCATAAAAAAATATATTGGTGCTTATGCTGCTGCAGTCGGTGGTATTGATGCAGTTATTTTTACGGCTGGTGTAGGAGAAAAAAGCAGTATCATTCGAGCTATAGCCCTGCAGGGTTTGGAATTCATGGGAATCAAACTCGATGAAGAAAAAAATAATCTGGCAATAAGCAGAAATGCTGAATTCGATATCAGTGCCAATGATTCCAAAGTAAAAATATTTGTAATTCCAACCGATGAGGAAAGAGTTTTTATAGAAGATGTGGTAGCACTCTATGAAGAAAGTAGAAAAGAACAGGTAAAATATGTTTATCGTTTCCAGATGCCAGGTTACAGAAACTCACTTCGTGATGAAGATTTTAAGAAAGAATGCAAAAAAAATCCGGAATTAAAGAAAATAGTTTCGAAAATTCCTTTAAAAAAATATAAAAATGAATAATTACAGGGGGATAATATGCGAGCACTGAAGTTGAACAAAAAAGATGAGAAAAAACTTTATGACGTTCTGGCAAATTTTGGAGAAGTTTGGTCTCCGCTTCCGAAAGGCAAAAGATATTCTTATGAAAAAATTGAAAATCCGAAAGATTTAGTTTTTCATGAGGAGTGCATCCGAACTATTCTCCCTGTGAAGAAGTTTCTTATGCCTACCGATTTTAATATCCTGGATTATACACCACAAAAATTTACTATTAACAATGAAGAAATTTCCACAAAAGTTATTGTAAGTGTTCCTGCCTGTGAAATTCATGCAGTAAACATCCTCACAAAATTCTACACTACAGATTATGTTGATAATTATTACATGAAAAGAAGAGAGAAGCTGATAATAATCGGGAAATCTGGAATCCCGGATGAACATTGCTTTTGTCACAAAACCAACACCAGTATAGTGGAAGAAGGTTATGATTTGTTTTTCTTCGATCTGGGTGATTACTATTTAGTTTGGGTAGGTTCGGAGGTTGGTGATGATATCGTAAGAAAGGGTGACGACATTTTCGATGAAAATCTTCCAGAAGATGTTTCTCAAAAATTCGTTGAGTTCAGAAAACGGAAAAATGAAAGTTTCAAAAACAATCCGGATTTAGAAGGAGTTACAGATTTAATGGAATTAATGTATGACGCTGAATTCTGGAATGAGTTTGGTGACAAATGCCTGTCGTGCGGTCAATGTACAATGGTCTGTCCCACCTGCACATGCTTCAATATTATAGACGATTTGGAATTGAACAAAGAAATAGGTCATAGAAGAAGATACTGGGATTCATGTCAGTTCAAAGATTATTCACTCGTTGCCGGACAGCATAATTTCAGGGAATCAAAAGCAGAAAGATTAAAATTATGGTACACTCACAAATTAAAAGCATTTATCGGACATTTCGGTTCTCCAAGTTGTGTCGGATGTGGAAGATGTATCGTAACCTGTCCGGTCGAAATAAATGTTCCAACTGTTGTTGAAAAATTGAAAGGCTAGGGGGAGAGAACAAATGAAATACGAATATAACAAAAGATTGGAATTATATACTCCAATTATGATGAGAGTCATCAGTAAACGTGATCTAACTCCTGATGTAAGGTTTTTTCAAATTGTTCCCAAAGAGGAATTTAAACATCTGGATCTGAGCTATAAACCCGGACAATTTATGATGTTGTCGCTTTTTGGAACAGGTGAAGCACCATTTTCGATTTCTTCTTCTCCTACCAGGAAAGGCATCTTTGAATTCGCAATCAGGAAAACAGGAAAAATTACTAATAAAATATTTGAATTGAAAGATGGTGATATGTTAGGTCTTCGCGGACCTTTCGGTAACGGATTTCCAATTGAAAAAATGCTGGGTAAGGACATTATTATTGTTGCCGGAGGATTGGGAGCTGCTCCGTTAAGATCATTGTTGCTTTATATTATGGATAAAAGGGAATTATTCGGTAGATTAATCTATTTGTACGGAGCAAAAAATGTTGATGATATGCTTTATAAACCGGATTTTGTTGAAATGCTCGATTCCGATCAGATCGAACTTTTTCTTACAGTGGATAAAGGGAATGAAGGTTATGAAGATACAATTGAGGAAGGAAAGGTAACCCATTTATTTAAATATGTGAATGATATTGATCCTGCAAATACAATTGCTTGTGTTTGCGGTCCTCCTGTTATGTATAAATTCGTAGTAAAGGAAATCCTGAAATATAATCTGGAGAAAGATAAAATATTACTAAACCTTGAAAGAAGAATGAAATGCGGCTGCGGAAAATGTGGTCATTGTATTATCGATTACCGGTATACTTGTATTGATGGTCCTGTATTTACATACTGGGATGTTATTCATATGAGAGAAATGATTTAGGAGGAACCATGAAAAAGAAACCGACATTAGGAATTTATGGATTCACAGGTTGTGCAGGATGCCAGCTTGCTCTTCTTGATTGCGAAGACGAATTGCTGGACCTGTTTTCTGCTGCAGACATTAAGGTTTTTTATGAAGCAATGAGCAATAATGATGATAATGCTTTAGTTGATATTGCTCTGGTAGAAGGTTCGATAAACACAGATAAGCAGGTTAGGGAATTGAAAGAAATACGAGAAAATGCAAAAATTGTAATTGCTTTCGGAACTTGTGCAAACTTTGGTGGTATACAGGCTATGTCACTTGGTGATGGAGATTGGGAACAACGATTCAAACGAGTTTACGGTGATATGAAGTTTACAGTTGCCATTCCCAGAGAAGCTCAACCGGTTCACAAATTCGTTAAAGTTGATGCTTATATTCCCGGTTGTCCTCCCAGTAAACCTCAAATGTTGCGAGCTTTAACTCAGTTATTATACGGAAATCAACCCACCTATACAAATTCACCTGTTTGTCTGGAATGCAAGTTTAAAGAAAACGAGTGTCTGCTTTATGATGGAAAATTATGCTTGGGTCCTTTAACTAAGGGCGGATGCACAGCTCCTTGTCCTTCTCATAATATTCCCTGCATCGGATGTTGGGGAATAATCGATGAAGCAAACCATCTTTCAGAATTAAAACTATTGAAAGAAAAAGGTTTCAACGCAGAGGATATTGTCAGGAGATTCAGGATTTTCGGGGGAAGTGAAATTGTAGATAAAATTCAAAAATTGCTGGAGGCTATATAATGAAGAAAGTAATAGTAGATCATCTTGCACGGGTTGAAGGCGATGGCGGAATTTATGTTGAACTCGATGGAGATAAATTAAAGAAAGTTCAGGTAAATATTTTTGAAGGACCACGCCTGATAGAAGCTCTTGCAATCGGGAAATTACCTGAAGAAGTTATATCGTTCACTCCCAGAATTTGTGCAATCTGTACAGTTTCACATAAAAATGCTGCTATACGTGCTTTTGAAAGAACTCTTAAATTTAACGAAAATAAAAAAACATATTTTACCCGCGAATTGATGCATCTTGGTGAAATGATAGAAAGTCATTCTCTACATATCTTTGCACTCGCCCTTCCCGATTATCTTGGATATCCGAACGTGATCGCTATGGTAGATAAATATGAAGATGTAGTCAAACAGGCATTGGCTCTTAAAAAATTCGGTAATAAAATTATGCAGATAATAAATGGAAAATGCATTCACGGTGAGAACGCAATTGCAGGAGGTTTTGGTAAATTTCCAACAAAATCTGAGCTTCTTGAAATAAAAAAAGAAGCAAAACAATACCTGGCATTTATGCTTGCTGCCACCGATATTGTTGGAGAACTTGAAATTCCCGACCATCTGGAAGAAGAAACGGTTTTTGTATGTTGTAATCCTGCTGATAACAAATTCGGCTTCTGGAGTGATGAACTTATCTTCTCTGATGGAACTATCCTTCCTTCAAATAAATATAAGGAAAATCTCATTGAAAGGGTTGTTCCACATTCTTTTGCAAAAAGATCTCTTTATAAAGGAAAACCATTTACAGTCGGTGCTCTAGCAAGATTAAACTGTATAGGCAAAAGATTAAAAGGGGAAGCCGGTAAATACTTCATAAAATATAAAAATGACAGATGGTTAAAAAATCCATTATTCAATAATCTTGCTCAAGCAATCGAGATAATTTATTGTTTGGAAAGAATTCCCGAACTTGTCGATATTCTTCTCAAACTTCCTGATCCTGAACTTGAAAAACCAACGAGGGAAAAGGGTCGGGGAGTTGGAACAGTTGAAGCTCCCAGAGGATTACTGGTGCATGATTATTCCTGTGAGGTCGGATATGTTACAGATGCAAATATAATTACTCCAACAGCTTATAACCTTGACGACATTGAAAAATACATAGGAAATGCTGCTTTAAATTTGAATAAACAGGGGAAAAATGAAAACCAGATAGCTTTTGAATTAGAGAAGATAGCCCGTGCTTATGACCCCTGCATAAGTTGTGCTACTCATATGGTGAGAGTGAAAAAGGTCTAAATAAGTTTTAAGAGAATCTATTTGATAACGAGCATGATTAATAATTGATATTAATTATTTTTATAGATAGTGTAGATTTTAATAATTTCCATTATTGTGTTTATAGTTCTTCTATTAAGCTTGTTTAGTTTTTGTATTAACGCATTTACTTGAGGATTTAATATTATATAATTTCTTTATTTGACAATTCAGTCCCATTCATCGATTTGTAATTTCGTTATGGAACAAAGACTTGAATACAGGATCTTTACTTATTCTGCATATCTGCAGAAAAAATACGGATGTAAAGTATTCCGAGTAGGACTCAGTACTGGCATTCCCTGTCCGCACCGCGAACAAACCGGAGGATGTATCTTTTGTAATGCAGAAACCTTTACCGGAGAATACCAATCGCAGGGTCTTACGGTAAAGCAGCAGTTAGCAGATGCTGTTCCCAGAATAAAAGAAAGCTGTGGTGATGTTAAACTTCTGGCTTATTTTCAGGATGATACTTCTACGGCAGGTGATGTAGATTTTTTAAGGAAGAAATTTGAAGAAGCACTCTCATATCCCGATATTATCGGACTGGTAGTTTCCACTCGACCCGACTATGTAAACGATGAAGTTGTAGAACTTTTAAATGCGTTTGAAGTTCCGGTTACAGTTGAGATCGGTCTGCAATCCATTCATGACAGCAGTCTGAGATTTCTGAACAGGGGACACAATTTTCAAGAGGTTGATAAAGCAATTCAACTTTGTGGTAAAGCTGGATTGAATGTTGGTGTTCATCTTATTATTGGTATTCCCGGTGAAACATTCGATGACATGTTAGAAACCATTCAATATATTTCCAGTAATAAATATATTAAACAGGTGAAATTCCATAACCTGGTCGTATATAAAAACACAAAACTGGCAGAGATTACAAAGAAATGGAAAATGCCTACTCTGCAGATTCCAAAGTATATTGAAATGCTGGCAAACCTGCTGCCGCATCTGCGGGGAGATATCGTTGTCACCCGCCTGTTCACTTCTAATATTCGCAGGTCGCAAATCGCAATCGGGAAATTCGAAGATAACAAAACCAAATGGATGAATGAACTGAGAAAATATATTTACAAAAATAACATCGTGCAGGGGAGTGAAACAGAAATTGAGTATGATTTTAATAAGTACTTTTAATGGATTTAATGTATGTTTTAATTAGTATTAAAAAATTATGAGAAAATTTGAAAAGATAATTAGAAAGCTGCAAATAAAACAGAATATTGTTATTGGAATCAGGTATTTTCTACTGGCAATGCTGCTAACTGTAATTGTTTATGACCTGTTCTTCGTAGTATTTTCTGTAAACCAAAATCACCAGCGAGAACTTTTTCTGTTTGCGTTCAGTATTAAGATATTTTTTGTGCTGTTATTAATCTATTTTGTGCTTCAGGCAAATAGGGCAATGCTCTCGCGATACCAGGCTGCCAAACAATTAGATGAATTTAACCGGGACAAAGCAGATACATATCAGAATGCTCTGGAACTGATAAACGAACAAGCCGATAAGAATATACTGGAACGTATCTTTTTGGTGGCAGATAGCAAGGCGGAAACCCAGCAGATAAAACCTGATCTTTCCATCCTTGATCCGCTGTGGAAAATATTTATAATAATTTTTGCGGTTTCTCTTTTTGTATTTTTTCTCAATCCAGCCAGGTTTACAGAATCCAATGAATTCTTTTCCCTGGGCAAAATACCGCAAGCACAGCATAAAACGTTTGTGGAAGTTCTGCCCGGAGATCTTTCGGTAACCAGAAACAGTAGGGTATATATCGAAGTATTGAATCCCGAACCGGAAGTAGAACACAATTTTTTCTATCGGATAGATAAAAACTGGCGTGAAGAGAGAATACACAACCATATAAAAGTATTTGAAAATCTGGATTTTTCTTTTTCATATTTTATTAAAACTCTTTATGCTGTTTCCGATACATTCAGGATCGAAGTTTATGAACTTCCTATTGTGAAGAATATTGGGATTCGTTATGATTATCCATCCTACACAAACCTTAAACCCGATTTCGAACCCAATAGCAGTGGCAGTATCAAAGCTTTAAAAAATACCGATATAACTTTGAATATTGAAGCTAATAATCCACTTGAAAAGGCTTCCATCATTTTTTCAGATGGAACTTTTAGAGAAATGGAAAGAACCGGCAGATCAGCTTTTAAAACAGGATTCAAAGTGCTCAAGAATTTGGATTATCATTTTAATCTGGTAGATATTCTGGGAAACAATTCCCGTAAAATAACCAGGAATATTACTGCCATTCCTGATGCCCCACCGGATATAAAGATAGTTTCACCAGGGAAGGATACACTCATAACTCAAAATATGCTCCTGCCGCTCAAAATATTTGCCAGTGATGACTACGGGTTACAAAACTTGAAACTTGTGTATTCGGTAAACCTGGAAGAAGAAAATTTTCTTAGTATCCAAAATGTCTTCCAGGGAAATTCCATAAATCTGGATTATATGTTCGACCTTACTCAGATGTTTCTGATACCGGGAGATAAAGTGACATACTGGGTGGAGATATCTGATAATTCCCCGAAAAAACAAGTTGCCCGTTCCCGGAAATATATTGCCCGCTTTCCCTCTATAGAAGAGATCTATCGTGAAATTGAGAAAGCAGAAAAAGAGAAATCTGAGATATTGCAAAACACTCTGGAAGAATCTTTGGAACTGCAAAAAGAATTTGAAGAGAAACGTCGTGAACTGATGAAAAAGGATGAACTGGATTGGGAAGATAAAAAAGAGATCGAGAAATTCCTGGAAAAACAGGATAAATTGAATAAGGATATAGAGAATGTGGCAGAAGATTTCCAGAGCTTGTTGGAAAAATTTGAAGATAATAAAGCTCTCTCGAAAGAAACACTGGAAAAGATGGAACGTATTCGCGAGTTGATGGAAGATATTTCCAATGAACAACTGCAGGAAGCTCTGGAAAAGTTGCGTGAAAGCATGGAACAACTCGATCCTGATGTACTGAGAAAAGCTATGGAAGATTTTAAATTCTCCATGGAAGATTTTGCCGAAAAACTGGAGCAGACCATTCAACTTTTGGAAGATATTAAGAAAGAACAGTCCATTCAAAAGGCGTTGGAGATTGCCGAAGAAATGGAAGAAATGCAAGCCAGTCTTAACGAAAAAACAGAGAATCAGGAAGCTTCTGACCAGAAGCTGGCTGAGCAGCAGCAAACCATTGCCGATAAGTTGGACAGCCTGCAGGAGCAGCTTGATAAAGCTGAAGACCTGATGGATGAACAAAAAGATAGTGACCTGATGCAGGCAATGGAAGAATTGAGAGAACAAATGAAGCAGGATAGTCTTTCATCTGATCTTATGCAGAGCATGGAAAATCTGCAAAAAGGAGATTTGCAAAAAGCACAGCAAAGCCAGCAAAGTGCTCAACAGAAAATGCAGAAGATGACGCAAAAATTGAAACAGATGCAGCAAATGATGGCTGCGTGCTCTATGATGGAGATGGGAGATAATATACAAAAAGCTATAAGTAGATTACTGATCTTCTCTCAATTACATGAAAAATCTTCAAACAAATATCTTAGTGATCCGTTCCTTATCCTGCCCGATCAGATCGCTATTTTTGAAGGAATAAACCTTACTCTGAAAGAGCTGTTCAAAACTCCGATGATCATCCTGGCAGTAGGCCCCAAGTTTTTATATGATACTAATTTCACTACCTCATCTTACCGGGAACTTTTTCAATATGTTAACGATGCCAAAAAGGGGAAAGTTAAAGATTATTTGAAGGATATTCAAAAAGGTATAAACCTGATGATTTACGATCTGATGCAGGCTTCAAGTAACATGCAGCAGGGTGGTTGTAGCAGCGGTATGCAAAGTTTGATGCAGGCACTTCAGCAGATGGGTCAGCAGCAACTCGCTATGAACATGATGACCCAGCAGCTTATGATGCAGATGTCGCAGGATGGAAGGATGAGTCAGGAAGCACGTGCCCAGGCGCAAAGACTTGCCAGGGATGAAGAGCGGCTGGCAGAAAACCTGAAACGAATACTGCAAAGCAACCGGGATGCTCAAAACCAGACTTCCGCTTTGAATAAGATCATCGAAGATCTGGAATCTATTGCTCACGATCTGAAAAGGGGCAGGATCGATCAGAACCTAGTTGACAAACAGGAACGTATTCTTTCCCGTCTGCTGGATGCACAGAAGTCTATTCACAAAAGGGAATTCAGTAAGAAACGTAAAGCCGAACTAAGCGATATCGAGGATTGGGAACTTCCCGAAGAGATAAAATTAAAGTTTGACAAGATGCGGAAAAAAGCACTTCTGAACGAAGATTATAAAGAGTTTCCTAAAGAGTATCAAGAATTGATACGAGAGTATTTGAGGTTATTGAATGAGAAAGCAGAGTAGAGGAAGCGACCTCACCCCAACCCTCTCCTATCGAGGAGAGGGGGATAGCGTAGCTCAAAGTTTTGCTTCGATAGGCAGATGTTCATTAGATTGAAAATATGTAGACTTATTGGAAGATTCTACAAGGAAATTCAGCTAAATATTCATTAAAATGAAAAAAGAGCTTGTCAACTTTATCCTGAATCATAAAAATACACTTGATTTTCATTTAAATGAATATCGAGGTAAGGATGAATAAAAAGAAATTAGGACAATTATTAAAAAACAGACGTAATGAATTAGGTATAAATCAGATTGATCTATCCGAGATATCTGGAGTTGCACTTCACACTATCAGTGATATTGAATCAGGAAAAGGAAACCCTACTTTTTCTGTATTAATACGAATACTTGATGTTTTAGGTTTAGATATAAAAATTAAAGTGAAGGATAATGAATAATGTCTGCAAAAGGACGAGTATATCAGAAAGGAAGGTTTGCCGGGATACTTGAGAAAAAGGGAAATGAATACATCTTTGTTTATGATGATGATTTCCTACAGGATGAAAATACAAAGTCTATAAGTTTAACTCTTCCAAAAAAGAAAAAGAAGTTCAAATCCCCTTATCTGTTTTCCTTTTTCTTTGGACTTCTTGCAGAAGGAATAACAAAGGAAATACAATGCAGGAAATTAAAGATCGATCCTGATGATCACTTTGAAAGACTATTGAAAACAGCTAAGTATGATACAACTGGTTCTGTTACAATCGAGGAAATAAATGAGTAAATGTCTCGGATGCTTAAAGGAAATTACAGAGCATAATTACTGTTCAGCATGTTTACGTAACTTGTTTGATAACAATAAAAATATTAAACAAATTTTAAATTTTGATAAAAACGAATTTATAAAAATTCGAACTAAACTTGCTGATAGAATTTCTATCTCTGGGATCCAGGATAAGATTTCATTGAAGATAGAAAATAATGAATTAATTCCAACAGATAAAAAAGGTTTGTATATTCTTAAACCTGTTCCTGTAAACCCTGTTCCACAATTCACTGAAGAAATTCCTGCTAATGAACATCTTACAATGCAGGTCGCAAAACAGGTATTTAAAATGAAGACTGCTGAAAATGGACTGATACGTTTTTCTGATGGTGAATTGGCGTATATTACAAAACGTTTTGATAGAGCAAACGGAAATAAACTTCGCCAAGAAGATTTTTGCCAGTTGCTGAATGAAACACCAGAGAGCTCAGGTAAAAAATATAAATATGATAGCAGTTATGAAGAAGCTGGAAAAATGATTCATTTTTTTCTTGCTGCTTCAAAAATTGAAATTGAAAAATTCTATCTGCAGGTTCTATTTGATTATGTTTTCGGAAACGGTGATGCACATCTGAAAAATTTCTCAATTATCGAAAGTTCGTATGGAGATTATATAATATCTCCAGCATATGATCTTATTAATACATCAGTTCATTTTCCTAATGAGACTCGAATGGCACTCGATCTTTTTAATAATTTCGAAACAAAAAGTTTTAAAATTAATGGTTTTTATAAAAGAGTTGATTTTATTAAATTAGCAGAAAAGTTACGTGTTAAATGGGATAGAGCAGATAGATTTATAAATGATTTTATAATGAAAAGAGATATGGTTATTGAATTGATAGATCATTCGTATCTTAAAGATATTACAAAAGACAGATACATTGAGATTTTCGAGGATAGATTGAAAGCGATAATGTAAAGAAAAGAACTCACCCTGCTGTCCCTCTCTTCAAACACAAGAGAGGGAACATAAGAAATGCAGGGAGAAACGTAACTCGAACTGCCAGATCGAGAAGCGTAATTTCCAGAGGGGTTCATGCTCCCCTTTGTAAGGGGAGAAAGAAAAACGCAGTTTTTCAGAGGGGTTTATGCCAGAAACCAAAAACAATTTTCTTCCTTTTAGAAAAGATTTAAAGGAAAAAGCTCAAGATAATCGCAGGAACACGAACAAACCTGAAGCTAAACTCTGGTATGAAATCTTAAGCAATAGGAAACTTCTTGGATATAGGTTTTACAGACAAAAACCTGTGTTGGTTTATATTCTTGATTTTTTCTGTCCGAAATTAAAACTTGGAATTGAGATTGACGGAGAAAGTCATGATGAACAGGTAGAATATGATAAAAAGCGGACATCGAATTTGAATGAGATTGGAATAAAGTTAATTCGCTATTCCAATGCTGATGTAATGTGTAACCTGGAAGGTGTTTATCTTGATTTGGAAGAAAAGGTTAAAGAATGTGAAGAAGAATTGTAAGAGTAAACCCCCTTTAGTTCCCCCTTACCAAGGGGGACAGGTTCATGCTCCCCTTTGTAAGGGGAGAAAGAAAAACGTAGTTTTTCAGAGGGGTTATATTCCTTTTCGTAAGGGGAGAAAATCCAGCGGAAGCTGGATAGAGGGGTTATTGCTCCCCTTGATAAGGGGAGATGCCGTTAGGCAGAGGGGTTAATATGAAAAACCTAATTTTTATTTTAATTTTATTTTCTGCAGTTTATTTAAATGCTAAAACCTGGGTGCGAGAATACACCTACAACGCCAGTGAAGCAGACAGCAAAATAACTTCTCGGGCAATTGCTCTAGAACAGGTTAAGAGACTTTTACTCGAAGAAATTGGGGTATATGTTCATGCAACTGTTCTCAATGGTGAAATAGAAGCAAGCGGAGAAGTGAAAGAACTTACCGCAAAGCAAATTGAAATAATTTCTGCCGGTATTACAGAAACCAAGATAATTGAAGAAACCTGGAACGGAGAAATATATTATATTAAAGCAGAAATTTCAGCAGATGAAAACGATGTAATTAAGAGGTTAGATGCAATTATTGCAGACAAAGAAAAAACTAAGCAGCTTGAAGAATCCCACCGCAGAACAGAAGAAGCACTTAACGAAATTGAAAGGCTGAAGCTACAACTTGCCCAAACCCAAGATGAAAATGAGAAACTGAAACTACAGAAAGAATACAACCAAAGCAGTAACCAGCTTACAGCAGAGGATTGGTTTCAAAAAGGTAACAATGCTGCTGAAATTGGAGAATATGACAACGCAATTTTATATTATCAGAAAGCGATTGAATTAAATCCAAAGAATGCGGAAGTATATTTCATTATGGGAGTTACTTATCGTTATCAGCGTAAGTATGATAAATCGATAAAGTGTTTTCAGAAATCATTAGCGCTTAATCCTGATATTGCAGATCCAACTTTTTATAAATATATGGGTCTTACTTATGGTGATAAACGTAATTTTGAAAAAG
This sequence comes from uncultured bacterium, assembly GCA_965370415.1. Taxonomy (GTDB): domain Bacteria; phylum Cloacimonadota; class Cloacimonadia; order Cloacimonadales; family TCS61; genus JACNIV01. The sequence goes on along the minus strand of CBDUTJ010000011.1, from coordinate 2,215 downwards.
CTATAGAGTGTTGGCAAAAATCTATTTTGCTTGATTCAAGTGATGCAGAAGTATACTACATTATGGGAGCTGCTTTCAGTGAACAAGGTGACTATAATAATGCTATTAAGTATTATCAGAAAGCAATTTTATTTAATTCTGATAATACCAATCCACATTATCATCTATATTTGGGAAATGCTTATTTAAAAAATGGTAATAATAACAAAGCTATAGAGTGTTATAAGAAAGCTATTTCGGTAAATCTTGATTATGCAGATGCTTACTTTAATATGGGACTTGCATATCATGATAAAGGCAACGGTAATAAGACAATAGAATGTATGCAGAAATCTGCAAAATTAGGACATAAAGAAGCGCAAGATCTTTTAAAAAAAATGGGGATTTCATGGTAAGGTTTGATACATTGTTATGATTCACTAGGAAAAATGGAGGAACAATGAGTGAAATATGCTCAGAAAATGAATGCAATCGTGAAGTTTTTGAAAATAGGAAATGTATTTTACACTGTGAAAAAGATGATTGGTATGTAAATGAAAATGGCAAAAAAGATTGGAGTAAGAGTGATGAGAAGATAAAAGAATTTTGGAGAGAAATTAGAAGTATTATATCAATTACTAAAATTAATTTAATAATATTTAAAAATATTAAATTTCCTTTATTTGAGCAATTTACAACAGATGATCTGTTAGAACACAAAGCAGGTGAGAACATATCATACCAGTGGAAAAAAGATAAATGTTTTTGGAAATCAGGTTCCTTTTTAGAGTTTCGGAAAGACATTAATTTTCATAATTGCATATTCTATGATAATATCTTATTTAAATGTACAGAATTCAACTCAGTTCTGTTTGTGGAATCAACTTTAATGGGATCATTTATATCAACAGATAGTAAATTCTTTAGGTTACTTAAATTTGATAATACAATAATTAAAGGATCAGTAAATTTTAAAGCAACTGAATTAACAGAAATAGTAATTGAAAAATGCAAAGAAATACATAAAATTTCCTTCAATCGCTCAACAATTAGCGCATTTATCATTATTCAGGGTAAATCAATTATTAATGATCTAAAATTTGAATTATGCAGATTTAAAGTTTTAAAAATAAATGATTGTTCCATTAATAAACTTGAGTTAATGAAGTATTCATCTTGTTTAGATTATATGCAATTTGAGGATTTCAAAATAAGAAAGTTGATTTTAAATGATTTTGATGTTTATAATTGTAAAACAATATATTTAAATAATTGCACCACAGATGATTTTATTATCAATAATTTAATAGGGCAAGCTAAATTCACAACTTTAAGTAAGTTAATTATAAATAAATTACTTAAAATTGAAAATTCGAATTGTAGTAATTTTAAATTTCATAATTTTATTATTTCTAATGCTAAGAAAACATTTAATAATATTTCGTTTATCAGCAATAAAGGATTTACAATTTTTAATGGAGTTAAATGGGGTGATATTAGAAAAACCTTTGATAAAACAACTGACAGAGATACCTTCAGACAATTAAAATATGTAAATGAGAAACAAGGCAATATCATTGAAGCAAATAAGTTCTATTCTGCCGAGATGGAAGCATATAAAAAGGAGTTAAAAGGGGAGAAATGGAAAACTCATTGGCAGGATAAGATAATTTTTTGGTTAAATAAGAAATCTTCGAACTTTTCACAAAATTGGTTAAAACCATTGGGATGGTTTTTTTTAATAGGTTTTATTGCGTTTGTATTTTCCAATTTATGTAAAATAATATCTTATTTGAATGATACATCTAAAATAACTTTAACTACTTTATGGAATGCTATAAATCAGTTTTTTAAGTATTTAAATCCATTTAATACTTCTGCTGGTGAATGGAATCCTGTTATTTGGCTCGTATTTAAGGCATTATCGATATTCATAATTTATCAGTTCATTATTTCGCTTCGCAGGCAAACGAGAAGGTGATTGGAAAGTATGTCGAGAATTGTTAGAGGTAGAGAGATTAAACCCCCTTTAATTCCCCCTTACCAAGGGGGACAGATTTGGCGCTCCCCTTCGCAAGGGGAGAAGAAACGAAGTTTCCAGAGGGGTTATGCTCCCCTTTGTAAGGGGAGAAAATCGGCTTGCCGATCAGAGGGGTTATACTCCCCTTCATAAGGGGAGAAAGAAAAACGTAGTTTTTCAGAGGGGTTTTGTTAACTTGAACAAAAATTGTCATCC
>CBDUTJ010000010.1:0-83143 GCA_965370415.1 uncultured bacterium | reverse complement strand
TTGAAGATGAAGATGGAGTTCCGGACCCGGATAACGATGGTGATGGAATTTTAGATGTAGACGATAAAGAACCAAACCTGGCAGAAGATTTTGACGGCTTTGAAGATGAAGATGGAGTTCCGGACCCGGATAACGATGGTGATGGAATTTTAGACGTAGACGATAAATGTCCGGATGAACCGGAAACTATGAATGGCTATATGGATGAAGACGGATGTCCTGATAAGAAACCGGAAATCATTTTTGAAAAGAAAGCACCGATTATTCTTGATGGTGTTACTTTTGCTTCTGGTAGTGCCGAATTAAGCAACAATACAAAAAATATACTTGAAAAAGTAGTACGTACTCTCAAGGACTATCCTAAAATGAACCTTGAGATTAACGGCTATACTGATAATACAGGTTCGATTACCTTCAATATGAAAATTTCAAAGCAAAGAGCAGAATCTGTGAGAAATTATCTAATAAATCAGGGTATTCAAGCTGATCGTTTGACTGCAAATGGCTATGGTCCGGAGAACCCGATAGTTTCTAATAGTACAAAAGAAGGTAGAGCTAAGAATCGTCGTATTGAATTCTTCAGAACAAGATAATGCTTTCGTAAGAAAATATTACTTAACTGCGCACACCCTGTTAAGCAGGGTGTGTGCTATATTTTATGCGATTTTCAAAACAAAAAAAAGTGAGATAAAAGATACGATAATTAAATATGATTTAATACATAAAACTAAAAAGTGTATCCTATGTTTTCTGGGTTACACATAAAAATTTAGGAGGATATATGGAACAATTAATGAACAAGCTGATAGAATGGGGATCCACCTTTGGAATTAAATTGATAGCAGCCATTGCTATTTTGATTATAGGTAACATAATTGCGAAAAGTATTCGTAAATTAATTTTAAAATTAATGGATAAAAGGAAAGTAGATAAAACTATTTCATCTTTTATCTCATCTCTGGCTTTTAGTGCATTATGGGTGTTTGTAATTCTGGCAGCTCTTTCTCAGCTTGGTATTCAAACCACTTCTTTTATGGCAATAATTGGCGCAGCCGGTCTGGCAATCGGTTTGGCTCTACAGGGCTCGCTTTCCAACTTTGCTTCCGGCTTTCTGATAATCCTGTTCAGACCATTTAAAGTGGGAGATTATGTTAAGGCTGGTGGAGTTTCCGGTAGTATTAGTAAGATCAGTATTTTTACAACTGATTTTACAACACCAGATAACAAGAAGATCATCGTTCCAAATTCCCAGATAATGAATGGAACGATTACAAATTACTCTGCAGAAAAGACCCGGCGAGTAGATTTGAAATTCGGAGTTGGTTACGATGCAGATATTCAGAAAGTAAAAGAAATATTGAATCTGATAATTAGTAAGCATAAACTTGTGCTGAAAGATCCGGAACCTTTTGTAAGAGTTGGAGAACTGGCCGACAGTTCGATTAATTTTGTTGTGCGCGTGTGGACTAAAACAGAGGATTACTGGGGTGTTTTCTTTGATTTGACAGAACAGGTAAAAAATGAATTTGATAAGAACAGAATTAGTATTCCATTCCCGCAAATGGATGTTCATTTGATCAAGGAGTAAAAATGAATAAAAAACAAATTATAACATTGATCATAGGTTTGATGATCACGACCGGTTTGACAGCTCAGAATTCAGGGCTGGGAGTAGGAATAATAGTAGGTGAGCCGACAGGGCTTAGTTTTAAATATTGGACTGGTGAAGCCACTGCTTTTGATGGAGCTGTAGCCTGGTCTTTTGGAAAAGAGGATGCACTACATCTGCATGGTGATATGCTGTTTCATAATCCTGATCTTATAAAAGTTTCACAAGGTTCCCTGCCGATCTATTATGGGATTGGAGCCAGGATAAGACTGGAAGATAAATCAAAGTTGGGAGTTCGTATTCCTGTGGGAATTGCCTATCAATTTGCGAAAGCACCGTTTGATATATTTTTGGAGATCGTACCTTTGCTTGACCTGGTACCTGCTACAGATTTTGGTTTAAACAGTGCGATAGGTGTAAGATATTTTTTTAAATGAATTAGAAGGAAAATAAAATGAAAAAGATAATTTTAGTAATGATCGTTATGGTCGCAACCGCAGGATTAATGGCAGAAGGTTGGAATAGTACTGCTGATCTTTCGCTCACAATGAACCAGAATTCTTACAGTGATAACTGGGCCGGCGAAGAAATAGGAGCAATTTCCTGGGCTTTCAATGCCAACTTGCTGGCAGAAAAGCAACTTACGGATAAGGTGAATAACAAGAATACTCTCAAGCTTGCTTTTGGTCAGACACACAGTCAATATGTTGCAGTAGATAGTACAAAAAAATGGGCAAAACCGGATAAAACAACCGATCTGATCGACTTTGAATCCATGTTCCGTTTTACGCTTGGCTTAGTGGTAGATCCCTTTGCCAGTGTCAGATTGGAAAGTCAATTCATGGATAAACGGGAAAATGAGGTAAAAAATTTCAATCCGAACGTTCTCACGGAAACATTTGGTGTGGCTCGCATGTTCATCAAAGAAGAAAACAAGGAACTGAGTGCCCGTTTTGGTGCTGCCTTCAAACAATACTTCGACGAATATGCGGATGAAAGCACAAACGATGGTGGTATTGAATTTGTAAGTGAATTCAAATCTCCACTGGCAAAGAATGCCATCAACTACAACACAAAATTGATTCTCTACAAAGCTTTGTTCTATTCCGAATCGGATGCTGTAGAGGGTACATACAGGGAAGATGATTGGAAAGCTGTACGCTTGGATTGGGAACATATTTTCAGCGCCAACATCACCAAACTTATTAACCTGAATCTGTATTTTCAGATGATCTACAACAGAACAAATTATAATGTAGCTGAAGAAAGCATCGATGAGCTGCAGTTCAAGCAAACACTGGGATTGGGATTTACGTATAAGTTATTTTAAGAGTTAGAAATATTTATAAAGCGAAGGTTAGAGTTATTCTGAACTTCGCTTTTTTATTGTTAACATAAAATAATGTAGCAATTAATGTTTTTTGTTTTATACTATCAAATAATATTTGGAGGTAAAATGAAAAAGTTAATGATTTTAACCCTCCTACTGATAGGAGCTATAGCAATGAATGCTGAAGATAAATATAACAAACTCACGGATCTGGAAAAATATGTGATCGAGCAAAAAGGAACTGAAAATCCTTTCACCGGGATTTTCACCGATCATTTTGAGAAGGGATTGTATAAATGCAAGAAATGCGGAGAACCGCTTTTTAAATCGGATGACAAATTTCATTCAAGTTGCGGTTGGCCCAGCTTTGATGATGCTATTTCCGGCAAAGTGAAAGAACAGCCGGATGCCGATGGCAGAAGAACAGAGATCTTGTGTGCCAATTGTGGCGCTCATCTGGGGCATGTTTTCCTGGGTGAAGGCTTCACCGAGAAAAATGTGCGGCATTGTGTGAATTCAATTTCACTTTCGTTCCAGCCGCAAAAAATGCAACCTGAAAAAGCCTATTTTGCCGGTGGATGTTTTTGGGGAGTGGAATACCATTTTCAAAAGCTGGATGGTGTGATTTCAACTTCTGTAGGCTACATGGGTGGGCATCTTAAAGATCCCGGATATTATGACGTAATTACCGGCACCACCGGTCATGCAGAAACCACTGAAATAGTTTACGATCCCAGTAAAGTGAGCTATGAAGAACTGGCAAAGCTCTTTTTCGAGATTCACGATCCTACTCAGATTAATCGTCAGGGTCCTGATATCGGTCACCAATACAGATCAGCAGTTTATTATACCAATAAAGAGCAAAAAGATATTATCCAAAAGCTGAGCGGTATTTTGGAAGAAAAAGGCTATGATGTGGCTACCGAAGTTGAACCAGCTACAAAATTCTATCCTGCCGAAGATTATCATCAAGATTATTACGAGAAGAAAGGCAGCCAGCCCTACTGTCATATTTACATAAAAAGGTTCGACTAACAGTAATGACAGATCAGTGATCTGCTCTTACACATCGATGTTTATCTACGGTTTTTTAAATTATTTCCGACTGTTGTAACCAATCAGAATGTTGTTACATCCACGAAGTTGAAATCATCAATCAACATCGCTGGGATTCTGGCATAATACTCCTGCTGAAAGCTTTCTCCCAGCGCCAATATGCGCTTGGTGGCTTCATGCAATATCTCGTTCCAACGAAAATTGGTTACCGAGTTCTGAACCTTGCCATCTTCGAAATATAGTACACCATCGCGTGTTAAACCTGTCCACTCACCGGTTTTACGATCTATCGGACGAATATACCATAAACGGTTCACAATTACGCCACGATCTACAATTTTCATCATTTCAGCTTCCGAAGTACCTTCACCCTCTACGATTACATTATAAGGACTGGCAGCTTGCAGTTTTTTCTGCCTGGCATAATAGCGCGACACGCTCATGTTTCTCAGCACACCCTTCACTATCCAATCTATATTTCTACCGGGAATACCATCCCTTGAAAATTTATTGACTGCAAGATCGGGATCATCCAGCCGGGAGCGGAAAGTGAATTTCTCTCCAAAGAATTTCTTTCCGATCTGTCCGGTAAAAGGAGTAAGACCCTCATCAGTATTACGCCTATCAAACGTCCAGATAAGATAGATCAACCAGTTTAAAACAGCAGCAGGGCGCAGGATAACAGGCAATCGCCCTTTTTCCAGTTGCAGTGGTTTCTGCAGAGAATCGAATTGCGTGTTAAGCTGATCAACCAGTTCATCCATACTGAATTTAGCATGATCTTTAACCGAGTGGGAAACCTTGGTTTCCACCTCACCTTTTTTCATGGTCATGGAGTGAGAAAAGCTGGTAGACTGATTAAAGCCTTTAAAACCGTTTTTGGTGGACAGAAAAAAGTTATGGAGATGTTTCTCGGAAATGCCAGAAACTTTAGCTTTTTTCGATTTGGCATTATTTACACATGTATCAATATCATCTACTATCTTTTCTACTGAAAGACGGGCAGTGTTATCACAATAATTATTAACGTTCGGTAGTTTATGAGCCGGTTCGGAAGGTACAAATTCCGGATCAGACTGATTCAATCTGGCCATACTTTCTGCAGTTTTTATGAGGAATTTCAAAGAATCTTCATCCAACCTGTTCACAGAAGCAGCGCCGGTTTTATTAACAAAAGCCACTTCCAGGTCGAGATACATGTTCTCACCGGAGATATGTTGCGTAATACCGTTCTGGGCAAAACGGGTTAAGAGGTTATCGGTAGAATTCATACTGAATGTAAAATCATCTGCCTGGCAATTCTTACGAATATATTCTGCTGCTTTTTGCATTTGCTTTTTGGTTATCATTGTGAACCTCCCACACGGATTTTACGAAAGCGGGTAGTAGCTCCACCATGCGTCATGCGACCGCTCTGATTGGGTTGACCCTTACCGCAATTCGTTATGCCGAAAGTTTGGAAGAACCTCTCATCACAGATGGCATCTACGCTGTTCCAAAATTCAGGATTGTTAGATTTATACAGCACTTTTTTCAGGGGACGAGTTTTTTTGCCTTTCTTAATTTCCCAGAACATATCACCACCGAATTGGAAGTTAACACGGTGCTGGTCAATGGAAAAAGAGCCCCGTCCTTCGATGTAAATCCCATCTTTTGTATCGGCGATCAGTTCCTGGGGGGTAAGTTTTTCCTGGCCCGGCTGCAGGTAGAGATTGGGAATGCGGTTAATGGGGAAATCATAATAGTGGGTAGCACGGTTGCAACCACGGCTCATTTCCAGTCCAATAATAGGAGCAGTGGCACGGGTGTTGCCATATTCATTCAAGATACCATCTTTCACTATATACCACTTCTGGTTGGGAACACCATCATCATCGTAACCGGCGTTGGCTAAACCGCCTTCCAGAAGATTATCAGCCACAAAGTTCACGCTCCTGGCACCATATTGGAAGTTCTTCAATTTTTCGGGTGTAGCAAAAGAGATGCCGGCATAATCTGCTTCCCAACCCAGCACACGATCCAGTTCGGTGGGATGTCCGATAGATTCATGCATGGTGAGCGCCAGATGGTTAGGGTCAAGAATAAGGTCACGGCGCTTCTCTGCACCCAGAGAATCTGCATGGACCTTGATGATAGCTTCTTCGGCTATCTGAATTGCTTTATCAGGAAGATTTAAACTGCGTACCCATTCCCAACCTTTTGCCTGACCACCCTGACTGAAGGTTCGGGATTGGCTGTCGCCTTTCGCAACAGCTGTAGCTGTGAATGTAGGATCGATATAAAGTGTTATAATATCCAAACGTGAGCCCAGAGTAGAAGCAAAGAGTTTCTCATCTTTACGGCATTCCAGCAAGAACATTGCCTGTTTGATCTCGGCATAGTTGAGCAGGGTTTTGTTTACTTCCATCATTAATTCCACTTTTTCGGAAAGCGGCACGTCAAAGGGATCAACACAGAAAGGAGTGCGATAAGTATCGATATAGCCACGTTCATGAGCTAATTTTAAACCATTTCCATGCTTGATGCGGGCAGATTGATTGGCAATGAAGAACGCTTTATTTACCGTCTCATTCACAGCATCTTTAGTAAATACGTTACTGTGTGCAAAACCCCAGGCACCATCTTTGAACACGCGGATACCATAACCGTATATTTCCTGCAGGGAAGTATTCTTCAGGCTCAGGTTACGCAGGTAGATCGATTCTGTGCGCGTTTTCTGAATACGGATATCGGCATAATCAGCGCCCAGGCTTTTTGCCGAATCCATTGCAAGATTTAAAAAGTCCACTTTTGATCCTCCGAATTTTATTTACTTATTATTATTAGTCTATTATTTATCAATTTTACTTTATTAGTGTTATCAGTAATTAGGTTTATCCAAAAATGATATAAAACTATAAAATCGTTTTTTCTATTATTTGTTGAATTAAATTTGGCTACATTTGATTGAAAATATTCTGAGACTAATAAGTCATTTTCATTCCAATCAATTTCTTGTGAATCATCTTGAATTAACTCATCTATCCAAGTGTTAACTTGTTTAAACCAATACTCAAAATCTTCCTTTTGGATATATCCGAAAATTGCAGAATGAGATAATCCCTTACCATGAATTTCTTTTTTAAAGCGCTCAATTCCACCTGATTTTCCAGATGGTGAATGAACATATTCTTTTTCTCTGCCTGATCCGGGTGTTGGAAGACGTTTTGCTTCAATACAAAATATCGCCGTATCCTCTCCATCGAGATAAAAACCTAAATCACAATGAGGACTTTGACCAGTAGATGTGTTTTCAATATACTCTTTTGTAAGGTTAAATGTTGAAAGCTCTACTTTCAGAAAAGGATTAAAATACATTTCCAGCTTTTGAGTTATCCCTATTTCATTAAAAATGTCAGTATATTTTTGTCTATATAGAATAACAAAATCTTCTAAGTGATTTTCAATGAATCCTAATAGTGCATAAATATGTGCAAACGGTTCAATTCCTTCAATCGAGCCAATACTCTTGGATCCAATAATATTTACCACTTGTTAGAAGCCTTGATGAATAAAATCAGCAACCGTTTCATCGGCATCACGAATAGCAATGGATTTTAACCAATAGCGCAGTTGATTTGGTTTGATAAGATAGATGATGTTTTTATCGTAAATACGTAGAATGCGATTTATTCTTAGAGTTGAAGAAGGCTGATGTTTTAATAGGCTTTCTAAATGCTTTTCCAATATTTCCGTATTGTTTTTAAATTCTTCTAAATCTTGTTCCGGTTCTTCGTTAAAATAGAAAGGATAGCAGATGAATGATGTAGTGTAAATTGGCTCTGCAGCTTTAAATTCTTTATATACAGAATTAAGAACCTTTAAATAAATTTTGGAAAATTCTATAAGATTTGGTTGTTCTACATACTTTAACACTTTAGCTTTTTCACCCTCACGACGGAAATCGATTTGGTAATTCAGAACATCATCGATAAGAATTTGTTCGAAAGAAGATAGTTTGATATCTTCAAAGCTTTTCGGATACGGAATGGACAGAATATCATCCAGCAAAAAAGAACCGGGACGACTAGTAATTCCTCTACTACTTCTTAGATAAAGATAAAACACCAATAATGTATTATGTTTTATCCAGTTTTCAATTTTAATTAATTCATTATAGTCTTGAGAATGAATACCAATAATTTGATTGGTGAAAGATAAAAAATCTTCTCGGTACTCAACAGGTATTCCAGAATGAGGAGCGATTTCTCTAATCAGTAAATGGGGAGGGAAAAAAATCTCTTTCGACTTATTAGCTTTTCTGTAGAAATATTTTTCATTTAAATCATTAATAGAATTTTTATTTATGCCATTGCTCGTAAAATTTGTTGATATTTCTAATGAAATAGTAGGTTTGTTAGTTAGATATTCTGCTGTATATCTCTGCTTAAAATTTTGAAGTTTTCTTTTTTCGCTTTCAGAAAGATTTATTTTGTTTTGTAAATTGAAGAATTCTTCACTTGCTTTGGGAGTTAATGCTATGTATCCTTCAGCATATTTCCATCCGTTTTCTTTCTTGCTGATTAAAAAATCCTTTAATGACTTTACTTTATCCAAATTGTTTACAATGTTATATAGCCTTCCCCCGCCAAGTAGATTAACAACCCAAATGAATTTGTAATCATCCATTTTTTTTCTATTTATCTTATGAATATCATATCGATCAATCTCAAAGTACATTTTATTAGTATTTGTTCTTGTATTTTGTAAAATAATATGAAAAATATTTTTTGCCAAGGTTGATGTGTTTTCTATAAAAACAGCAACAGTTTCGACATTGGCTTTACCATATAGAGAAGGTTTCAAAGCGGAAAAATCATAAACATGAGTGATATTAATGTTCTGAAATAAATAAGTTCTGAAATTAGATGATTGTAAGTTATATAAAAATGGACCTCCTTTTTGAATTAAACAACATTGTTTATTATTTTTGCAAAGATTAGAAACTAGTTCTAAAAATAAAAGAGCTAATTGTTTATCTGGTGTTTTGAAATCTCTTAATAATAACATTTTGTTTTCAATTTTTAGCGCATCGTCTTTGATCTCAGATTCAAAAGGAGGATTACCTATTACTAGATCAAATGCATTTTGATATTTGTCATATACATTATTTTCATTAAGTATAATTGAAAAAAAGTCTTTTTCAATAAGATTTTTTTCAGTTAAATCATCGAATTTTAGATCTTTTATTTTCTTTGGAGATAATTGGTCACAAAGGGCAATTATTAAACTAAATGCTGCTAATTGAATAGATTCCTTTTGTATGTCGATTCCAAAAATTTTGGTTTTCAATATTTGCTGCAGAACTTCAACATTTGGTTTTTTCCAGTTATGATTCATTCTCCAGGCTTGCACTAATCGCTTAAAAGCAGCAACCAAGAAGACTCCGGAGCCACAAGCCGGATCTACAACTTTATAATTTTCAGTTTCTTCTATTAATTCTTGCAACGGCATACATTGATCAATAAGAAAATCAACCAGAAAAGGTGGTGTATAAACAACTCCTTTGACTTTTGGTAAAAATTCTTCATAAATATTACTTATTAATTCAACAGGCAGATAATTAAATGAATATAATTTCCAAATATGGAGTTGTTCTCTTTGATCAACATAACTATCAAAAACATTCAAAAACAAACTAAGATCTTTAGTTTTTAATATTTTACATTCTTTTTTATCTAAACTAAAAATATTTCCATTAAATTTGTTTTCTAAAGTTTGGAATAGATCAACTATCGCACCTTTTCTTTTTAAAACAGAAATAAACGAATCTTCTAATTTAGAGAATTCCTGAAAAAAACCTTTATTAAATATTCTATCTCCATTTTTGTCAGTTCGTTCTTCCAAATATTTTACTAAAATGGAACGTAGTAATAATTTTTGATAAAATTCTCTAACTTCAGTTTTGTTTGAATCCGGTTCTTTTTCTACAATTTCATTAAGCATCTTTTTAAGTTTTTTAAGCAGGATCTCGTATGAACTGTTTTCAAATTTGAAATATTTTTGATAATTTCGATCATTCCAAAATGATCCATTATCTAAGCGTTTTGCTGAAAATAGATTTTTTTCTGCTAAATCTGCAATTTTAATTTTATCAATAATAGAAGGTTTAAAAGTGGAATTTCTGTATTCAGGTTTTTTATAGCTACTGATAATAGTTACATCTGTTTTTGTAAAAGCATAAATTAAAGGGATCTTTGAGCTTAACCAAATATTCTTTACAGTCTCACCAAATGAAGTAGGTAACTCAAAGTCATCTGTAAAATCAAAGATATATGCTTGTGCGAGAGCAGGGCGTGAACCGTTTTCAAATTTTCTGAAATATACTGCAGAAACTTCTCTGGGTTCTTTAGCATCCGTATGAATTTTGTATTTTTTTGCTTCCTCTAATGCGATTCTTATATATGGATTATCAGGTATATCATTTAGATAATACAGATTCTGATCTTTAATAAAATCTAATATCTTTAACTTCTCAGTTAATTTTTGTTTCATAAGACAAACAAAATAGGAGTTTAAAAAATGTCAATTTCTTACTTATTTTGTCACAAAGTCAGGGCATTTTTCAGTAAATCTTGTCACAGAGTCAGGGCAAATATTGGTAAATCCTGTAACAAAGTCAGGGTAAATTATAAAATTCTATCTTTTCATTAACTACCTAATTTTATCAAAGTCCTCTGTTTTCGAGCCCTGCTTTCCCAATGTTTTGGTTCAGGCTACAACTTTAAACCAGCATAAAGAGTTTCACTTTTTCATTTTATTCTTAAAATAAAACACTATGCTACCAACTGCACCAATTAAAATTCCTGGTGGACAAACCATAATAGCTATAAGAAAAAACAATATATCTAAAAATCTGAGCAGTTGACTTAATACAATAATATCCGCAGCCATTTTTTCAAGGCCATACATAACATTGTGCAAAACAGCAAATACGGCAAAACCAATAAGTGAAACGACGAAAAGAATCAGGTAATTTTTAGCCTTACGCCAACGGTGTACAAATACAAGTATTAGAGCAACGACTCCAATAAAACATAACAATAACCCTGGCGGATTATCAGCGATACCAATAATGAATGCTATAGCCAGTGAGATAATGCTTATAGCTAAAAAAGTGAACATGATTTTTCGATTACTTTTATTGCCTGGTAATTTTAAAAGATCTTTCATTTCAAATATCTCCTCAATTTATTAAATCTGTGAATAAGAAGAAAGCGTTCTATTAACCCATCCACTCACATGCCTAAACTAGAACTCACCTGCAAAGCAAAGTGCAATCGGGTGCAACGATTTGTTAGAGGTCTTATTTATTTTTTAATGTTTTTTACAGCTTCAAGAATATCAACCGATACAAATAGAGAGACTGAACAAAAAATACCTTTGGCCAGGAAATACCAGGCAATTTCATCATTCTCGAATAGACCACTGAATATTTTGTTGCCGAGTAAGAACGCATAAAGACAAATTAGGAAAACTATTACTCCTGCTGTTTTAACAATGATTTTGTGTTTTTTCATTTTTTCCTCCTTGTCCTCCGAAGCTTTTTTCTACTTTCAACTTCACTTTCTAAAGCGAAGGAGGACTTATTTTTTTCATGTTTTTTTAATATTTCAATGTCATAAATATCAGAACGGTCGGAAGAAATATGTATGAACACGTGAAATTTCATCAGGTGGATCGAACAAAATTTGACCAGGAATTCCAAAGGCTTTTGAATAATTAGGATCCAGAGCCTTTGCTTCTTCTTTGAGTTTATTTCCACCTTCCTTATCACCTGTACGGAGTTTAATCATGGCTAACTGTCCTGTTATATAAGCTTTCAAAGGAATTATTGGTTCGGGTTGAGATTTCAGATATATTTCGAATTCTTTCTCGATCAATGGAGCTAATGAATCAAGCAGGGTACGATTTTGCATTGCCTGCATCAGGTAATACCTTCCTAAGTCTACATGCAGAATATTTTTCTTAGAGCTTAAACTAATTGCTTTTTCAAAAGACTTTGTTGCCTCCTCAATATTTTCGTTATATAAGTAAGTTTTTCCCAATGCTTCTTGTACATCAGCATTGTTCGTATTCGTCTCTTCTATTTTTTTCCAGAACTCAATATAGTCTGCATCTTCCGGCATTACAATCTCGCGTGCTTTTGCTCCGAATACAACATCTGCTGCTTCTAACTCTAGAACATACTTTTCCGCTATGGAAGGGTCACCACCCATATCTGGAGGGAGCATTGCAAAAAGCTCAACAAGAAACAACTTTGCTTCGTGATAATCAGGTTTAAGAGCAAGCACAGATCCATAGGTTTCAACAACTTTCGCAAAATCTTCGCTAACATTTTCCTTACCCATCTGCAAACCTATGTATAAATTAAAAAAATCAACATTCGCCATATAATATTGATAGATAACATTATTCGGTTCATTATCAACAGCATTTTGAGCGAATAGCTGTACATCGACCATCCCACTTATTAACTCCCTGGGATTTCCTAATCCGATATGCTGTTTTGTCCGTGCTAGCTCAAACCAGGCTGCGGCATTAGTGGAATCCTCTGCTATAACCTGTTCAAGCAGCACTTTTGCTGAGTCAGCTTGTCCATTCATTCTTAGTTCATAAGCTTGCAGTACTGTCTTGTCCAATTTTTGTCTGGTACAGGAACAGAACACAAAGGACATACAAGCAACTGCAATACTTAAAGACAAAATAATAAAATACCTTTTAAAAATACTTTTTGTTTTCATGAGACCTCCTTTTGTACCGCAACGTTGTACGTTGCGATTTCATCGACGTGCAACGTCGATGAACTTTCTTCTCTTCATTCTGTCATCCTCGCAAATGCGGGGATCTAATAGATTCCCAATTAAATTGGGAATGACACAATCATTTCATCAAGATCATCTTCCTCGTTTTTTCGAAGTTATCGGTTTTCAACCCCCACTATCTCCCCCTAATTGGGGGGAGAATTAAAGAGGGGGTAAAGAACTATTTCAGAAGTATCATCTTCCTCGTCTTTTCATAATTTTCTGTTTTAAGTTTATAGAAATATATTCCACTTGAAACGGATTTACCATTATCATCAGTTCCGTTCCAAACAACAGAATGCTGACCCGCAGAAATTTGATTGCTGACAAGCTGTTTAACTTTTTGTCCTTTGATGTTGTAAATGTTAAGTGAAACTCTTGAATTCTCTTTAAGAGAGTAGCTTATTGTTGTGGTTGGATTGAAAGGATTGGGGTAATTCTGATTGAGTTTTGTAACCAGAGGGATTAAATTCATATCTGTATTTACTACAACATTTTGATTTTCATAAGCACCCATATCGATTCTTCCACCGAAAACCCTTGGATTTCCGGCAAGATCAAATTCAGGCAGATTTAATCCTGTTATGTCCGGGATACCAGCATTAACACAAGTAGATAGATCTTGAATAGAGAATGGATGATCTCCAGTTCCTACAAATAATGGGTCTTCGTCAATATTACCTTCCAGCCAGTTAACAGTTCCGTTATTATTGGTTACAATTCCAGCTTCTCCACCCTGGATATCCGAATATGATATTGCAATTGTATTGGGAGTACCTTCAAGGTCAAAATAGATCTCTTCCGGTAAATTATTCCAGAAAATGCAATCTATCAATTCAGGAGCTGAATTTTCCCTGCAGTAAATCCCACCACCTTCATTGGCTGTATTATCTGATAATGTAACATTTACCAAACTTGGACTGGCATCAAAACACGAAATTCCACCGCCCATTGTCTCAGCAGAATTTCCGGTGATTATAACATTAATTAAATCCGGGTTAGAATTAAGACTGCAGTTGATCCCGCCACCAATAAAAGCAGAATTACCGGTTATGGCTACATTCTCTAAACTTGGATTTGAATTATCCATGCAGAGAATTCCACCACCGACATCGCCAGAATTGTTAGATATGGTAACATTTTCGAGACTTGGTGAGGAATATGTCATACAACAAATCCCACCAGCCCAGGCTTCAACATTTAAAGTAGAATTATCTGATATCGTAACGTTGGTTAAACTTGGACTGGAATAGTCAATGCATAATAACCCACCACCAATTTCGGTCGCAGAATTACCTGAGATAATAACGCTTTCTAATATTGGATTGGATCCTTCACAATAAATTCCACCACCTGCATTAGAATCATTATCTGATATAGTAACATTATTTAAATTCGGATTTGATTCATAGCATAAAAATCCGCCACCAACGGCAATAGCAGAGTTATCTGTAATTGTAACACTCTGTAAAGTCAGATCGGAATCCTCACAGTAAATCCCACCACCTTTAAAAGCAGAATTTTCTGTTACTGTAACACTTTCCAAAGTCAGATCGGAATCCTCACAATAGATACCACCACCTTCATCTACTGCTGTGTTTTCTGTTATGGTTACATTCTGAAAATTCAAATTAGAATTTACCGCGCAGAGGATCCCTCCACCATCTGAGTTAGCAGAATTATTATTTATAATCACATTATCTAAATTAGCAGGACAATTCTCGAGACAAAAGATTCCACCACCATTTTGAGAAGTATTATTAGAAATTGTTACATTTTCTAAGCTTGGACTGCAATAGTTGTAACAAAAAATACCACCACCATTACCTCCCGCAGAATTATTTGTGATAATCACATTTTCTAAGCTTGGACTGGCATATGCTCCACAGAGAATCCCACCACCATTGTATTCAGCATAATTTTCTGTTATGATCAAATTTTCAAGACGGGGATAGGAAGTATAAACACAACCAATTCCTCCACCACTACCATTCGTGATCGTGAATCCGGTTAAAACTGCACCGGTAGTTTCTCCATTTTCAAATGAGACTACAGTTCCGTTTTGGTTTCCGTCGATAATGGTTTGTGAAATGTAAATTGTATCTTGTGTTGTTAAGAATAAAGAAGCAACAGTTATGTTTTTGCCAATGTAATCAATATTTTCAAAGTAAGTATCTGGTTGAACAAGTACAGTATCCCCGTAAACTGCTACGTTGATCCCTGCCTGGATCGTTGGTTGATCACCAGGAACATTGATGATGGTTGCTGGAAGAGAAAAAGCCAAAAGCAAAAATATTAAAATCATAAAAGTTGTTTTCCCCGAAAGTATTCGGGATTTGGCTTCGCCGAGCTTCACTTTGTTTCGGTTCATTTCATTCAACATGAGACCTCCTTTTTATTTTAAAATTTATAAACAAAATCTATATATGGAAAGGTAATTACATCTTCTTCCAATGGGAAAATTAAAGCGAAATCCACACTTATTTTTTCACCAAAGAAACGTAACCCGACTGAAATAACCGGTGTATCTTTTTCCGGAACTAACCAATTTTCAGTAACCAGCGAAATATTTCTACTTGTACGTGATTCTCCACCCAGTACAACAATTGGTTTGTCAGCAAGCTCGTCCTCAAAATAACCATATCCTAATCCAACTGTAACACTTTTATCCAAAGTGCCAAAAGTGCTCACGCCATAGAGAATTCCTGCAGATTGTGCGTCTTCAGGTAGTTTGACTATAAGTGCACCTAAAGCTAAGTCCATTTTTTTAGATGTCTTTATTCCTACTTTAGGAGTGAAGAGAAGGATCTGTTCATCCAGATCTTCACCCGGTAATATTGAGAATCCTCCTCCAAGTGTAATATTGTTTGTGATTCCAAATGTAAAGGTTGGGAAAAAAACAAAATAATCTGCGAAATATCCTTCTCCCTGTTTCAGCATTCTGGCAGTTGGAGCAAAAAATAGACGTGAACAATTGGGGTTAGGAAACCAGTATTTTCCTTCTTTAAGTCGATCTTTAGAAATCAGTTTTAATTCTGTTATTTCAAAAACTGGAAAAGTTAAAACACCATATTTTGTTTCAAATTTGAGTTCTTCTTCACCAATTTCGATAATTCTTCCTATAAAAGAGGTTCCGTCTTCAACAGTTAGGATTTGTATTTTAGTGGAATCTGGTATTTCTATAGATATAGCTCCTTCAGGCTTGTCGATTGAAAATAATTGAGTGAAGATGATAAGCATAAAAATGATAAGAGTAAAATAAATAATCTTCATTCGCACTCCTTTTTAAATAGTAATAAAAACAACGATATAAAGAAGTGCGAAATAATTTGAGTTCAGAAGCGTTTAGAAATTTTAATATTCTACACTTCTTTATCCACATCCCCCAAAAAAGGATATCTGCTTTTATGTGTCAAACATTTTATATGTTCAAGGTTGCCTGTATAAAAAAACGCTCCGAAAGCTCGGAGCGTTATGATAGCACTTTTTACTGTATGTCTATTTCAGAAGGATTTATCCTCCGTAGCTTTAGCGAAGGAGGATCATCTTCTTCGTATCTTCAAAATCCCCTGCTTTCAACTTATAGAAATAAATTCCTGAAGAAACCTTCTTACCATTATCGTCCTTTCCGTTCCAAGTAACAGAATGCTGACCGGCTGTTAGTTGATCGCTAACAAGCTGTTTCACTTTCTGGCCTTTAAGGTTATAAATTTCGAGAGTCACAAACGAGGACGTTTGTGTTACAGAAAAACTGATAGTTGTCTCAGGATTGAATGGATTAGGATAATTCTGGTTGAGCTTTGTAACCAAAGGGATTAAAACCTCATCTGTATTTACAACAACATTCTGGTTTTCATAAGCGCCCATATCGATTCTTCCCCCATAAACTCGCAGATTTCCTGCCAGATCAAATTCAGGCAAATTCAAACCGGTTGTATCGAGAATACCTGCATTAACACATGGAGAATCATCTAATAAAGAATAAGGATATTCTCCAGTTCCCCAAAATAAAGGGTCTGAATCAATACAATTCTCATAATCTCCAATAAAACCAGCAGCTCCATCACCTCCAAATGCATCGATCCCGCCTTGAACATTACAATAATAGAAATTTGGGTTTGTATTTTCCATTACTAAATATATCTGACTTCCATCTGATGCAATATTTCCCCAAACGTTATTATTTATAAACTGAATGTTAGAACCATAAATTGCTAAACCTCCTCCTAATGATGATTCATTATTCGAAATTGTATTATTCATAATTATTAGTAATGAATCAGAAGCACATTTAATACCACCACACATGAAAGAAGTTTGATTATCAGAAATCAGATTGTTTACAACTATAGAATTCGACCCGGATATTGAAATTCCACCGGTATCAATTGCTGAGTTATTAGAAATTATATTGTTCATTATTAGCGGAGATGAATGAAATTGAGAACTAATTCCAGCAGCTCCATAAGCGAAATTATTACAAATGTTATTATTTCTAATTATCGGATCGGAATAATAATAAATGGATATTCCAGCTCCTGCACCGTCACCTGGGTTTTCACCACCGGCAGTATTATATGAAATATCATTAAATTCAATTAACGGTGAAGAATAATAAGAGCAATCAATTCCTGCACCTAAAGTAGCAAAATTGTTATAAATAGTTGAATTTGCAATATGCACTTTGCTATAATTTTTAAAATATAAAGCTCCTCCACTTCTATCTTCCGGTTCTGTTCCTGTTGCTCTACCATATTTCAAACTACAATAATAAAATTTTGATGAGTCATTAGATGCAGGTGTATTGTCAAACCTAATTCCATGCCAACCTTCATCGTGATTAATTGCTGTAAAATAAATACTGTCTTGTTCACTTCCTACAGCCAGAATTTGACCCTGAACATTAAATTTATAATGTCCCTGAAATTCAATATAAGTTCCCGGATCGATTGTTAAAACTTCTCCATCAGGAATTGTTAAATCTCCAATAACCATCACAGTATCTGCACTCCAAACTCCGCTAACATCACCGGAAACATAAATTGTATTTTCTTGCTTTCTCAGGATCACACCACCATTTCCGGCAATAAAACCCAGATCTTCATTTACAAATAAAACTGAATTCAATTGCGTAAAAACACCAGAATCTTCAACTTCCCAGATAGTTCCGCCGTCGGTAGTATGCATGATCGTACCATTATCTCCCACCACGTATCCATCTATTTCTGAGGAGAAATCTATGCCGTAGAAGGAAGTTGGGAAGTGTTGTGTTGTCCAGCTATTAAGATTTGAGGTAGATGAAATGCAGCCATATCCATCCCATCTTCTGCCGGCTGTTATGCCATTAAAATCATCAAAGAAATATCCGTCATAAAGCTTGCCTTCATAACTTACAGCACCCTGTACAAAATAGAAATTATAAAAACTGAAACTTGTACCGGAATTCGTAGTTTTTCCTACAAATGGTTGGAAAATCGAGTTTGAACCAAAGACAAACCCGATCGATCCATCCACCATTTGAGCACCTTGCCAGCCACCACCCATATAACCTGTCTGGGTGATAGTCCAGGTTGCTCCCGCATCGTCCGTTTTGAGGATCGTCTGATCGATGCCGCCGGCAATGCCGTTTCCGCTAACATCAATATCTACAGAAAAAAGATTACCGTAAACCCCAACTGTAATGGGTAGCCAGTTTTCTCCTCCATCGGTTGTGCGTAAGATGATGGGACCATCACCAACCACAACGACTGTATCTGCATTTACGTAAGAGACTCCATTGAGATTGTCAGAAGTTCCGGAAGTTACACTCTCCCATGTATCTCCACCATCCATTGTTTTTAATATCAACCCATTATCTCCAGCTATCAAGCCATTGTTCTCATCAAAGAAATCAACTGAATTCAGGTCTTGAGTTGTGCCAGAATTCAATAAAGTCCAATCAGTCTGACAGATTAGAATTATTGGAATACAAATAAACAGAAAATGTAAAATCATCTTTTTCATAATCACCTCCAGATTTTGGAATAAACAGGAAGAAAAATTACAATTCAAAAAATGATTTAAGGATGTTTAGACGTCAAATATTATTTAATTATTTATTATTAAGCATTTGTTCCTGAACCTATAAAACTCTTCCAAGATCTCATTGAAACCGTAAGCCAGTTCTGTGTTTCTTGCTTCTTCACGTGTGAACCATTTCAGACATTGTCCTTCAATCAGGTTGATCTTTTCAATTTCCAGGTTCTGTTTCTTCCAGAAAGTGTATTCAAGGCGGTCATCAAATTCTTTTTCGCAGAAAAGCTGGAAATCTTTCAGATCGAGATTCATCTCTTCCTTCATTTCACGAACGATGCATTCTTCGGGAGTTTCATCCGGCTCAACATGACCACCCGGAACATCCCACATATTGCGATAAGGAAGAGCGGGTTTATCATCTCGCAGGAAAAGCAGGATTACCTCTTTGTCGTTAACGAATATTATACTTGTTCCGAGTTTTTTCATTAATAAATTAGTTATTTCTTGTTTGGGAAATCAACTCAATATTCCTATTTTTACCGTTTACTTTCATTTGTATTTTCCAGAACTTGCTTTTTCCTTGAAGAATTAAATAATCATCTTGGAGTTTAATTATTTCATATTTATTATTCACAATGCTTAAAAAGTTTGTATTTTTACCATAGTCTTTTAAATTCAGGTAATCTTCAATTGATTCTGTAAAACTTGTGTTACCTCCGCCGCCCATACTTATTGGTATTCTAAAATACGCGAGGCTTTGATTTCCAATATTCATAAGTGCTGAGGTGATTTCAAGTTTATTTGCTTTTTTGGTCGATATTAATTTATCATCTAATTCGATCAGCTCGCTAAAGGTTAATGGTTCCGAATTATATAATGGGATTTTCTGTACATTCAATTCCAGGCTTTTTGCAAGTTTTGTTTTTGGATACTCTATTACAATCGTTTTTATTTTCAGCATTGCTTGATTTGAGATACTATCTTCATTTGATGAGATACTCAATAAGCTACAGGCTTCATCAAATAAAATTTGAGCTTTTTCATTTTTTATTAAATCTTTATTTAACTCCAAAATTTCATAATATGTCAGAAATCCATAATCATTAACGAATAATTTCTTTTCCTCTGATTTAATACTTTTAGATAATTTTGAATCGGGGAATTTTGATAAAATAATATTAAGTTTGGTAATCGCTTCTTTGGGTAAACTATCAATATTGGTGTGTTCTTTAAACATTGTTACCGCTTCGTTAAAAAGAATTTCTTCTTCTTTTTGTTTGTTGGAGCAACTTATAAACAATATAAACGTAATTATAAGAATTAAATTTTTCATATTACCATCTCCTATTATTCTTTTTATTTCCAGCAGGAAGCAGAACCTTATTCTTATCGTTTAAGAGAATTATACTGGCATCAAGGCGTTTCATATTTTCAAAAAAAAGGAAAAAGACTCTCCGGTTCGAAGAGTCTTTTATAAAACCATACTTTCCAGTTCTACTTGGTAACTGTAACGGTTCTTGAATAAACAGTAATCATGCTTGTAAAGATGTTCATAATGAAATCCAATTCATTCTGTTCCGTTTTAATCTCGTAATCTATTGCATCACCTGCCATTACTGCCGTGTCAACTTCATTCAATGGGACAGCACCCCAAAGAGCATACCACTGACGCGCTTCGGTGGTTTGATAACCTTGCGGACCCTTACCAATGGTGTGGATATGCGTAGCACAGCCAACCAGAGTAAAGAGTGTTACAAGCATGATGATAATCGTAACTTTTTTCATTTGTCTTTTCTCCTTTTAATTTTTGATAAGTGTTCCTATCGAAGATTCGATAGATCTTATATTTTGTTCATAAAATTGTGATGGTACTATATAATCCAGCAAGAAGATATGCTCATCATCAGAAATGCAGATCAACTTGATAGTTACCTGATCATCCTGCACATGGATAAGCTGCCGGATGTTGAACCCATTATGCAGATATGAACCTTCTGTAACAGAGCCCTGGATATCACCCGCATAAAGTTCCGTCAAATAAACCTCCCGAATTTGTGTTGCCGGCATTGTCTCTCGGAAAGTTGATAGAAAGCAAATACAGGAATTCTTCTGGTTCAAAAAAACATTTTGCAGTATAATATCTACAGCTGAAGAGTCTTCTATTTCCTGCAAAGATTGTTCAATAGATGTCATCAAATTAGAGCTTATCTGATTCCACTCTTTGGGAGGGCAGAAGGAAAGACCGATCTCAGTGTTCGTATATTGCTCTCCAATCAGTAAGCTATCTACATCGAAAATTAGTGTCTCAAGTTCCTCCTTTTTCTTATCTTTTGTACAGTTCAGCAGAATCAGAGGAATTAAAACAATAAGCAGAATCTTAAATAATTTCATTTTGCTGAACTCTTAGATTAATATGGAAAATCACTTCTCTCTTTTAATGTTCTATCTCTCTATATTCGGAAGAATCAAAAGCCAGGATCGGGAAGAAAATAAAGGGAAGAAAAATCATCCCAGCTTCAAAAAGAGAATCATCCTTTCCAAAGGCTTTAGCGATATCTAATACAATTACTACAGCAAAAAAAATGTTTACATACGGTATTAGAAACAATAATATCCACCAGCCTGATCTTCCAGCAATTTGAAGTTGTAGTATAATGTTGTAAATTGGCACAAGACATCCCCAACCCGGTTTTCCCGCTTTAACAAAAATTTTCCACATAACGACAATAAAGAAAATAATAAAGATAAAATAAAAAATCCAAAAAACGATACCTAATCCAGCAACAGATTCCGCAAAATATGCATCATCATACATAATTTACCTCCCTTTTTTTATGGATTTGAAACAAAGGTTTAATATGTTTCAAGTCAAGATTTTTCTGTTTATAGAGAAACCTGAATCCGGTAGTTGCCGAAGTTTCACTGGTTTTTTATTTTTCCATCACAATAATTTTTGGTCTTGTAACTCCTGCCCTGATCTGGGTATGACCATTGATGTAGATCATATTTCCAGCGTGTTCTTTGAAGAATTTATCGTAATCTTTATCCATTTTAAAATTGCCGAAACCTTCCGTTATTATCAGCGGGAAGGGGATATTTTCATTCCCGGTGAGCGCCACGCCGATATCTTCACCAATGAATTCTACCAGGTCTTTGTTGTCGATGGAAGCTGCGATTACACCTTTAACTTTCTTCTTTTCCGCTTTTTTCAGGAAGGAAATATCGATTCTGGCAGGAATGATAACGATATCTTCTTCATTGCATTTCCTGATATCCTTAACATTTTCCAGGTATTTCAATTTTCCCCAACTTTCTGAACCGAACCCGATGATGCCCATCAGGGTGGAACCTTCATAGGAAATTATGACAGAAAGTTCAGGATCGATTTTGGTAACTGTTCCTTTTATTCCTGCAAAACGATAGTATGGGTCTTTATCATATTGAATGGTTACTATACCTCTTTCGTTATCGATCTTTTTAATGGTTCCTGTGGTTGGAGCAGTAACAACCATAGGAAAACTAGAATCCTGCATGTCGATCATTTTGGAAGCTACCAGCCCTCCCGCATAGACAAAATCATTCAGGCTTTTCTTCATGTAACGGGTTATCATTTTGGGTTTGATATTCAGTTTTTTAGCAATATTCAAAGTTACAGGTTTTGTAGAATAATCCTGGATCTCGCGCATGATAATGGTGCCGGAATCGAAGTTTATTTTTTCTACTCTACCCCGCACCGGTGAATCAAAATAGAAGTGTTGGAATTGAAGTTCTTTCAGAAAAGTTTTATCCCCGATCTCAGCGATGCGCTGTCCGTATTTTACCTCTTCACCTTCTTTGATCCTGATCGATTTTTCGATGTTATCCGGATTCAGATGCAGGTAAGTCTTATCGAAGAGCGAGATCACATAAACCCGGGGCGGATCGTAGAGGTTTTCACCAATGATGGTGTCCGGTGTTATGGTATCTCCTCTTTTTACTAGGATATTTCCTTTATAGGGCAGTTCGACCTGGTGGGTCTGCTTTCCTTTTTTGATCGGTTTCTTATTGATGAAAGCCCTGAAACCCACTTCGAGTTCCTGGGGAGATGAATCGAATTTGTAAAGGTCCAGTTTTTCATTTTCAGCTTTGAAATCTAACTGCTCGCTGGCATCAATGAAGATGGGAAGTTCGGCATTGAAATTGAAATTTGTATTTTCTTCGTTTAGGTAAAATCCTTTTTCGAGAGAGATCGAAACTCTCCTTCCTTTTCCGGTTTCATTGGAAAAATAACGAACGTCGTTTACTTTGATTACTTCCTGCTTTCCATCAATTTCGATATTCATGATAGTAGTATTTTCTTTCCACTTTTTGCCCATGGGGCGTATTACCAGTCCGAGTTTTTCAAAACATTCTTCCCTGAGCAGCCGGGAGGCAAGGTTCTCATCGACAGCGCTGAGCTTTCCCAGGTGAGGTGAGATAAAATGTTTATCTTTCCAGATCTCGGTGATGCCTTCCGGTCTAAAGCCGTCGTAAATTATGATCAGTGCCTGCCGGTTGTTGTCTGTATGTGCCAGAACACCACCGGAGCCGATAAGGATGTTGATATCGTACATGTGGAATTTCCTGCTTTCCAGAGTCTTTTCAAAATAGAATGTTTCTGCGATTTTTTCCAGATCACTATGTTTTTGTGCTAATTTATCCAGGAATCCGATCTGCTTTGTATTGAAATTCATCTCCAGGTGTTGTTTTTTGGACATTAATATCGCTTCGCGTGCCATTGCATGCTCGATGGCATTCTGGTATTGATCGGTAGGATTGTAGGTGGGATAGAGCATTTTATTGGCAATATAGTTGAGGATGTAATTTTCCTCGAAATCATCCGGCAGCCATTTTTTTATATTTTCAAAACCGGCATCTTTGAGAACGTTGGAGATGCTGTAACTCATGCCGTAATTGGCGCTTACGGTTCGGAAATATTCTCCCAGAATGTTGGAAAAAATATCGGTGGTAGCTCCTCCGATATCCACGGTCATCACGTTCTCATCGAGTTGCTCGCTCACCAGTTGCAATGAGCGGATCACACCGGTGGGAGTGGGAATAATATCATCAGCTACACGGGTTTTAAGCCTGGCATAACCGGGAGCCTGTTCCATAACGTTATCCATGAAAAGCTTGTGGATCTTCTCGCGAGCCGGCTGCAGGTTCTCATTGGTCAGGGTGGGGCGGAGGTTGGAAACGATGTAAAGATCGAATTTCTTCTGGAACAACCCGGCAATAAATGATTGAGCTTCTTTATTTCCTGCAAAGACGAGCGGGATCTCATTTTTATCTCCGAATTTCGGTTTAGGATTAGCCAGTTGCAGGATCTCACCCAGTCTGAGGATGGATGCAATTGCACCACCATCCACACCACCACACATGAGGATTATATCCGGGTGCAAGATAGCCATTGCTGTCATTTGCTCCAGGCTGCTGCGTTTATCATCGATGGCAAAGGTATCCAGGATAACTCCCCCTGCACCGTAGGCAGTACGCTTGCCGCTGCTGGCAGAATCGAACAAGGTAAGCCCGATGACCAATATCTGCAAACCGCCGCCGGCACTGGAAGTAGAGATATAAAATGTTTCCGCGTTAAGCTGGAAATTATCGGCAGAAGCATCGGGAGCAAGAAGTGAAACAGCAGCTTCTTTTTCTAATTTTCTTACTGCTTCAAAAACACCGATGTTAACGTCTTCTGTTGGTTTTTCCACGGTTGTAGCTGCCTGCTGCAGACCGGTAATTTTGTACTGCTGACCATCTTTTTGCAGAAGCAGTGCTTTGGTGGTTGTGCTGCCTACATCGGTGATGATTATTTTCTTTTTGGAAAGCATCATTTTTTCTTTCTGAGCCCAGAAGGGAATTTTCGCCACGTTCTCCACAGCCATTCTTTCTGCTTCATCTTCGGAAAGAGCCATCTGCCTGATCAGTTGTTCCTTTGTCTCTTTAATGATGTGAGAATATCTTTTCCGATAACCGAATTCATCTGTGCAATCGCTGCAATATTCACTTCCGATCTTTCCACTGGAGAAATCTTCAGCATCTTTCATTACTTTTCCGCAACTTTTACAAACATATACTTTTTTCATTTTATCTCCTCGTAAAGGCTATTTTTTTAAACACCATTGAGCTGCGTTTTTCATCAGATCCCAGTCCGAACCGAAATCATTAATTCCTTCCACAACCGGTAATCCATCCCGCTCGCTGTCCTCTTCAAATTCCGGGTGAGTTCCGATGATGAACACTCTACCCATTCCGTACTCGAATGCTGCCATAGATGGCTGATCACCGATATCGTATCTGCCTAAGATATCTATCTTGGCATCTTCATCTGGAAAGAACGTAGGACCATAACAATAGCAGATCCAGGTTGTGTCAGGTTCGGTTCGGGTGATGGGATGAGAATTATTTACTATATTTGTTTTACACATTTTACAATGGGGGAAAGGAGCGATCTCATCTATCGGACCCCGGGTTATTCCCGGAAATATTGCCAGAGAATTCATGGGCAATTGACTTCCTTGCCAGTAAATTTTTTCGCCTGTAAAATAAGCACCTCCACAGATTCCGATATAGCCACCACCGGCACGGATGAATGCTCTGATCTTTTCGAATCCTTCAGCAGAAATATTCTGTGAATATTGATACATATCACCACCGGGAAAGCAGATGAGGTTAAATCTATTAAGACTTGTAATATTAATCGAATCTGCATTTAGTAGTGTAACATTATAATTCATCCATTCGAACATTCTGGTTGTGGCCAGGATGCAGCTTTCGTCCGCACCGGTTTCGGAATAAAGAGCAATCTGCGGGATATCGTTCTCGGTCTGTTGAGATTGACAACCGGAGATAAACAATAAAATAAATAGACTAATAATAAAGAATTTAAATAACTTTCGGTTTAGCATTTTTCCTCCGGATTTTTTATACAGGAAGCAGGAGATTTTTTAATGTTTTTATGATTGAGGGTTTAAACTTTTCAATCACACTTCCCTCTTTTACAAAGATCGGTTTCAAGCTCAGGTAGTAGTTAATTGTTCCAAAAAGAAAGATGACGGCAGAAGTTACATCAACTTCGCGATATCTTTTTTCCTTTATTCCCAACTCGATCGCTCGGTGAAAATGACTACGGATAATGGAATCGCGGAAAAGGATCTTTCTTCTCAGTTCCTCGTTATAGAAGGGAAGTTCCCGCGCTAGAACAACAAACAGGTCTTCCTCTTCCTGGAGAAGGGTTAAATATTGCAGAAGCAGCTGCTCCAGGTCGACAGCTTTGGCTATCATTTGCTGGATGGCCAGGTTGATCTCTTCCAACTCTCTATCGAGTATGGCAACTATGAGAGCATCTTTGTTCTTAAAATGCAGGAAAAGTGTGCCGTGTGCAATGCTGGCAGCATCTGCGATCTCGGAAGTTGTTGTATTCAAAAAGCCTTTTTTCACAAATTCTGATTTGGCGATTTTGAGGAGATGCTGCCTGGTTTTTTGTTTTTGCAATTGTCTTTTATTCACCACACCTCCTTTTGAATGAGTATTCAGTCACCGAGTTTAAAGTCAGTGAAATATTGTCAAGAGTTTTTTTCGGGTAATATAAAAAAAACACTAAACTCTTTGACATAAAAATTATATTAAAAAACATAGATATTATTTTAATATGAAATCTGGGAAAGATTTGGTTTAAAAGGATTTTTTAATGGCTTTTGTTCATTTGCATAACCACACACAATACAGTTTATTAGATGGAGCCTGCCGCGTAGATAAAATGATAGCAATGGCTAAGCAGTATGGTATGCCGGCTGTGGCCATGACCGATCACGGCAATATGTTCGGGGCCATCGATTTTTATACAAAAGCCAAAAAAGAGGGTATCAAACCGATCATCGGTATTGAAACATATATCATCAGTGGCGAGCTGGATTCTCAGGCATCCAAAAAGGAGATCCGGCACCATCTCGTTCTGCTGGCCCAGAACCTGCAGGGCTATAAGAACCTGATGAAACTCTCTTCCAAAGCTTATTTAAAAGGTTTTTACTACAAGCCCAGGATCAATAAAGAACTTCTAGAAAAATATTCAGAAGGGTTGATCTGTCTTTCTGCCTGTCTGAAGGGAGAGATTCCTCATCTTCTGTATAATAAGAAAACTGAGCAGGCCAAAGAAGTTGTAGATTTTTATAAAAAGATTTTCCCGGAAAGGTTCTATCTGGAGATCCAGGATCATGGACTGGAAGAAGAGAAAATCGTGCAGCCTCTTCTGATCAAGCTGGCTCAGGACACGGATACTCCTTTAGTAGTTACCAATGACTGCCATTACCTCAAAAAAGAGGATGCCGAAGCTCACGATGTGCTACTCTGTATCCAGACCGGAAAAACCTTTGCCGATACCAACCGGCTCAAATACAATACGAACCAGCTCTTCTTTAAATCTGAAGAGGAGATGAGAGAACTTTTTCCCGAGTTGGAAGAAGCCTACGAGAACACTATCAAGATCGCAGCTGAAATTGATCTGGAACTGGATTATAAAGAATTTCTCTTTCCCCGCATTGAAATTCCCTCAGAGTTTACCAGTGCCAAAGAGTATATTAAGCATCTCTGTTACAAGGCAGCAGAGGAAAAATATTCTCCAATAAACGACGAAATTAAAGATCGCATCGATTATGAACTGAGTGTAATCACCAAGATGAGCTATAACGAATACTTTCTGATAGTGAAGGATTTTTGTGATGCGGCCAGGCAGATGGATGTGCCTGTGGGACCCGGACGAGGTTCGGCAGTGGGAAGCGTAGTTTCCTACCTGCTGGGTATAACTCAGATCGAGCCGCTGCAGTATGGTCTCTTCTTTGAACGCTTTCTCAATCCCGATCGTATCGGTATGCCTGACATCGATATTGATTTCTGTGCCGAAGGACGCAGTAAGATCATAGATTATGTTATTCAAAAATACGGACGCGAAAGCGTAGCCCAGATCATAACCTTCGGTACCTTGGGTGCCAAATCCGTGATCAAGGATGTGGCACGGGTAATGGAAGTTTCTGCTGCCACTGCCAACGAGATCACCAAACTTATTCCTTCTACACCCAAGATCACTCTGGAGGAGGCGCTGCTACAATCCAAGGAATTTGCTCGCAAGATGGCAGAAGATGATGTAAAAGCTTCCATCCTGACCTATTCCAAAGTTCTGGAAGGCTTGGTGCGTCATATCGGGGTCCATGCGGCTGGGGTTGTGATCACTCCCGGTAAGCTCAGCGATTATGTTCCCCTGGCTACCAGCAACCAGAAAAACGGTGAGCTCTCCATTCTGGTACAGTACGAAGGAAAGTGGCTGGAAGATCTGAAAATGTTGAAAATGGATTTCCTTGGCTTAAAGACGCTGACGCTGATCAAGAAGACGGTGCAACTGGTAAAACAGGCACAGGGGAAAGATATCGATATAGCTCAAGTGGACCTTCATGATAAGGAATCATACGAACTTCTTTCTCGAGGTCAAACCGACGGCATCTTCCAGTTTGAATCAGCCGGTATGAAGAAATATCTGAGCAGCTTGAAGCCGAATGTTTTTGAGGATCTGATCGCCATGGTCGCTCTCTACCGTCCGGGACCGATGCAGTTCATTGACAGCTTTGTCAACCGCAAACACGGTCGCGAACGGATCTCTTATTCGCATCCCCTCACGGAAAGTGCTCTCAAGGAGACCTATGGAGTTACGGTTTATCAGGAACAGGTGATGCAGATAGCCCGGGAAATGGGTGGACTGAGTGGGGCGGAAGCTGACACCCTCAGAAAAGCCATTTCCAAGAAGAAGTTGAGCACCATGGAAGAGCTCAAGGTCAAATTCGTGGAGGGGGCTTCCCAGAATGGTGTCAAACCTCAGATAATCGAAAAGATCTGGACCGACTGGCTGGAGTTTGCTAACTATGCCTTTAATAAAAGTCATGCCACAGCCTATGCTTTCATTGCCTTCCAGACAGCTTACCTGAAATCGCATTTTCCGGTAGAATTCATGGCAGCCCTGCTCTCTCTGGAAGATAATCCCAGCAAGATCCCTTATTTCATAGATGCCTGCAAGGCGATGGATATCGAGGTTATGCCACCCAATATAAATTGCAGCAAGAAAGAGTTCGAAGTACATGGCAAAAAAATACTCTTCGGACTGAAAGCGATCAAGAATGTGGGCAGTGCGACCATCAATTCCATCATTACAGATCGTGAAAAAAAAGGAGCTTATAAGAACATCTTTGAGCTCTCTACCCGCTCCGATTCGATGTGTGTAAATAAAGCGGTCTTGGAAAGCCTGATCACTGCCGGTGCTCTGGATGAGTTGGCAGGCAACCGCGCTCAGAACTATGAAGCTGTTCAGATGGCTCTGGACTATGCCTCGGAAGTGCAGACTGAAAAGAAACGCGGGCAGATGATGTTTTTCGATACGCTCAGTACCGAGGGCTCGGAAGGTAAATATATTCCCGAGCTTCCTGAGGTTAAGGAATGGTCGCTGAATGAAAAACTGAAATACGAAAAACAGGTTCTGGGTTTTTATTGGTCCGGTCATCCACTCAGTCAGTATCGAAAAATGCTGGATCTTTTTATCAACATCAGGACGGAAGATGCTGAATATAATCCCGAAAAAGTACCCGCTAATATCGCCATTGCCGGGGTGGTTTCTGAAGTGCAGAAAAAAGCCGATAAGAGGGGAAATCCTTTTGCCATTATTATCTTGGAGGATCTGACCGGCAAATTTGAAGTGAAGCTGTTCAACAACGATTACCAGAATTATATGGATTTAATGGAAGAGGGCAAAGAGCTCTTTATCCTTGGTAAGAAATCAACTTACAACAATGGCAAAGAACGCATTCTGAGCATTATTCCCCGCAAAATCCTCAATTTCGCAGAGATGGCAACCCAGCTCTCCGGAGAGATATTTCTGAAGATCAAGGAAGCTGATTTCAATAGTGAATTCGCCAAGAAATTAACGAACTACTTTAATGAACATCCCGGTAAATTCGGTGTTCACATCACAGTGCAAACAGAAAAATTCAAAACCATGAACCTCCATCCCCGCACGATCAAGATCTTTCCCTGTGCTGATATCGACGAGCTCTTTGAGGGTATAGAAGAGTACCAGAGAAGAGTAAATCTGAATTTCAGTTAAAGGAAGATTTCCTTTTGAAACAGGTATTTCTGCTCTTTACTTTCCTTGTGATTGGCTATGCTCTTTCAGCCCAGCAGTTGAATATTACTGTCGACCCTAACAGGTTCCTGGATGAAAAAGGCAACACCATCTTTGAAATAAATTATCAGATCCCCTACCAAGATTTGAAATTTGAAAGGACTGAACAGGGATTCGTGGCCAAACTGAAAGTAAGCTTTGCCCTCAGTAAAGGTGAAGAAATAGCTTACCAGGATGAGTTTGTTAATAAAATTATTATGAAGGATGCAGCAACTGCCGACTCCCCCCGCCTTTTCTCTGATAAGATCATTCTCACTCTGGGCGGTTCGGGTTATCTCTTAACAGTTACCTTCTACGATGAAGAGGCTGATAAATCTATCGATTATAATCAGGAATTGATTGTTCTACCCAAAAATGCTTTACTGAGTGAAGTTGAATTTCTCTTTGATATCGTAGCCGATTCCACAAATCTATTAGAGAAATTTCACCGCGATGGCCAGCTGTTTTATTTAAATTCCTCTCATATTTATACCCTGCCTGAAAATGACAGACTCTGGCTCTATTATGTTTATTATACTCTCCCCGACTCAGCCGACTTGATCTTCGAGACGATAAAAATAGAGCGCAAACAGGAATCCATCCTGGAATCAACTGCCGAGATAGAGGTTGCCGATTTGGCAATACCGATCACAAAAAATCTGGATATCAGCAACCTGGAAGAGGGTTATTATGAACTTGTCATCAGCGCAGGCCTGGATAGTTTACCTCAGGTAGAAATAGCACACGATTATTTCAGCATCAGAAAGGAGAAGATCTTTTCGCAGCGGCTTTTTATCGATCTGAAGGATGAATTCATGCTGCTTAAATATTTTCTTACCAGCAGTCAGTCAGCAATCTGGAAGACCCTGACCGAAAAAGGAAAAATAAACTTTCTCAACAGGTTCTGGTCTGTTAATGATCCCGATCCGTCCACCGAAAAAAATGAATTTCTACTCACAGTGAAAGAGCGTATCGATCATTGTAATAATAAATTTTCCTACTTTAAAGATGGCTGGAAAACCGATCGGGGCAGGATATATATCAAACATGGTGAACCCGATGAGATCATCAAGCTGGAAACAGGTCTTACTGCCAAATACGCTCAGAAAGATTACCAGATCTGGAAATACAGGACTGGCACTGAACTGACCTATATCTTTATCGATCTACAAACCAGCGGTAACTATCGGTTGATATATGTGGAAGATGACGATATGGAGAGTAGTGATCCTAGATGGCAATCCTATCTGGGCGAAAATTTTGATACGGGATTACTGGAATAATATTCTGCTGTGTCAAAATGATACAATCTGGATATCTCAAATTATAAAATCGGAAAGATCGTGAATTTTAATAGTTCCATTCACAATCTTAAGGGGTTTAGAATTAATTTAAAATGGGGAATTAAAAACATCCCATATTTCCTCAATTAATTAAAAAAAAGTGATAATAAATTTGACAGATTAGTATATCTTAATAATTTCTGTGTTGTTTAGCAGATAAGGCTACGATATCATAAAATTAACAGTGACTAAAAAATGGAACGTAGATTGCGGAGAAAAGTCTATTCTAAAACGGATGTAAAGGCATCTTTGTAATGCTGGATCTTGTTTGAGTCTGGTTTTTTCAGAACAACGATAAGATCAAAGCGGGTAAAATTGTCTTCATATTGATGATTTTGAGATAGAAAAAAGGAAGCGGTCTTGGAGAGTTTAAGTTGTTTTGCAAAGGATACACTGTTGAGGGCGGAACTCAGATTCGAGGTGCGTGTTTTTACCTCTAGAAAAACCAGCAGATCGTCATCCAGAGCAATTATATCAATCTCTCCATATTGGGAATAGTAATTACGATGAATAATTTTATAACCGTGAGATTTAAGGAATTCAACAACCAGAGCCTCTCCCGATTTGCCCATTGCAACCTTATTTATATAATCCATGATTTGAGAAATATCTTGACTTAATATTTGTCAATAAGATATAAGAAAAACTGAATATTTTTTGGGGGTAATTATGAAAAAATCTGTTTTATATTTAACTTGTGTGATGCTGTTTTATTCTGTCGCACTTTTATCCATGCCCTATACAACCATGGGTAACATTAACATTCCTGATGCCTACGTGCTTCCTCACAAGATGGTGGATCTCTCCTACACGAACTATTTTGTGAGCGATGGTAATATTCCGTGGGTTATTGATACCACCGGTACTAGTACTAGGTACAATGAGTACGATTTTGCTGGCGGTATCAGGATAGGATTGTTCGACAGGGCGGAGATCGGACTGGTTTACACCAACACTGCCGGTGTGTTCGGCAATCTTAAGGTGCGGATCATCAGTGAAACGGAAACTCTGCCAGCTCTCTCCTTTGGCATATTGAATCTCTTTTCTTCCGTGTCCGATTTTGAAAAGATCGATATTCCAGAAGATTATGATTTCACCGATCCGATCGACTATATCAAGAACTCACCCTATCTGGTGGTCAGCAAATCCCTGGTTATCATCACCGGGATTCCTATTATGGATTACCTGGAGACATCCTTTCATTTTGGGATGGGGCAAAGGAAGTTCCACGGTAAAGGTGAAACAGTTAAGGGCTTTGGTGGTACTTTCGGTGGTATCGATGTCAAACCTTCCCGCTATTGGGGTTTCGACCTTGAGTTTGACAGCCAGAATCTCAATTTTGGACTTAACGGCTTCTACAACAACTTTACACTGCGCGTGGGGATGTACGAGGTAGAAGACTATATAGGTATGAAAGGGGATGAGGGCAGCCAAAAGCTGGCGATTAATCTGAAATATACGTTGGATCATTTCTCAGAAATGAAAGCTTCCGAAAAGAGGAAGAAAACCATCAGCCATCGCAGCAGATCGATGGAGAGAACTACCCCGGATGTTGAAACCTACGACGAAGACACCAATCCCTTGAGAGATGAACTTGAACAGATAAGAAAACGCAGAAAACAAGCTGAAAAGGAACTGGAAGAGATCCGTAAACTTCTACAAGAATAATAATTGTTACTTATGAGAAAAATACTTTTTTCATTAATTATTACTGTCATTTTTGCGCAACTGATTGCGCAAGATGATATTATATCTATCTTGAAACCGCAGAAAAAAGAGAAACCTCTGCTTGAGCAATTGAAAGAAGAACGCAAGGAACTGGCTATCCTGGAAGAAGAAATCGCCTATTTCTATAATCTATTGCAACAGAGAGACGGTGTACGGAAACTATATAAAAAAGGAAAGGTCAGTGATCTGAAGAAAATATTTTCCAAAAATGCCAAGGTTATGGACAGGATGATTTCAGAAAACCGTCTGAAAGCTCTCAGCTTGAAGATAGGAGAACAGAAAATCATCTACAACGATGTAGTTGAACTCCAGGATCAGATTCTATATTATCGTGCGAAACTGGCTTTTATCAAGGGAGATTATAAAAAAGCACAGAACCTGCTCGAGGATTTAGTAACAAATTATCCCCAGTCAAAAAGGCTGAATCCCGTACAGCTGATCCTGCAAGAAATCTACTTTAAAGAGGGTCGTGATGAACAACTGATCACCTGCTTCGACAATTATGTCGGAGAGATAAGCATAAAACAGAACTACTGGCTGGCACAATCCTACTTCAATGTAGGGAGATATGAGGATGCTTTAAGCATTTTTAAGGCACTGTCTAAAAATAAAGAGTTCAGTTTTCGGGCCAAAGCCATGCAGGCTATGATCGCTTACTTCACGGATGGTATCGATACAGCAATAGAGAAATTTATGATTCTCGAAGAACGTTACGGAACAGGCACGGATTATTATGATTTTGTGATTCTTTCTCTGGCTCGTCTCTATTCAGCCAAAGGCGATATTGTTCAGGCATTAGCTTGTTATGAAAACTATGGCAATATACACCATGGAGAAATAAATGATGAACTATTATACGAAATTGCTTTGCAATTCTATAATAATCAGTTTTTTGATAAAGCTATTGATTATTTCTACGAAATCGTAGAGAAATCGGTTAAGAGTGAATACTTCGCATCGGCCAAATTCCTGGTAGCTGTTTCCGAGCAGGGACGCGGCAACTTTGATCAGGCGGAAAGCAGCTTAAATGAGATCATAAGCCGCAATAATGTCTTATTGGAGACAATGAATACAAAATACAGATTACTGGCAAAATACAATGAAACTCGCCGAGAACTGTCCCGTCTGGATATTTCAGCAGAAGAGATCGAAGCTCTGCAAAAAAAGGCAGATAACATTGAAGGAGCACTGCAAAGCACAAATAATACAATGCAGGAACTCTATACAGGTCTTGATCCTATATCGTTGCAGCTCCTGGAACTGCTGGAAGAAGAATATCTTGCCTATAGCAGCACCATTGCCGATATCGAAGCGATAATATTACTGGCAAACACAGTTCCCAATAAGAGGATCCCGGCTATTATCGACCGGGAAATTGCCTCCACGGATTCCTCGATCGTAACCCTGCAGATACTGAACTACCTCGGTCACAGACCCAGATTTACCTATAAGGACTATGATTTTGCTAGAGCTCTGGCTATAGAAAAAGTTTACCAGGATAACCTGCTGAAAACCTGGAATGAGATTGAACAAATAGCAATAACCAATAATCATGAGGAGATGATTCAAACGATACGGGATTCCAGGCAACTAGTCGTAGAGAACCTTGAATCTATCGATGTTATTGCCCAATACATGTTCAAAGGAAAGCCTTCGGATGAATTCCAGCAGATTATCCATGAGGAGTCTGAAGCTATCGATAAAAACAGGGAAAACCTGATCTCCTTGAAACAAGAGGTAATTGAGAATTTCAATAAACAGATAGCCCGGAGATTAAGTAAGGAAAAGGAAGTTCTAGTGGCTGAATTCCAGTCGCTTAATCTCTCTTATGATCAAGCTCTTGCTATCATAATGGACGAAGTTAAGGTAGAGAACGAAAAGTATCAGTTCAGTCTATTGGGAGTTCTTTTCAAGCAAGCCCAGTCCATAGACGAAGAGTATCAGGAATTTCAGGAAAAACTTAGAAATGAATAATAACGCTATTAATAAATTTAATTTAATAATTTTAATATTGCTGTTTGCAATGACGGGAATTATAGCACAGGAAATTGTTAACGATATAAATTCCCAATTGCAGGAAATGTATAATAAGAAGATCGCCTATAAAAAGGATGTTTATCAAAAAACCTTAAGATTTATCAATGAGAATCCCCATTCACCGGGTTTATCCACACTCTATTTTAATCTTGCTGAAATGAGCACGGAAATCGATATTCATAATCCATCTATAACAGCAGGATTTTATAAAAAAGTATTGGAAAAAGATATCAACTTCCTGCAAAAAGATGCTGTTCTTTATAATATTGGTTATTATGGATTTAACTCGGAAGTTTATCGGCGCGATGAAGCCAGACAGAGAAATATCGATCTGGTCATGAACTGGCCCGATTCACTGCGTTTGATTGAAGAGAGGCTGCAGTATGTGCTAGATGCCTACAGGCAGGTCTGGGAAGATTTCCCGGAATCGAGTTATAATACCGAAGCAGGCTACAGGTTGGGAACGGTTTACTTTGAAATCGCTCTCGATACTCGTGTTCCTCAGGAATATTATGAAAAGGCTATCTACTATTTTGATCTGGTCTCGAAAAAAGAAGGTGATGCCCTGGCAAATTACGGTCTTTTCCAGCGAGCCTGGACTTATTTTACCAGCGCCAACTTCACCAAGGCTATTGAAGATTTCACGCATATTCTTCAGACCATCCAGGTCGATTCTCTGAAAATAGAAAAGACCTTCTTTGAAGCAGATGCTATCGAAAATATAGCTTTCAGTTTGATCGAATATGACGGTACCGATTTTGAGCAGTTTTCCCTGGCTGCTGAAAAAGCAAAAGAGATCTTTCACAGCTTTGTAAGCAAAGAATATGGCAAGGAAGTAATCCTGAAATCAATCGAGTTGAAACATAAATATAACGCACCTATGCAGGCAGTGGACCTTTATAATGCCTATATTGCTCTCTATCCCGAGGAACTTAACTGTCCCCTTCTCGTGGACTCTATCATGACCATCTACAAGCGCAATCCATCCAGAACTAGGGGTGGTGTTCCCGCGGAAGAACTTGTTGTTGATGAATATATTCGCCTGGCAAATGACTTCAGGGTCGATTCCCTCTGGTTCCAGACCAATATAGACATTGATAAAACTCCGCAACTGGCTGTGATTCGAGAAGCATATGAATTCATGGAACCGAAATATTATAATAACTTTGCCCAGTCTGCAGAGGAAGAAGATTATCTTGTATATAAAGAACTGGTAGAAAGTTATTGTTGCTATGATGCTTTCAAGGATGATGCTGGTTCTAAGCAGATGGAGAACATGCGTAAGAATGTGGTCGACTTCAGCCAGGATATGGCTGAATCTAGCCAGAATCCCCGTATCTATTTTGCTGTAATAGCAGATATCAATACCTTTATCGAAAGTTATCCTGAGCATCCAGCCCTGCAGGAGTACAAGGAAACGGAGTTCTACAATTACGAACAGATCTATAATGTTCTGAAACCCACCATCGGAGATAGTGCTTATGTGGATACGGTGAACAACATCACCCTGAGCAAAGAGGATCTTGATTCTCTTTTTGTGATGGCTGCCAGGAAATATGAAGATTACCTGACTACTGCTGCCACCTCCAGCAAAGCTATCGAAACAGAATTGATTCGTATCGTTTACCAGCGTGCTGAACTGAATTATGCACGTAATGAATTTGAGGAAGCATACACTGATTTTAACAGGCTGCTGAATTATGCTGTTAATAATGAGGTCAAGAAGGTCTCCTATGCCAGGCTGGCAGAGATCAGCCAGGCCCGTAATGATTATACAGGAGCGGAAAATTATTATAGAGAAGCAACCAAGTATGCCTCCGATGAAGAAAAACAGGTTTATAATAACAATATCCTGGCTACCATGCAGGCAAAGGCCAATACACTGGCAGATTCAGCGGATTACATCACTGCTGCCCAGGAATACCTGCGGCTGGCTGCTGAGATCGAGAATGATGATCTGGGAAAAAGCATAGGCTTTATAGTTAAGGCTATAGAGAGTTACCAGCAGGCCGGGGAAAATCAGACAGCTATTGATCTTTTCCTGGGTATTGCTACTAGGAAGAATGATAAAAATGATATCCTGGCTGCTTATATCAGCGCTTGGACCATCTCCGACAGCTTGCAGGATTGGAAACAGAGCGAAAAACTTCGCAAGCAGTTTATTAATAAATTTAAAGATTCTAACGAAGCTTATAAACTTCGGTTGCAGATAATAGGTTTTTATGAAGGTGAGCAGTTCAACGATAAGAAACACGCTGCCGATATGTACCTGCAGCTTCATGATGAAGCAGACCAGATGGATATTGCTGAAGACCGAAAAGAGAATATTTTCTTAAATGCCTATCGCATCTATAACGAACTGGGCAATGAGAACATGATCGTGGAACTATGTCTTCGTTTTGAAAAGCTCTATCCCTCTCATCCCAAAGCCAATGACTTCCTGATCAGAATTGCCAAGATCTACAACGACCGGGGGGAGGAGCAGAAATTTGAAGAACTGGCTGCCTACCTTTATAAGAAAGATCCTACCATCGATCTCTTTATAACTATTGCTGCTGAAAAACTGAAAGAGATCAAAACCGAAGTTGACAGCCTTTTCGAATCCGAACAATACAGCAAAATGTTTGCCAGCATAAAAGCTTTCAAAGCGGCCGATGAACATTATAGAGAGAAAAATCTTAATCTTCCCACAGAGGCGATCTACGAAGCTTTCGATTATTACGGTAATTACATCACTTTCCATAACCGCTTTAAGGAAGAGTTGAACAGAATAGAAGTCAGCTTCCTAGCCTCCACACCCGATGAACTGCTGCGTGTGAATGAACTGACGGAATGGAAAAACCATCTTACAGAAGGCAAGCGGCGTATTCCCAAACTTCTGGAACAATGCGATGCTTTAAAAACAGATATCATCGCACTCATTCAGGAAGGAAATAATTTTGGACTGAAACCGGAAGACAGAACACGCGCTCTGTATGTCGGCGGTAAGATATACGATCATGCTGCCGATGTTGTTCAAAAACAGATACAGAAATATATCGCTGTCTCCAAACAGTTGAATAATGAACAGATGACGGCTAACCCTGTGCAGCAGAAACAGTACAAAATGGCTATCAATAATAAGGGAAATGAGTTCGTGCTGGCCTTTCTCAAGAAGGGTGTTCAACTCTATAACACCCTGCTCGCTACTTTCTACGATGGTAAAGATTACTCTGACCAGTGGACCGACTTAGCCAATAACAGATTGGTAGAACTGGGTGTTCGCAAACCGAAAGTGCTCGAACATATTTACACAAATTCTGCCTGGGAAGTAAATAAAACAGCCATTAGTGATCTGTCTACAAGCAGTGTAAACAGTGCTTCCTGGAATTCAGTGCAGATAGCTCCCCAGTCCACTGTTTTTGATTCTGCCAAGGTGATTTTGGTGCCATCCCGACAGGAGATGTATCTGAAAAGGGAATTTACTGCGGAAATAAAACCGGAACTGATCACTTTCGATTATGCTTATGACAAACCGGTGGAAGTGTATTTGAATAATATGCTGGTAGAAAAAGCAGCAACCCTGCGGGAGGATTTTGTTAAAGTGAATAATGTGCTGACCCCGCATTATTCAGTTACCTCTTCCAGGAATATGAAATCCGGTTTGAACAATATCATTATAAAAATAGCTGTGGATTCAACAGCTGTCGATCCAACTCTGTTCAGTTCTTTCATTACCCTACAGTATGATAAGGAAAAACTGGAGATCGCCAAAACTACCGAAAAGAGGATTCTACTATCTGATTATAGCTGGCTAACCAGGAAAGATGATTTTGTGCTGGAAGGCACAACTTCAAATATTGTAGATGAAACAGCAGTTACCGATACAATACCGGCAGACTCTTTATCCTCTACCCAGGTGCAAACAGATACTCTGGCAACGAATCAGGAAGAAGCGGGCTGGTTCTCAGCCGGTGCTAGCAACTTCCAGTTCTTCAAGGCTCAGATGTTCGGTCTTGAAAGCAGCGAGGCGCTGGATATCTGGCATCCGGTAATCGATTCTAATAAAGTGGAAACAGTATATTTTAAAAAGGATATTGATCTCGATGGTGATGTGATCCAGGCTCAGGTTAAAATGATCGGTCAGAATACTGTAACACTCTGGGTGAATGGTGAACTGGTGATAGCTGATCAGGGATTGATCGTGGATGATAAGTTGAAGAAGATACAATCTCACGAGATCAGCATAGTCCAGCTGAAACCAGGGAAGAATACTATACTGGCAAAAGTTGTGAGCGGCAGAGAATTCAAGGGTTTTATCTTTGAAATGAATTATACTATCAGGAAGGGTGGTAATGAATCCGAAGATAGATAACCCGGGTATCTCAGGATGAGAGGTATATTATGAAACAAATACTAATTTTATGTATATTAATTATATTTATCTCCTCTTTGCTGGCGCAAACCACTACCGGACAAAGCACCAAATCGACCAAGTACAGAAATCTTAAAAAACTGAAAAGCGAAGCTGAAGAAGAGGTAAAAATTGAGATCCGTAAACCGGATAATGCTGCACTGATGCCACGCACTCAGACGGATTACGATTCCGATATGAAATTGAATGTTATAGATAAATTTAAAAAATCAAATAAATTACTTTACTAAGGGAGGTTAGTAATGAGTAGAGGTTTTAGAATATTATTGCTGGTTATTTTATTATTCAGCGTGAGCAGTCTTTCTGCTTCTGTGAATGTAGCTGAA
The DNA here is from genome assembly GCA_965370415.1 of uncultured bacterium. Classification (GTDB taxonomy): domain Bacteria; phylum Cloacimonadota; class Cloacimonadia; order Cloacimonadales; family TCS61; genus JACNIV01. Next base: position 43,227 of record CBDUTJ010000010.1, on the reverse strand, counting down.
ATGTTTGTACAGGGTGGTGTGTTCATGTATATCATCTCTTTCTTATTGATCGTGATGCTCATTATGTCGATTATCAAGTACTGGCAACTCACAATTAAAGAGAAACTGGACACTAAGAAATTTTATCTTAAATTGAAAGGCTACATTAAAAATAACCAGACGGAAGAAGCGATCCGTATCAGTTCTCAGTTCAAGAAGACCACCATCGGTTTTATTTTCTGGAACGGTCTGCTGGGCTATAATGACGGTTTAAAATCCGGCAAGAAAGGTGTGGAACTGCAAAGACACCTGCAGAACTCTTTTGATGAAGCAGGCTTGCAGGCAATTCCACATGTGGAAGCAGGTTTATTCTGGTTCGATATTATTGCACAAGTTTCCACGCTGCTTGGTCTGCTGGGAACTATCTTTGGTCTGGTTGCATCCTTCGATGCTCTGGCCAATGCACCCGAAGCTGATAAGAGTCGGCTTCTTACAGAAGGTATTTCCATGGCTATGGGAACCACAGCCTATGGTCTTATGGTTGCTATTCCCACCATGCTTATCAAGGGTGCTCTGCAGGCACGAGCCGATAAAATTATCAATGATATTGACGAATATAGTGTAAAAACGATTAATCAGATAACCTACGCTATGAAGGATTAGTATTATGGCATACGGTCCATCCCAAAACAGGACGGGATCTCAGCACGAACATCGAGAACCAAATCTCATCCCCATCATGAATCTCTTCATAGTTATCATTCCTATGTTGATGACCATCATGGTCTCTGTACATCTGGCCATGATAGAGATAACATTGCCTGCTCAGTCTGCTGGTGGCGTTAACGGTGAAGAAACAGAAGAACAGGCGGAAGAACTGCCTAAAATGATAACTCTGGCCCTTTTCCCGGATCGTTTCGAGATCAAGGTCGAAGGTGATAAGAGAGTTACTGAGATTCCACAGTTGAGCCCGGGTCGACATGATTTTGTTACTCTTGATAAGAACATGGCCGAACTTAAAGTGTTACACGCCAAACAGGGCACAATAGAAGTACTACCTGATCCTACAGTAAGATTCGATACATTGTTGCGTTCGATCGATATATGCAAGAGTAACGATTTCCCGAATATCAAGTATCTTACGGCTTTAACCAAATACTACCGAGCAAAATAGGAGCATGATATGAAACGAGCATCAGTGAGAGTAGATAGATCAGCTGGGAGTTCTGGATTTACAAAACGCTCACGCGGTAATAAAACAAGAGATCTTAACATTACTTCACTTATCGATATTCTTACAATTCTATTGGTTTTCATGATCAAGAACATCTCCATGGATGCCAGCCAGAAAAATGCTCCCGAAGGCATGCTGCTTCCCACAACTATTACCAGGAATGAGCTGATCGAAAGCGGGAAAGCTGTTTTCGTGAAGATCTACACAGATAAAATCCTCTATGGTGCAGAAAATATTCCGGTCGGATCGCTACAGGATTTTATCAGCAGCCAGGATACCAGGCAATCTCTTCTCTGGTTATTGAAGATGGAAGCAAAATCGATAATGTCAGTGCACAGCCAACCGTGTCTATTAATCCAGGCAGATAAGGATCTACCGTGCAGATATATCACGGAGTTCATGAAATTCAGTGCCCAAGCCTCATTTGCCAACATCTATTTTTCTACTATTCATTCCGAAAATAAAGAAGAAGTACTGGGTATTTAAAAAGAGGTGGCTATGGCAGAAAAAATATTAAATCTAAAGCTTAAATATAAGGATAAAATTCTTGATATTGCCAGGCAGAAAAGAGATTTCACCAAATCTTTTATAATCGGAAGTAATAAGTTTATCTTCTGGCAGATTCTGGATAAAGCTTTTCCTGACAAGTATGCACTTATCTCCAAAAGCGGCTCATTATACAAGATGAAACTTCGCGAAGGCATGGATATAACAATTAAAAAGGACAATCAAGAATTGACAAAAGATGACTTGCGAAGAGCAAATCTGCTGAAGGGTAATACATTAACCTTGGATTCATCTACTATGGGTACAGTAACTTTTGGAGGAGATTGGAAGATAGAGTACAATTTCATGCAGCCCTACAGATATGTTGCTACCAGGGAAGAATTGACCATTGCCAAGCAGTTTGCCAAAGCCAGTCCTCTTTCACCGCAGGAAAAATTTACCAGAATTTTTGTCACCCTGGGTGTGCTAGCTACCTGGATAGGTCTTTTTATTGCAGAGAGTAACTATGTACCTCCCGTGAGATTAGATTTCCTAGAACGTCTGCAAAGGATCGAAGAATATGCTACCCAGGTTGAAATAGGAGAGGTAGAAGAAGTGGTTGGTCCCACCGAAACCGGACCAAAAAGCCGGGAAGAGATGGAAGAGGAAGTTACCGAGGAGGTCGAACAAGCCCAAGCTATGTCGTCTGCGGAATTTGAAAAAGAGTTCGGACTTTCTCTGGGAGATGGTATAACTGGTATGCCCGGTGGAGAGGGAGTCGGTGATTTCAGCAATGAACTTCTGGAAGTTACAGAAGTAAGCGAAATCGTTGTTGCCGGTACTGGTCCCGGAACGAGTAGCGGACCGGTAGCCACTAGAGGAGCTAGTGATCTGGATGTAGTCGGAGCCGAAGGTTTTGATCTGGAAGGCGTAGGAGACGGACTGGGTGATATCGGTGGTCTGGAAGGTCTCGATCTGGGTGGAACCGGTGGCTTTGAAGAGGTTGATTTGGCCAGTTTGGGCGGAGATGTTGGCAGCTATAATGTTACCAGAGTTGAGAGTAAAGCACAATTCCAAGCTGTTAAAAAGCGTTTTGCTGGCATCAGGATGGTAAAAGAGGGAATCGTCAAGATCGAAGAGATGACTCCTGAAACAAAATCAGAACTGGCTAATATCGACAATGTTGTGAGCGCTTATAAGCCGCAGATCACCAAACTGTTCACCGTAGAAACAATGATAATGGATATGTACGGAACGATCGGATTCTCCTTAATCATCAGTGCTTCCGGTATAGTGGAAGCGGTTGATATCGAAGTGACTGAAGGCAGCTATTTTACAGATAACTTCCTGGGAAAATGCCGTCAGATCATTCTTAACTGGAAGATCAAAGTAAAAGAACCCATTGGTTACAGTTTCCGTATGAAGTTCTATAAATAAAATTATATTAAATAAAAGCCCTCTTAGCTGGAGGGCTTTTTTTATGCATATGAAATATTACGAAATCGCATTGCCTATCAAAGTTGAAAAACTTTATGTATACAAAACTGAAGAAGATATCAGGCAGGGTTGCCGCGTGCTGGTTTCGCTTCAGAATAGTTTCCATACGGGTATTGTCTGGCAGGAAGCTGCCAGGCTGGATGAAAACCTTAAATACAAAGAGATCTTGGAGATTATCGATGAAAACCCCAAGATCTCTCGCAACCAACTGCAATTAGCCAGGTGGATAAGCAACTATTATCAGTGCGGTCTGGGACAGACTCTTAGTGCTATGCTTCCTTCCGGATTTAATGTACAACTTCAGCAGCAAGTGAAAATGATAGCAGATAAACCTGCTCTGGATTCTAACGGAACGCCCGAACTTATCCTGAATCAATTAAGCAAATTGAACTGGCTTAATATTCCTGATCTGAAAAAGAAACTGAACATCAAAGCAGCGGTCTTCAATTCCTGGCTGGAAAAACTGGAAAATCAACATATCATTGAAATAAAGAGAGTTTACGATACCAGGATAAAAAAGAAGCTGGCGAATTTTTTGATCTTGAACCAGGTTGAAGAAATTCCCCAACTAACAGAAAAGCAAAAAGCAGCCTGGGAATTGATCAAGCAAAAAGGAACTGAATTTCCACTCAAGGTTATTGTCGATAAAGTCAGCCGCTCTGTTTTGAAAGCACTTGAGAATAAGGGTATTCTGCGCATTGAACCACGAGAGGTGAAAGAGGAATATTTTGTTATTCCCTCTGAGCAAAAACCAAAAAAGCTCAAATTGACAGACGAACAAGAACAGGTTGTGAATAAAATAAACAACTCCATCCAGAATGGTGATTTCCAATCTTTTCTACTCTATGGGATCACAGGCAGTGGTAAAACCGAAGTCTATATCCGGGTTATTAGAAAGTGTCTGGAAAAAGAGAAAACAGCCCTCATGCTGGTACCTGAAATATCACTGACTCCGCAGATGGTGGAACGCTTTTATAATGCATTTGATCAGGATATTGCCATTCTGCATAGTCATCTCAACGAGCGTCAGCGCTGGCAGCAGTGGAATAAGATAAAATCAGGGGAAAGCAAAATTGTTATCGGTGCCCGCAGTGCTATTTTTGCTCCCCTGGAAAATATCGGCATCATCATCGTTGATGAGGAACACGAAAATACCTATAAACAGGATAAAACCCCGCGCTATAACGGCAGGGATATTGCTATTGTTCGTGCCCGTTTGTCGAATGCTGTCGTCGTTCTGGGTAGCGCTACTCCTTCCCTGGAAAGCTGGCAGAATGTGGAAAAAGGTAAATCTATTCTACTGCAATTAACCAAACGTCCATTAACCTACAAGCTTCCTTCAGTGCAGATAATCGATCTGAAAAAAGAGGAAGATCCCACCGCTCATTTTTCCGCAACGCTCAAAACCAGAATCGAAGAGAAACTGGTAGTGGGCGAGCAGAGCATTCTTTTTCATAACAGAAGAGGACATTCATCCTTTGTGCAGTGTGTTTCCTGCGGTAAGCTTTTCCAGTGTCCACACTGTGAGATCAGTATGAATTTTCACAGCAGTTCACAGGAGCTTATCTGCCACTATTGCGGCCACAGGATAGATCTGCCACGCAAATGTCCCGAATGTGGTAGCTTCATGTTCAGCTTCGGAGCGCCAGGCACACAGCAGATAGAAAAAGAGTTGCAGATTCTTTTTCCCTCCGCCCGTATTCTGCGTATGGATTCTGATTCTACCCGCAGGAAAGATAGTTATGATTCCATGTTCGAGCGTATGAAAAAAGGTAATATCGATATCTTGCTTGGTACCCAGATGATAGCCAAAGGACTTGATTTTGCCAACGTTACTCTGGTAGGTGTTATCTCAGCCGATATCGGCTTGAACATACCTGATTTTCGAGCTGCGGAAAGAACTTTTCAACTTCTCACCCAGGTGGCAGGTCGCAGTGGTAGGGGAGAAAAACCGGGTGAAGTTATCATCCAAACTTATAATCCTGAGCATTATGCCATCACCTGCGCTACCCATCAGGATTTTGTCTCATTTTCCCAGCAGGAGTTAAAACTCCGTAAACTTTTAAAATATCCCCCGACTTATCGTCTGGCACGTTTTTTATTTTCACATAAAAATGAAAAATACCTGCGCACTCAATTGGTTAAAAATGATCATATAATTGAAAGACTGAAACAACTGTTTAAGCCTGAAAATCTCTTTGTACTGGGTCCTGTGCAAGCCCCTTTTATCAAGATAAAAAATAATTATCGTTATCATATTATCTTAAAAGCAGATTCAGTGCAGACACTTTCCAAAAGTGTGAACTATTTGAAAGAGAACCTAAAGCTGGGCAGTATGGTTAGAATGATAATTGATATCGATCCTTATAGTTTGTTATAATTTAAATATAAACTATAAAAACTCAATAAATAAAGGATAAATCCTATGAAATTATTACACCTCAGAATTGCGTGTTATTTATACAATCAACTTACTGATTATGATTATAGCTATTTAGAATTGTTAGGACAATATCCGAACTTAGATATGAATAAAACGGAACATGTAAAAGCTCTCATTAAATGGCTTCGTTCTTGGGGATGCAGACAATTTAAAAAAGATCAAGAGGATGTATCAATCAAGAGCATCACGGATTGGTATCAGTCAACAAAATCAAAAATGCCAAGCAGGCATGATTGTTTAATAGATTACAACTTAGTCGTAAATGAAAAGTTAATAATTGAATCTTTCAATAATTTATCAGAGCAAAAAGCAGCGACACGTCAGCATGGAGATCGTGAAATTAGTGTTCGGATTGGACCGGTTGGCACTGCAAAAGCACTATTTGCATTGAGGCCAAATCTATTTTCTCCTTGGGACCAGCCAATATACAGGAATTTCCAATTAGATGACAACGGCTGTGGCTATTTTAAGTATCTTTTAAAAGTTCAAAATGAATTACGAGAAATTAAGAATAGCTTAAAAGATACCGACTTAAATTGGGATGAATTATTTGGATATTTGGACAAAAAGCATACCTCTTATCCTAAATTGATTGATGAGTATTATTGGATTACAATAACACAAGGATTCGATCCTTTGATAATTGACAATTTTGTACATGATTTCTATTTAAATAAATACGGTCAGAAATAAAAGCATTCTACTTTGATAAAAAATTAGAATTCAAATTCTACACCCAGAATCGGCAACAGCGTCCATTGATACACTTCATCAACGGTTTGATCCGTATCGTTCCAATAATACTCGGCGATATTCTTCTGATTGTAAGCATTCCACACACTAACGTAAATTACCAGGTTGGTTTTACTGAAGAAGAATCTCTTATCCAATCGCACGTTCATGGAATGATAATCGGGATAGCGTTCTTCATTAATGTGAGTTTCATCATAAACTACCCGATGATTTATTGTCGATTGTTCCACGTCGATTGGGGTATAGGGAACACCACCGGCATAGATCCAACGCAGGCTCATTTCCAGTCCGGGAGTTGGTTTGTAACCACCTTCGATACTTACGATAAACTGGTTGTCATAGCTTCTATCCCGCCATATACCGTCGTAACTTTTGTAGCGGGAACGGAAATAGGTAGCGCTGGCCAACCCGTAAATGCTCTCTGCCAATTTTTTTTGCAGGATCACTTCCACACCTCGGCTCAAAGCCTGGCCATTATCTTGCAGTGATTCATAATAATTAAAGAAATTATCATCGATCACGAATATCCCCGGTTGGCTGGGATCAACGGGGAAATTGCTGTAATCTTTCTGATAGGTTTCCACTACTAACCGTGTGTCTTCTGAAAGTAGATGTTCAAATCCGATAATGTAGTGCGTGGCGAATGGATCTTTCAGATCGTTGTTTTCTTCGTTTTGTGATAGAAGCAATAGCGGCAGATTCTGGTGAAAAATTCCTACTGATCCATTCATAGAAGTTTTTTCATTTAATTTATATTGGCAGGAAAATCGAGGTGAAATAGCCAGATTTTCGTTAAAGGAAAAGTAGTCCACTCTCAAGCCTAATGTTGTAGAGAATTTTGGGAACGGATCATAATTCAAACTAACGAATCCACTCAGTTTTTCTGCCTTGATCTCATCTTTCAGAATAAGCTCGGGAATTGTATCTCCAATAGCATTTGTTGTCTCAGCCAGATAGTTATCATAATCATGTTTCAAATATTTGATGTCGATCCCAAAATCCATACCTAACTTTCCGGAAAATCGTTTAAAGTTTACATTTCTGAATTTTATTTCCAACTCATTAGTACGGTTTTTAATATCGGGAACGCCGGTTGGTTCTTTGAAGGTTTCATAGAAATCTTCATCATATTTCGATGAAGTAATCGACAATGAAGTATTGGAAAAAGTAGATTCATTCCAAACTGCACGCCAGTTCAAACCATAAGTTCCCTGATACAGATCCTGGTTTCCGTAATGCGACATATAATTTTCTTCCGCATTTTCCTGGTCGGGAGTGTTGTGGTCATCTGCAAAAATTGTCAGGAAAGTAAGCTTCTGGAAGGGATTGAATTCATAAGTGAGTTTTCCCTGTACATCGCCGTATTCAGGAGCAGCAGAAGTTCCTATATCAATGGCATCTACAATGTATTTCAGGTAACTTCTTTTCACCGCCAGCATAGCAGAGCTTTTATTGCTCGTGGGACCTTCAAAGATCCCTCCGAAACCGACCCAACTGAAATCGATCTGGCCATCGAATTCATGAGGATTACCATCGCGGAAATCGATTTCCATAATGGAAGAAAGTTTGTCTCCGTAAATCGCGGAAAAACCTCCTGTATTGAAGGTTACATCCTGGATAAAATCTACATTTAGAATGCCGATCGGACCACCGGAAGAACCCTGATGTGGAAAGTGATTGATATTAGGGATTTCAATATTATCAATGAAAAATGTATTTTCCATCGGATTACCACCCCGCACGATCAGGTTGTTGCTCTGGTCATTTACTTTAGCTACGCTGGGTAGTGACATCAATATGCGGCTCACATCGCCTGCCGATCCGGGAGCACGGCGGATTTCTTCACTGGAAAAGCTGACAACGCTGGTTGTCTGTTCATCGGTTTTGGCAAAATAATTTGTCTGTACCGAAATGCCTTCGATCTCGATGGATTTACGTTTTAGTTCACCATTGATGAAAGTGGTTCTTTGAGAACGAATAATAGCATCGGTTTTCATCTGCTGCTGATATCCAATAATTTGAAATGAGATAGAATAACTTCCCACCGGTATGCCGTAGAAATGATATTGGCCTTTTTCGTTGGATAATATACCCTGATTCAATTCTTTGATTATCACATTCACGTATCCAAGTGGATAGCTGGTTTCCGCATCAATGACTCGTCCCATCAAGTTTCCTGTTTTAATTTCCTGGGCAGGAAGTATGGAACTCAATATGAGAATTCCCAGGATTAGAATTAGTTTGTTTTTCATATTTTCTTTTCTCCGATTTTTCTATTTGCAAAAATTTTCTAAAAGAATCTGTATAAATTTTTTTTGATTTTCTTTATTTTTCAGATCAAAATTTAGGAATTTGTTGAACAGATCAGGCATCATTCCCAACATCAGAATTGACGAAAATAGCTGACTGACAGCAATTCTGCTTTCTATGCTGGCTTCTTGCTTTAGTTCGCTTTGAATAAGATTGTGAAACTCGAATAAGAAATCATTCAACCTCCGAACTGTATTCGTTTCATAATTGCTTCTATTAAATGTTTCATTTAGATGGGCTTTAGTAATTTTGGGGTAATTTAATGCTCCTTCTAAGGTATCTTCCAAAAAAAGTTGAAGTGCTTTTCTTGTTTCACTTTGCCAAAGATCGTCATAATCTTTGATATTATTTACGAAACTTTCATTCAAAGTTGCGTTCATCACGATATTCAAAAGTTGTTCTTTTGAACCAAAATGATAATTTACAGCAGCCACATTCACCTTTGCCATCTCTGCTATCTTGCGGATAGTTACAGCTTGAACATCATTTTGTTCAATACAGTTTATGGTTGCTAAAATGATGTTGCCCTTTACTTCTTCACTGCTCATATTCTCTCCTTTAAGCCAAGGATTAAAACACTAATTTGAAACACGTGTTTGAATTTCTTCAGAGGAGTTTTATCGTCAAGAAGTTTTTAAATATTAAAGAAGGTGAAGAAATATCAACTTGGAAAGATTATCGCAAAGATGATGATCAGAAGATAGATTACGGTCAACCTGATCTTCAGAACGATACTCAGTTCGAGTTCCAACGATTTACCGATCTGGTATATGGCGTAATCGACAACGAAAAATGTAACCGCGGCTATGAGCTGGAACCTACCCTGCAAACAGGAGAAAAACGAATAAGAAAGCAGCCAGATAATTGTGCCATAGAAGAAGCTTTTAATACGCCTAGCATTCTGGATTTGAGCCTTTTCTATGGAACTCTTATTTTCGACTTCCTGCAGCATTTCAAGGTGCTGCCTGATCTCTGATTCTATTTTATTCATACTGTGCCCTTAATACGAGATACATTATCTCTTTTCAAACTTCGATCAAATTGTCAATAAACATTTGACTTAAAATAAACACTAAAAAAAATGAGCTCGTTTCATTTAATAGCCCGATAGGTGGGCTGTTAGTGGTTTTTTTAACTTGACGGAAAAATCTATAGTAAAGAAGTGATAAACAGAATATTTGGAGGATGTATGGATTATTTCTTAACAGAAGAGCAATTGGAAATAAAGGAAATAGCTCGCAAAGTTGCGGAAGAGAAGATCAAGCCCATCAGGGCTAAATATGATGAAGGTCATGAATTTCCTTGGGAAATTGTGGATGTATTCAAACAGACCGATCTGTTTGCAGTGCTTGTTCCCGAAGAATATGGCGGCATCAGCGGCAAAGTGGTTGATGTGGCAATTATAACTGAAGAATTCAGCCGAATTTGTGGAGGTATCGGTCTTTCACTGGGTGGATCCGGTCTGGGAATGTATCCTATTTTGATCTCCGGTAGTGAAGAACAGAGACAGAAATACTTACCTCTCATTGCCGATGGTGAAAAGCTGGCAGCTTTTGCCCTTACGGAAGCCAATGCCGGTTCAGATGCCGGAGGAATTGAAACTACAGCAATAAAAGATGGAGATTTTTATATTCTAAATGGAACAAAACAGTGGATAACCAATGGTGGAGAAGCAGATATTTACACGGTATTTGTGCTAACCGACAAATCAAAAGGTGCTAGGGGAGCCTCTTGTTTGATTGTTGAGAAAGGAACAGAAGGTTTCAGCTTTGGTAAAAAGGAAGATAAAATGGGTATTCGCGGCTCTGTGACTAGAGAGTTGATCTTTGATAACTGCCGTGTTCCAAAAGAAAATCTTGTCGGTCGTGAAGGGAAAGGATTCATAATAGCAATGAAAACTTTTGATAAATCACGACCTATGGTTGCAGCTCAGGCAGTGGGAATAGCTCAGGGTGCATACGAAGAGGCTGCCCGTTATGCCAAGGAACGTCATCAATTTGGAAAGCCGATATCATCCTTCCAGGCAGTTCAATTCATGCTGGCCGATATGGCAACTCAGATCGAAGCAGCACGCGCACTGGTGATGGCAACTGCCCGCATGATAGATGCCGGTATAAAAAGATATGCCAAAGAATCTGCCATGTGCAAGGTTTTTGCTTCCGATACAGCAATGAAAGTTACAACCGATGCAGTTCAAATCTTGGGTGGATATGGCTATATGAAAGAATACCCTGTAGAAAAAATGATGCGCGATGCCAAAATAACTCAAATATACGAGGGAACCAACCAGATTCAGAGGTCTATTATTGCCTCCAATCTGCTCAAGGAATTTTAATGCCTAAGGCTTTAGTGCATGTTTGCTGTGCGCCGTGTTTTGCGGCGCCTTATTTTCATTTGCAAGAAAAGGGATTCGACATCCATGGCTTCTGGTTCAATCATAACATACATCCATTTCAGGAGTATAAAAAACGCCTGGAAACTTTGCAGGATTTTGCCGAAAAAGAGAGCATTCCCATAATATATAAAGATGAATATAACCTGGAAGATTTCCTGCGCAAAGCAGCTTTTCGTGAGAACGAGCGCTGCCATATGTGTTATTATGACCGGTTGAAATATACAGCTATCGTGGCTAAAAAAGGCAATTTCGACTACTTCACTACTACTTTGTTATATAGCAAATTTCAAAAACATGAGATGATAAGAGAGATCGGGGAATCACTGGCTAAAGAATACGGTGTTAAATTCTATTATGAAGATTTCCGCCACTACTGGCAAGAGGGGATCGAGCTTTCCAAAGCAAGGAAAATGTATCGTCAGCAATATTGCGGCTGCATTTACAGCGAGAAGGAAAGATACCTGGGGAATCTGGAAAGCAGGCACTAGAGCAAAATGAGTAAGTACGGCAATATGATCATTCTTATCGGGCTCATCATCATCGTGCTCGGAATTCTTATCCGTTTCACACCACTTGCTAAATATATTGGGAAACTACCGGGTGATATCAGGGTTGAAAAGGAGAATTTCCGCTTTTATTTTCCCATTACCACACTGATCCTGCTCAGTATTATTATTAACCTGCTCATCAGGATTTTCAAGAAATAGAAAAACTGTGAGGTTATGATGAAAAATGTACGAACCTTTAGAAAAATGAAGCAAGAAAAAGAAAAAATAGTAATGATTACAGCTTATGATTATCCATCTGGAAAATATGCACAGACCGGGGATGTAGATATGATCCTGGTGGGAGACAGCCTGGGCATGGTGATTCTGGGCTATGAAAATACCCTGCAGGTTACACTGGAAGATATCATCTATCACACTCGAGCTGTACGCAGGGGAGCACCCGATACATTCATTGCAGCCGATATGCCCTTTATGTCCTTTCATTTAAGCCTGGAAGAGACCAAAGAGAACGCAGCCCTGCTCATTGTGGAAGGCGGAGCAAATGCGGTGAAACTGGAAGGTGGAAATCCCAGCCGGCTGGAAGCCATTTCAGCTATTGTTGATTGTGAAATACCGGTCATTGCTCACCTGGGATTGACTCCTCAATCGATCAATTCCATGGGTGGATATGTTATCCAGGGGAAGAAACAGATAAATCACCAGCGCATTCTGGAGCAGGCGAGACAGGTGGAAGAAGCCGGGGCATTCATGCTGGTACTGGAAGGTATTCCCGAAAAACTGGGTAAAGAGATCAGCGAAATTCTCTCCATTCCCACTATTGGTATAGGAGCCGGTAGATTCACTGACGGACAGGTGCTGGTTTATCATGATATCCTGGGTATGTCGGATATCCAACCGAAATTCGTGAAGAGATATTCCAACCTGAAGGATGAGATAGTGCAAAGTATTAAAAAATATAGTATAGAGATTAAAAATAAAAAATTCCCGGAAGAAAAACACATTTATAAACCAATAACAAAGTAGTTACGCTGGGAATATCAAATTTCCCGAAAATTATGTTGACACTGAAATATCAAGGCAATTTAGTGCTTTTCGTAAAAATTAAATAGCCCGGAGGGAAACATAAGGTATTTGCGCTGATTTATTAATTTCAGAATAAAATATAGCGGAGGGTTATTATGAATCAGTTAAGAATACTCTGGGTAGATGATGAAATTGAACATCTGAAACCTTTTATAATTTTTTTAACCGAACGCGGTTACAATCTTAAAACAGTTTCCAATGGTGCTGATGCCATCGAATCTGTGCTCAATGAAAAATTCGATCTTGTCCTGCTGGATGAAATGATGCCCGGTCTGGATGGTCTTTCCACGCTGCGCGAGATCAAGAAGATCAACAATGCTTTACCAGTGGTGATGGTTACCAAAAGCGAAGAAGAAGGATTGATGGAAGATGCTATTGCCGGACAGATAGCAGATTACCTGATCAAACCCATCAATCCCAACCAGATCATCATGGCCATTAAAAAGATATTTCAAGCAGATGAGATACGTAAAAGTAAGATCGGGGAAGAGTATGCTCAGTTCTCTGCCGCTTTGAACCAGAAACTTTTTTCCACACCGGGCTGGGAAGAGTGGTCCGATATCTACCAGCAAATATGCCGCTGGGATCTCACCCTGGATGAGATAAACGATTCTGCCTTGAACCAGATGCACTTTCTGGAGAAACTCAATTCCAATTCAGAATTTTCCAATTATGTAGGAGTAAATTACAAAAACTGGTTGAAATTGGATGAAAGACCCAAACTGTCGTTCGATCTGATCTCCGAATATGTCATTCCTGAACTGGGAAAGGGAAAACCGGTCTATTTTGTAGTGCTGGATTGTATGCGTCTGGATCAGTATTATGCGATCGAACCGTTCATTAAGGAGTTGTTCGATATCGACCTGGACATCTATTATTCAATTCTTCCCACTGCTACACCCTATTCCAGAAATGCCATCTTCAGTGGCTTGTTGCCTTCCGATATTGCCAAGAATTTTCCTGAATACTGGGTGGAATCTTCTGACCTGGATAACAGCCGTAACCGCAACGAACATCAACTTCTGGAAGCTCATATCAAGGATCTTGGTCACGAACTGGAACAAAGTAAATATATTAAAATATTCACCATTGAAGAGGGGAATTATACGCTGCGTAAGATCGATTCCTGGAAGCATGAGAAACTGGTGGTGCTGGTTTATAACTTCCTCGATCTGCTGGCGCATCACCGCTCCAAAAGCCAGATACTAAAAGAGACAATTCCTGACGAACAGGCGCTGAGAGCTTTCACCAAGCACTGGTTCCTGCATTCCACTTTTTATGAAGCATTAAAGCTCATTGCCAAACAGGGTGCAAGAGTTATCATTACTACGGATCATGGTTCGATACGTGTGAACCGGGCCAGCCAGATAACAGGAGATAGAGAGACCACTACCACTGTCCGCTATAAGCAGGGACGTAATCTTTCCAGTAACAATAAACACGCACATTATATTAAAGATCCCCAGGAGTATGGTCTTCCCAGTCGCGGTCTGGTAGATAATTATGTTCTGGCAAAAGATGATTACTATTTTGTTTATCCTAATTCTTTCCATCAATATATGAAGCAGTACAATGGTACTTTTCAGCATGGAGGTATTTCCATGGAAGAGATGATCCTGCCATTAGCAGTTTGTAGACCGAAGGGTTAATTTAGAAATTAGTAATTAGGAATTAGAATAATGGTTGGATTTTTGATTTGTTTAAAATCTTCAGATTCTTCGTAGGAGAAACATGGAAGTTATTAAAAACCTCAGATTCTTCGTTAGAAAGTTCAAGAAGAGTCTCTCAGAAAGACGAGGTTTTTAATATATCGTCTCTCTGAGGAATATCCTGCGAAGGCATTCGACGAAGAGTCTATATTAGGAGAAACATGGAAGTAATAAAAAAAACCTCAGATTCTTCGTTAGAAGGTTCAAGAAGAGTCTCTCAGAAAGACGAGGTTTTAGTATATCGTCTCTCTGAGGATGAGCCAACAGAAGCAAACGACGAAGAGTCTAAAAAAGGATAAACAAGTAATAAAGTATTATGGGATATTCAAAAGAATTTAAAATATGTTCAAAAGAAGATACAAAATCTTTAGCAAAGAGGATAGCTTCACATCTGCAATTGGGAGATGTGATAGCACTTTATGGCGAGCTGGGAACAGGTAAGACGTTCTTTACCCAACAGCTTTGTACTTTCTTGAAAGTTACGGAAAATGTGAGCAGTCCCAGTTATGTTTTGATGAATGAATATACAGGCAGATTTCCCATCTGCCACCTTGATCTTTATAGATTAGATTCGTATGAAGAAGTACTGGAATTAGGGCTTCATGACATCTTTGAGCAGAATCTGACGATCATAGAATGGGCGGAAAAAGCAGAATTATTTCTACCGGGAAAAGTTATCCATATCTGGTTTGAGTTTGCAGATCCCTATCGAATCGTGAAAATTAGAAGTTATAAAAAACTATCTATCGGGGAATCTCTATCTGAGTAGATCATAAAGGATGATCAGCAGAAGTACAACAATAATTACATTGCCCCAGAGAATGCGGTTTTTAAGGTCTTCAATTATTTTACGGTTTTCCCGGATCTTACTTTCCAGGCGGATCAACATATGCTCCAGGGAAGAAAATTTTTCAGCAAAATTATCTATTTTCTTAACTTTGCGCATGTTTTCAAAATCTTTGATAAAATGTTTGATCATATCAAAGAATAATTTGATTATGCTGGAAAGGAATGGACTGCTTTTTTGCATATCTCTATTATTTTTCTTCATCAGATTCTCCTAAAAATTTCTATCTGTAAGCATTAACTTAAGCCGTTTATTTTGTGTCAATAAGTTTGTAGAGACGTAGCTTTAAAGCAGATTGTAGTAAAAATGAAATTAATGTACAAAATTGTCTCAAAGCTGAGGCATATTGACTCATGTTATCATTCCAATAAATAAGGAATTTAAGTAAATATGGTAAACAAATTTAATATTCATATTAACTTAACATATTCAGTAAAAGAAATATACAATGAGCAAATCAAAGACTTCCTAATTTACACAATGAATGGAATAGAAATAGCTGGATATAATTGTCTTTAAAAAAGGTTATGAAAAGGGTTGACATTAGATAAAGAATAAAAAATTGATATTTGTTAATAGTAATTAATTACTTAATAAAAGAAGGGAGTTGAACGATAGTGTGTTCCAAGCTTACTTGTAAGTGGCGGGGCGAAGCTGTATTCGGTGCAAGCACCGAAGTGAGACGTGAAGTGTAAGTAGTAAGAAGTGAAAGATGAAAAAACTCACCCCCCGACCCCCTCTCTTCAACTCAATAGAGGGGGAGTACAAATAAATCCCCATTTTGCCTGTCCGCCGTAGCCTTGGCGTAGGCGGGAAGGGGAGACTAAGAGGGGTTTTCCTAATATCGAAATCCGAAACTTTATAAAAGGCTGGTTCAATTATACTAATTGAACCAAAGGTTAAAACGTGTGGTTCCGGTTGAAAACCCGGACCAGCAGTGTAAAAGGACGATAGCTCATGAAAGTGTTAATAAGATACCTGAAGCAATTTAGAAACAAAAAAATTGCAATAATCGGGGATTTGATGCTTGATAAATACGTGTATGGTGAAGTTGAACGCATATCACAGGAAGCTCCTATTCCCATTATCAGGGTAACCGATGAAAAGTATGTGCCCGGAGGAGCAGCAAATGTAGCTGCTAATATTTCAACTTTAGGTGGAGATGCCTTTCTTTTTGGGATCGTGGGAAATGATTACTACAAAGATATTCTTCTTGATAAACTTTATTCTCTGGAGATCAGTACAGATGGAATACTTACGAATACTAAGAAAAACACAGTTCTGAAAACGAGAATAATAGGCTTGGAGCAGCAACTATTACGAATGGACAAAGAAAATATAGAATATATCGATGATCAATTTGTTGAAAATATATTAATAAATTTGAAAGATGTAGACGACCTTTCGGCTATTATCATATCGGATTACGCCAAGGGAACAATTACAGAAGAGCTGTTAAAAGGAGTTAAAGAATTCGCACAAAAAAATAATATAACGATTATTGTCGATCCCAAACCAAAGCATCACTCCTGGTATAAAGGTTTTACGCTTATAACTCCTAACAGGAACGAATCCCAGAAGATAACGGGAGTCATTATAGAAAACGAAGATAGTATCAAAGAAGCCGGCAAAAAACTGCAGGAAGAATTGAACTCAAATATAATTATGACAGCTGGAAATAAAGGTATGTATGTTTTTAAAAAGGGAAAAGAACCTGTTCATATCTCGGCGGTTGCCAGGGAAGTTTATGATGTCACCGGAGCTGGAGATACAGTAGTTGCCTCTCTGGCTTTAGCGCTCAGTTGTGGAGCCAGTTTATCTGATGCTGCTTTCATTTCTAATATTGCTGCTGGTATTAAAGTAGGGAAAGTAGGAACAGCACCGGTACATATGGAAGAACTCCAGCAGAGTTTTGAGTAACTCACCCTGCTGTCCCTCTCTTCAAGCAAAAGAGAGGGGGAGATAAAATACAATCGTCTTTCTGAGAAACTCCTACAAGGGCAAACGACGAAGAATCTGATTGGAAAAGAGGAATCCCTTGCAGTTCCCTTTTAACAAAAGGGAAAGAGAGAAAAGCGAGAAGTAATCAACCTCACCCTCGGTCTTCGTTCCGATTTATCGGAACTACGCCCCGACAAGCAGCCCTCTCCTATCGAGGAGAGGGAGAGATGATGTAACTCAAAGCTTTTACCATGTCGGATGACAAGACCTGCTTTGAGAAATATGAAAGGAACTCACCCTGCTGCCTGCACCACCGAAGCTGGCGAAGGCGTGTCCCTCTCTTCAAACACAAGAGAGGGAACATAAGAAAAGTAGGAAGAAAAGTAACTCGAACTGCCAGTTCGAGAAAGAGAAAGTTAAAAAATTGTCAGAATCAAAATTTGAGGATTTCTACTGTAAGTACTCCCTTTTTGAAGGGGAGACTAAGAAGGGTTTTCCTAATATCGAAATCCGAAACTTTATATTGTCAGAATCAGGATTCTTAAGGATTTAAAGTAGGAATTTTTAAAAGACTAAAATAAAAGAAAATGAAACAGGAAATTCTTACAGAATTAGATATCTTAATCGATGTAATAAATAAACTGAACTCGCTTAATATTGATTACATGCTCACAGGTTCACTTGCTATGAATTATTATGCTGAACCTCGTATGACAAGAGATCTGGATTTTATTATTGAGATAAATGAAAAAGATATTGATAAATTTATGAATAATTTCAAAGAAGATTACTATATTTCAAAAGATGCAATTACCGAAGCACTTCATTATAATTCTTCTTTCAATATTATTCATAGCCAGGCTGTTATCAAGGTTGATTTCCTGATACGGAAAAAGGGAGAATATCGTAAAATCGAATTTAATAGAAAGCAGAAAATTATAATTCTTGGTAATGAGATCAATATTGTTTCAAAAGAAGATCTGATAATTTCTAAATTATTTTGGGCAAAGGATTCCAAATCTGAGCAGCAAAAGAACGATATTATTAATTTGCTTAAAACAAGTTACAACAGAGAATATTTATTAAAATGGCTGGGAAAGCTTGATCTTATCGCTTTCTTTAAGGAATTTATCGATGCAAGATACTTCGATTGAAATGCAAAGAATTTATCATAACCTGCTCATGTCCAAAACAGGTGAAGAACGTTTTCTGATGGGTATCTCATTGTTTCAAACTGCAAGAGAATTTGTTCTGGCTTCTTTTCCTAAAGATCTAAGTGAAGAAAAGAAACGAATTTTATTGATGAAGCGGTTCTATGGAATAGAGATAGATGATGTAACTCAAAGCTTTTACCATGTCGGATGACAAGACCTGCTTTGAGAAATATGAAAGGAACTCACCCTGCTGCCTGCACCACCGAAGCTGGCGAAGGCGTGTCCCTCTCTTCAAACACAAGAGAGGGAACATAAGAAAAGTAGGAAGAAAAGTAACTCTATCTGTCAGGTTGATAAATATGAAAGATAAATTGTCAGAATCAAAATTTGAGGATTTCTACCGTAAGTACTCCCTTTTTGAAGGGGAGACTAAGAAGGGTTTTCTTAATATTGAAATCCGAAACTTTAAAATAGGCTGGTTCAATTATCTTAATTGAATCGAACGTTAAAACGTGTGGTTCCGGTTGCAAACCCGAACCAACATTTAGATAGAAAAGAGGAATCCCTTCAGTCTTCATCCCGAATGCTTTCTGAACTCACCCCCGACCCCCTCTCTTCAATTCAATAGAGGGGGAGATTAAATCCAATCGTCTTTCTGAGAAACTCCTACAAGGGCAAACGACGAAGAATCTGATTGGAAAAACAGAATCCCTTGCAGTACGCCACGGCGCATAAATTCCCTTACACCATAGGCGTACAAGTTTAACAAAAGGGAAAGAGAGAAAAGTAGGAAGAAAAAATGAAAAATAAAAAAGCATTATTCATTATACATTTTACATTTTACATTCTGCTAATTCTTACAATTTCCAATTGTTCTGATACAACCGAAGTCTCCAAAGGCAGCCTTTCCGGCACGGTAAACCTCGAAGACGAAACCGACCACTCCGGAATCACCGTTGCTCTTTACGACCTGGCAACTCTCGATCCCGACATCGTATCAATAAATCAAGAGTATCCTCACATTGGAGTTATCATAAACCAGCATACCGAATTCGACCACCGTTTGCAGGAACCGGTTAAATACACCGAAACAGATGCTGAAGGCTATTTTAAAATAAAAAAGATACCAACGGGAAAATATAATGTAGTTGCTATCAAGGATAGCTTTGGATTTAAGTATATCTATGAATTTGAAATTGAAGAAGGAGAGAATACCCTCACTGAACTCACCCCTCGGTCCCCTCTCTTCAACTCAATAGAGGGGAAGGTAAAGAATAATAATAGAGAAATCCCCATTTTGTCTGTCCGCCGTAGCCTTGGCGTAGGCGGGAAGGGGGAATTAAAGGGGATTAAAGACAACCGTCTCTCTGAGGAACTCTCTCAAAGGCATTCGACGAAGAGTCTATACCGAACAGATGCAGATATCGTTTTATACCCCGAAACCCACATCTCAGGCAACATCTCCGGTTCTGTAACAGTTGAAACTAACCACCATCTTGTTATTGACGATGACACTGTTTTTGTACCAAACACATCAACTCTGATCATCCAACCCGGCGCAGTTATCCGCATTAATCCCGGTATTGACCTCACCATTTACGGCACCCTCACCGCTCAGGGAGAAGAAAATAATATGTTCTGGGTTACAAGTAATGATGGTTTTAATTCGTTTCCTGCAAAGCTAGATTCGGTTAATTTCTTTAATAGTATAGTTATCAACTGTTTAAGTATAGACAATGATAAAATCATATGGGGAAAAATTGAATGGTTTACTCTTGGCGTATATAATGAATATGAAAATTTAAGTTTTGAATATAATATTATTAAATATGGTGTCAATGGTATTTGCAATATTGCTGATAACTTATTATACAAAAATGTTAATTGTTATAATATAAGTAATAGAACGAATACAATTTATAATTTAAGTGAAATTAGAGAAAATATCTTTGTTAATAATTATGAGAATCTATTACTTTTTCAGTGTCAAACATATGTTCATAATAACTATTTTGCAAATAATTATATTGGATGCCAACCATTCTATGGTGAGAACACAATAATGAATAATTGTTTCATTAACAACGAACTTGATATAGCACCTTGTGCATCGAATCCAGTAATCAAATTTAATGATTTCTATACAAGTGAGTTTAACATTGAATTAAATCGTTATTTTAATGGAATAGGTTTTGATTATTGTAATTCAAATATTCAGATTAATAATAATAACTTTTATAATGAAAAAATTATTATATCTATATTTGGTCTTCATTCTTTATATGGCGTTGGTAACGGATTAGCTGTTAATTCTGATATTTATTTATATAATAATTTCTGGTTGTATAATGATTATGAAGAACATATCATTGACGTAATAGATGATCCCGATTTTAATTTTAAAGTATATTATTATCCTTCAACAACGGTTAACTCAAATGCTGGAATCCAATAAATTAAGGAAAAAATATGAAAGGAATTATATTAGCTGGCGGTTCAGGTTCTCGTCTGTATCCAACCTCAATTGCATATAGTAAGCAATTAACGATGATATATGATAAACCGATGATCTACTATCCGCTTTCTGTGATCATGTTAGCAGGAATCAGAGATATTTTAATAATTTCAAACGATAAGACCATCCCTGTTTATAAAGAATTTTTTAAAGATGGAAAGCATTTAGGATTATCTATTAGTTATGCAATACAAGATAAACCTAGAGGACTGGCCGACGCCTTCATTGTAGGTGAAGATTTCATTGGTAAAGATTCAGTTACAATGATCCTTGGTGATAACATTTTTTATGGTAATTTGAACTTTGTGCGTATAGCCTTAAAGAATAATTCTGGTGCAACAATATTTGGCTATCATGTTGATAATCCCAAACGATTTGGAGTAGTGGAATTTGATAAAGATGGTTTAGTTTTATCGATAGAAGAGAAACCCTCAAAGCCAAAATCTAATTACGCTGTTGTTGGACTTTATGTTTATGATAATGATGTTGTAGAAATAGCAAAAGACCTAAAACCTTCAGATAGAGGTGAATTAGAAATAACTGATCTGAATAAGGAGTACTTAAAAAGAAATAAGCTATCAGTGGAACTTTTTGGCAGAGGTGTTGCCTGGCTTGATACCGGTAATCCTAGAGCGCTATTGGATGCATCATCATTTATAGGTGCATTAGAGGATAGACAAGGATTAAAAGTAGCTTGCATAGAAGAAGTAGCGTATATGATGAATTACATTGATCGCAAACAATTTAAAAAAAATATCTCCGAGATTCCCAACTCCAGCTATAAAAATTATTTGAAAAAAATATATGAAGATGAAAAGTTATATGAGGAATATCAAAAATGAAATTTATGAACATATTAGTAACTGGCGGCTGTGGTTTCATTGGCTCTAATTTTATTCAATATTTATTCAAACAAACGAATTTTACAGGATGCATTATAAATGCAGATAAACTTACCTATGCTGGAAATCTTGAGAATCTAACAGAAATTGAAAAAGAATATTTAAATAAGAGATATTTTTTTGAAAAAATTGATATCGCAAAGTTTGATGAAGTTTCTAAGTTGTTTGATAAATATGAAATTGACTGTATTATCCATTTTGCTGCAGAATCTCATGTCGATCGTTCGATTACAGGACCAAGTGAATTTATTTATACAAACATAGTTGGAACTTTTAATTTATTGGAAATTGCTCGAAAAAAATGGGGAAATAGAAAAGATGTTTTATTTCATCATATTTCTACTGATGAAGTTTATGGTAGTCTTGGTGAAACTGGTTACTTTTTTGAAGATACTCCCTATGATCCCCGCAGTCCTTATTCTGCTTCCAAAGCATCATCAGATCACCTGGTTTCAGCTTATTTTCATACTTATGGAATTCCTGTAACAATTTCTAATTGCAGTAATAATTATGGTTCATATCAGTTCCCGGAGAAACTTATCCCATTAATGATTAATAATATGCTGGAAGAAAAACCTCTACCGGTTTATGGTGATGGGAAAAATATTCGCGATTGGCTTTATGTTGAAGATCATTGTATAGGTATTTGGAAAATAATAAAGAATGGCGCTCGAGGAGTAACTTACAATATTGGTGGTAATAATGAATGGACTAATATTGATCTATTGAATGTGCTTTGTGAGGAAGTGGCTAAACAAACAAATAAAGAAAAAAATTATTATAAGAAGCTGATTACATATGTGAACGATAGAGCAGGACACGACCGGAGATATGCCATCAATTGCGATAAGATTAAATCTGAACTTTGCTGGAATCAATCTGTAAGTTTTAAAAAAGGACTGGAAAAAACTATTGAATGGTATCTTAATAATAGAAAGTGGCTGGAAAAAATTATTTCCGGTAAATATAGAAATTATTATGATAATATGTATGGTAGTAAATGAAAGTTAATAAAACTAAGATAGAAGGTTTGTTAATTATTAGACCGTATGTTTATTATGATGAACGGGGCTATTTTTTTGAATCATTCAATGAAAGAAAATATAGAGAAATAGGAATTAAAAAAAGATTTGTTCAGGACAATCAGTCAAAATCTCAAAAAGATTCTATAAGAGGTTTACACTATCAAGTAGGTGAAAACGCACAAGGGAAACTGGTAAGAGTTATTACTGGAAGGGTAATGGATTATGCGGCAGATATCAGGTTTGGGTCGCCAACCTTTGGGCAATATGTCGTTGTAGAGTTATCAGCAGAAAACCATTTGCAATTTTGGATACCAGAGGGTTTTGCTCACGGATTTTGTGTGCTGGAAGATGACACTATCATGCAATATAAATGCACAGCTTTTTATTCAAAGAAAGATGAACGTGGAATTATATATAACGATCCTGATCTTGCGATTGATTGGAAAATACTAAATCCTATTGTATCTCAAAAAGATTTGAAGAATAAATTATTTAAAAATATTGCTAAAGATTTTTATTATCAGGAGTGTAAATGATACCGGTTTTCAGACCCTACACAGATGGAAAAGAGATTGAATATTTAAAAGAAGTTATTGATTCCGGTTGGTGGGGATTGGGACCTAAAACAAAGGAATTCGAAGAAAAGTTCGCAAAATATATTGATGTTAAATATGCGGTGGGCTTGAATTCCGCCACAGTTGCCCTCGATCTCGCCTTTAAAGCAATTGGAATAGAAAATAAGGAAGTAATTACTACTTCAATGACATTTGTTTCTACAAACCATGCAATTTTATACAATAAAGGTATTCCTGTTTTTTGTGATATTGAACCTGATACACTAAATATTGATGCCAATAAAATAGAAGAATTAATAACTGAAAAAACTAAAGCTATTATTGTAGTCCATTATGGTGGACGTGCTTGTGATATGGATAAAATCATGAATATTGCTAAGAAGTATAATCTAAAGGTTGTTGAAGATTGTGCTCATGCGTGTGGTGGGAAATATAAGAACAAAATGCTTGGATCAATTGGTGACTTTGGATGTTTTAGTTTTCAAGCAGTAAAAAATCTCTCAACCGGCGATGGAGGAATGCTAACAAACAATGATAAAGAAACTTACGATTATCTAATGAAATACCGCTGGGTTGGAATTACAAAAGATACTTTCAGCAGAGACAAAGGGAAATATTCCTGGTTTTATGATGTGGTTAATTTAGGTCACAAATTTCACATGAATGATATTACTGCCGCTATAGGACTGGCACAATTTGAAAAATTGGAATGGATGAATAAGCAAAGAGAAAAGTGGACTAATTATTATAATGAAAATTTAGTAAGAGTTGGTGATATTGAATTACCTGTTAAAAAAGAGCACATGAAACCTGCTTATCATAATTATGTAATAAAAACAGAAAGAAGAAATGAACTTCAGGAGTACCTGAAAGCAAAAGATATCTCAACTGGAGTACATTATTATCCTAACCATCTCTATGCTATGTACAAACCATATTATCGAGAATTACCAGTAACGGAATCCATCTGGAAAAAACTAATAACTTTACCACTCTACCCGGGGATGACTGAAGAGGATGTAAAGCTGGTCATTGATTTAATAAGAAGTTATTTTGAAGAATAAAGAATAAAATTTGAATTGATATAATAATTATAGGAAAAAATGAAAATAAAATCTTTTGCAAAAAAAAAATTAATAAGTACCATATTTAGACTACTTAGAATTTGTTACAATATTAGAATTATCATTTTAAGACCATTTCTTGGAAGCGAATGTATCATTTATATTATCAGAAATACATTTTTTGATGAGCTAAGAATTTATTATTTAATCAAATATGGGGCAAAGATAGCGCCAACTGCAAAAATAAGAAGGGGTTTTTATGCACACTGTGCACAGGGGAAAACCCCCTTTGAAAATCTAAATATTGGTGATAATGTTTATATTGATAAGGACGTATTAATTGATTTGTCTTCAAAATTTACTATAGGTAGAAATTCAAGAATTGCTTGTGGGGTAAAAATATATACTCATTTTGCATCACATTATAGAGGCTCACAATATAATGAGTATGTGAAAGCACCAGTCAGTATAGGAAAGGATTCTAGATGTTCTCCAAATTCAATTATTGCTTGCGGAGTCAAAGTGGGCAACAAAGTATTGATTGGAGCTGGTTCATTTATAAAAGCTTATAGTATATTAGAAGATAATTCTTTTTACGGTGGAATACCTGGCAAAAAAATAAAAAAATATGAATAGTAATATTTCTTTACGTAATAAAGCAATCTCAGGAGCTTCTTGGAGTTTAATTGGTAGGTTATTACAGCAGTCATCTCATTTTTTTTTGGGTATTATTCTGGCAAGATTGCTGACTCCTGAGCAATATGGGCTTGTGGGCATGGCAACAGTATTTATTTATATTTCTTTTGTATTTATAGATTCCGGATTTAGCTCTGCTCTTATTCAACGACAGAAATGTTCGCAATCAGATTATACGACAATTTTCTATATAAATCTTGTTATTAGTATAATTGTGTTCATAATTTTTTATTTTTTAGCTCCGGTTATTTCACAATTTTATAATGAACCAAGGCTGACTAATATTGTGAGAGTATTATCGATTCTTATAATTCTCTTTGCACTTACAATTGTACAAAAAGCCATTATAGCTAGGGAAGTTAATTTTAAACTTAGAACTCAGATAGAATTTTCATCACAGATTTTATCAGGTGTAATTGCCATATATCTTGCATTAAGGGGCTATGGTGTTTGGGCTCTAGTTTGGAAGACTTTATTGAATCAACTATTTGTTAATTTACAACTTTGGATTCGAAACAAATGGTTTCCCTCCTTTGAGTTTAATAAATCCTCATTAAGAGAGATGTTTGCCTTCAGCTCAAGATTATTAGTTTCTGGAATACTGGATAGAATTTACCAGCAGATATATAAACTCATCATAGGAAAATTTTTTCCAGTCCGTGAATTGGGTTTATTTACCAGAGCAGACCAATTTCAGAAATTACCGTCCCAAACTATATCAGGTGCTATAACAAGTTTCACATTTCCGGTATTTTCAAAAATGCAGAATGAACCGGCGAGACTAGGTCGAGCCGTAAAAAGAATTCTCTCATTGGTAATGTTTTTTAATATTCATGCTATGACGATAATGGTGATAGTAGCTAAACCAATGATTGCCTGTTTACTTGGTAGCAAATGGTTAGATGCTACAGTATATTTGCAGTTATTGGCATTGGTAGGGATAATGTATCCGGTGCACTTGATAAATGTACAAGTACTTTCATCCATGGGGCGTTCCGATCTTTTCTTGAAAATTGAAGTTTTAAAAAAAATATTCAGTATCCCGGCAATTTTGCTTGGGATTTTTATAGGTATTAAAGCTATGATAATTGGGATGATTTTTGCATCCATAGTTAGTTTATATATTAATACTTATTATACATATAAATTGACCGACTTAAGTTTGAAAGAGCAGATGATATCAATTTTTCCTTCATTCAAAGTAGCTAGTTTAATGGCGATCTGCACTCTGTGGATAGGATTTATTTTACAGAGATATTTAGGCTCTACATTATTATTTATTATTCAAGTATTTAGCAGTGTAATTACTACTATTCTATTTTCTTATTTATTTAAAATAGAAGCTTTTTTTGAACTTAAAACCATACTTACGGAGAAAATACAAATTAGATATGAAAGAAAATAAAATCAACGTTACTCAACCTTCTCTCCCACCGTTAGACGAGTTTATTCCGTATCTGGAAAAAATATGGAACTCCAAATGGTTGACCAATAATGGAAAGTTTCATCAGCAGTTTGAAAAAGAGTTAGTTGATTTCTTAGGTGTGAAGCACGTTTGCCTCTTCGCGAATGGCACGCTAGCACTTATTATTGCCTTGAAAGCATTGAACATTACGGGTGAAGTTATTACCACACCATTTAGCTTTATTGCAACAACTCATGCTATATATTGGAATAATCTTACTCCTGTTTTTTGTGATATTGATGAGCAAACACTTAATATCGATCCGGACAAAATTGAACAACTTATCACTGATAAAACAACCGCTATCATGCCAGTACACGTTTACGGACATCCTTGTAATAATGATAAAATTCAAGCAATAGCTAAAAAGCATAATCTAAAAGTAATCTACGATGCTGCGCATGCTTTCAATGTTAAACATAATGATAATTCTATATTAAATTGGGGTGATTTATCAATTTTGAGTTTTCATGCTACTAAGGTTTTCAATACTTTTGAGGGTGGTGCTATTGTTTGTCATAATGAAGCTATGAAGAACTGTATTGACTATATGAAAAATTTTGGCTTTGCTGGAGAAACATCGATTGTTACTCCCGGGATTAATGCTAAAATGAATGAAATACAGGCAGCTATAGGATTACTTCAGCTTAAGTATATTCAACAAAATATTAAAAAAAGAGAGGAGATTGCAAAATATTATCGGAACAATTTAAAAGATATTGAAGTAGTTCAATTCTTTAATGATTTCAAAAAAGTAAATCATAATTATTCATACTTTCCAATACTAATCGATGAGGATAAATTTGGGAAATCACGAGATGATGTTTATGAACTATTGAAAAAACACAATATTTATTCAAGAAGATATTTTTATCCGTTGATTACCAAATTTGCTCCATACAACTTATTAACATCAGCAAGATCAGTTCAATTACCAGTAGCAGAAAAGATTGCGGAACAGGTTCTTTGTTTGCCAATATTTTCTGAAATGTCATTAATTACATTAAAAAAAGTATGTGAATTAATTAGTTCAATAAGTGTAGATATTTAAGACTAACAATGTTACTTTTATTCTTGAAAAAGTAAAGGTTAAGGAGATAATAATGGATGATATAATAATATTGGGAGCTGGTGGATTAGGACAGGAGATTGTATGGCTAATTGAAGAAATAAATGAAGAAAAGAAGAAATGGAATTTAATTGGATACATGGATTCACATCCTGCAGTTCAAAATAAAAGTTTTATTGGATATCCGGTTATTGGTCCTTATACTCTAGTAGAAAAATACCCTAATGCATATTATGTTATTGCATTTGGAGATCCAAGATTACGTAAACGAATAGTGGAAAATGTTATTAGTAACCATAATATTAAATGGGCAAATCTTTACTCACCAACAGTAAAAATTCATCCCTCCCATAAAATTGGAACAGGAGTAATCATTGGTCGATACACTGATCTTACGGTAAATTGTAAAATTGGAAATTTTGTAATGCTTAATATACATGTTGTTTTAGGACATAATGTTGTGATAGGAGATTATAGTATTATAAGTCCAAATGTTACAATTAATGGTGGTGCTCGAGTTGGACAAGCTTGTTCAATTGGAGCAAATGCTTTTATAAGAGATATTACAATTAAAGACAATGTTACTGTAGGTGCAAGCTCGTGTGTTGTAAAAGATATTGAGTCAGATTGCGTAATAGCTGGTGTTCCAGCACGAATTATACATAAAGGTAAACCTATTCATAGCGTTACAAAATCAGAAAGATAAATTAGTGAAAGAAAGTTAAAATAAAATACTATGCATAAAAAAAAATCCCTTGTTAGTATTTGCATTATTACTTATAATCATGAAAAATATATTTCTAAAGCAATCGAAAGTATCTTAATGCAAAAAACAGATTTCAGTTTTGATATTGTAATTGGTGAAGATTTTTCCACTGACAGAACTAAAGAAATTCTAATACAATATAAGAGAAAAAATCCTGAGAAAATTCACTTATTATTGCATACACATAATATTGGCTCATTACAAAATTTTATTTTAACTTTAACTTCTTGTCGAGGTAAATATATTGCAATTCTAGAGGGTGATGACTACTGGACTGATCCCTGCAAGTTGCAGAAGCAGGTGGATTTTCTGGAGGCGAATCCGGAGTATGGGTTGGTATCATCTGATAAGGTGTTAATTAAAAGTAATGGAGATCCTATCTCGAACACGGAATTTATTTTCAGGCAAAGAAAATATAGGCATTCTGGTAGTGTTTTTTGGAGTTTACTAATGAATGTTAATTTCATCAGTACACTTACTGTTTGTATAAGAGCTGAACCAATTAAAAAACTAACTCAAACAATAGTAGAACAAAATTTATGGTATGTATATGATTTATGGTTTTGGTTAAATGTTGCACTGGATCATAAAATGAAAGTTATGACGGATAAAATGGCTGCTTACCGTATGCATGATTTTAGTATTAGTAAATCAAATGGTTTCTTTTCTAAGCGTTCACCTCTTGTGAGACAATATATTGTTTCTAAATTATTAAAAGAAAAGAAAAGCTCATCCTTTAGTATAGAACAGAAACAGTTTCTTGCTAGCCTATTGCTTTCAATTATTCTTAATCGTCATTTAACCATAAGAGAGAAAAAAAATACACTTAGTAGCATTATTAGCAACTCTTTTTTATGGGGTTATATTTTTATGATATTTGTAAAGGCAATTAAGAAAAAAATCAAACAACTTTACTATAAAATGGCTTTTATTAAATAAATAAGATATGCATATACAAATAAGATTACTGGACCTGAAGAAATGGAATATATTATAAATCCCAAAGTAATAATAGTTACAATAAGTTACAATACACCCAATTATACAATTAAAAGTATTAAATCTATATTTAAATCAGATTATAAAAATTTTAAAATCCTGCTTATCGATAATGCCTCAATAGAGGATAATTTTAATAAGTTAAGAAAAAATCTTCCTAAAGATGAACGATTAATTCTGATTTTGCAAAATAAAAATTTAGGTTATGTAAATGGTGTAAACTTTGGTCTGGAAGAAAGCTTAAAATTTAAACCTGATTATTTTATGATCATGAATAATGATACTTTAATTGATCCTAAAGCCCTAGGATATTTAGTAGATACTTGCCGCAAGTATAAAGATAAGGCAATAGTAATGGGTAAGGTTTACGATTATGGTACAAATATAATACAATATATAGGAGATGAATTAATTGATAAACGTTTTTTGAAATATAATAGAATTGGTGCTGGTGAAAGTGATTCAGGTCAGTTCGATCAGATCTCAGTGCGTGATATGATCGATGATATATTCTGGTTATTTCCTAAGAAACTCTACGATGAGATTGGAGGTTATTCAGAATATTTCTGGTTTAATGGTGAATCGTCTGATTTTGCTTTAAGAGCTAAAAAAAAAGGTTATAAGCTAGTCTTTACACCGGATGCAAAACTTTGGCATAAAGGAAGTATCACTATTGGTGGAAGAGATAGAAATCCTGCTAAAGCTTATTGGATTATGCAAAGTAATTTGATTTGTAGATATTTACATGTAAAAAGACGGTATTTTATATTTTACTTATATGGGAAAATATATGAGATTCTAGCAACATTAATAAAATCCTTGTATATTTTCGTGAAATTTAAAAAAAACGATTTTTCATATCCAAAGGCAAAATTATTGGGTATGTTATCATTATATAAAATTATTAAAAATAATACAAATAATGGTCATAATCCTTTTATATAAATGAAAATTAATTTAGATAAGATCTTTTGGATCTCTTTTATTTTTTATTTTGATCCTGGAGGATTAATATATTATTATTTTAGTAATGACATATTCTGGCGGATTAGTTTTACAGATGTTTTTTTTCTTATAATGATGGGTTGTTATTACTTACTTAATAAAAAAATATCACGAAGAATATCAATAATCAATATATCTCTAAAACAACTCCAAATCTTTTTTTTAATATGGATATTTTATTTCATATTTTTTTACGGATTAATAATACCACAAAGCAATCTTCTAACTTTTGTAGAATTTTTAATAAAGACCAGATATGTTATTATGTGTTTTATGCTTTTTCCCGCTGTTTACACTTTCTCCTTCAGGTCTATTAAAATATTTATCAGATATTTTGTAAATATTTCAATAATAATTCTTGGCTCTTTGTTAATCTCTATAACAATTTCGACAAGTTTAATTCCTGTTTTTATACGGGAAAGAAAGTTTATTGATGCTCAAAGAATAGTACTTTTTTCATATGGTTGTATGCCATGGTTAATTAATTTATTATATGTTATTATATTGTTTAAAATGAAAATATCTAATAAGTATAAGCTCATTATTTCGGGTATTATGATGATATTTGCCTGGGGTCTTTCGCTAACCAGAAGACACATAATTGGTTCGATAATATTATTTGTTATTTATATGATTATTTATCTATTTGTATATAAGAAACCTATAATATCATTGAAACTTACAAAACGAGCTGTATCGTTTATTGTAATAATGATTCTTATATTTTCTTTTTTCCCAAAAATAAGAGATAACACATTTTACGCATTTAATAATGCTATTCAGAAATTCACAGGTGTCAATGATAATAACAACGATAAAGAAGAATATCGCATAACCTTAAACCAGCCTTTTTTAACTGGATTAATTCAAAAAAATCCTTTAACTGGTACAGGATATACAAAGAATTGGTATATTGGAGAAAAGAGTTCTGAAGGTGGGGAATATGAAACAAGTGATTATCCTTTATTAGCAGCTATTGCAGCTTATGGCTTAATTGGTATAGTCGTTTTTTTATTTTTTTACATTTGGTTAATAAGATTAATTGTTTTTATTTTAAAATATCTCAGGAAGAATATTACATCCATTATCAATGTATATCCAGTTGAAATCTTAATAATTATTAGTATAACAGGTTTTCTTATTTATGAACTAATTCAATATATGAATTTATTCCATCTAACTGGATTAAGTAGAGGATTCGCTATTTCATTTTTCTTTCTTGCACTAATGCTTGGACAACTTAAAAGGATAGATTACGAAAAAGTTAAACTCATTTTGGATTCTCATGAATTATGGGTAGAAAAGCAGGGAAAGAAATTAAATAGAAAAATTTGGAAAAATTAATTTTTTCATCGAGTATAAAATGTCTAAGAATATTTCCATAATTTTTATGAGAAAACTTAGTTTAGCTGGACGTATTCAAAAAATTACTCGTACTCTAGCGAAGCATGATAATATTAATATACGCCTGATAGATGGATCTGTAACTCAAAGTGATAATGTATTTAATAAAAAAAATATTTCATATGAATGGTATGGAGTAAGAAGTAGTAATTTTAGAATTATTAATCTATTGAGATCCATAGGATTTAATATTCAGGCGGGTAAAAAAATAGCTAATGATACTGATGTGGTCATCTGCCATGATCTGACTTCTTTATATGCTGGTTATATTGCTAAAAAAAGAAATCCGCTAATAAAATTAATCTATGATTGTAATGAGTTAGCTGTTGAACGATTCAAGGGAATAAAAAAAGTGGTATATACAAAAATACTTAAAATTTGCTTACCTCTTTGTGATATTATATTACATGCTAATAAACAGCGACAAAACTATTTTGTAAATAAACATGATCTTCCGATTTCTCGAAATTATACTATATATAATTTTCCTGCGATTGACTATTCTTTTTTTCAGAAAAAACAAGTTAAGGAAATTGTGAAAATTATATATCTTGGAGCAATTATACCTAATAGGTATCATAAAGAGTTGATTGAGTGCTTTAATTACTTACCAAAGAAATACCATCTTGATATAATAGGATTTGGTAAAAACTCGATGGTTAGTGATCTGAAGAAATCTATAAAGCGTAAAAATTTAAATATTCTTTCTGCAGTACCAAATAATAAAATACCTGGATTATTAAGAAAATACCACATTGGGTTGATTTTTTATAGACCGGTAAATTTGAATAATTATTATTGTGCACCTAATAAAATATACGAATATTTACTTAATGGGTTGTGTGTTGTTTCTAATGATCTACCTGCTTTAGCAGAGATCATTGTACAAAGAAAGGTGGGTGTGTGTATTGATAAAGTCGAATCGAGTTACTTGAAAAAAGCAATTGAAGAAATTGTAGATAACAATTATTTTGCAAACCTCTCTTCAGATTTGAATATTAAATATAATTGGGAAAAACAAGAATCATTATTACAGGAATTAGTACTCTAACATATGCTTTTCAACTCGACTAACTTTTTATTATTTATCTCGATAGTCTTTTTTAGTTATTGGTCAATTAAAAAAACTAAATTTCAGAACTTATTTCTTTTAATTGTCAGTTATGTATTTTATGGTTGGTGGGATTGGCGTTTTCTTTTTTTGTTGCTATTCATATCATTAACTAATTACACCATTGGAATTTTAATCAGCAAGAATAATAACCATAATAGAAAACATTGGTTAATTGCCGGATTAATTATCAATGTTGGTGTTTTAGCTTTTTTTAAATACTTCAATTTCTTTGTTGATAGTTTCATTGATCTATTAGCAATATTCAATTATTCAATCCCCAACTTTTCCTTGAAGATAATTTTGCCTATAGGGATAAGTTTTTATATATTCTTATCTATAAGTTATATCGTGGATATTTACAAAGCAACAACAACAGCACACAAGAATATTATAAATGTATTGCTTTCTTTGAGTTTTTTCCCCATAATACTTGCCGGTCCTATTCAGCGACCCACCTCATTACTCCCACAAATTATTCAGAAAAGAAACTTTTCATATGATCACATTGTTGATGGGTTACGACAAATTCTCTGGGGTTTGATTGCTAAAGTTGTAGTAGCCGACAATTTAGCATTTTATGTAGATAATATCTTTTTAAATTCTTCAATTTATTCCGGAAGCACAATCCTGTTAGGAACGATTTTCTTTTCTATTCAGATCTATGCAGATTTTTCAGGTTATTCTAATATAGCAATTGGTATAGCTAAACTCTTTGGTTTAAATCTAATGAAAAATTTCAATTACCCATATTTTTCCCGGAATATATCCGAATTCTGGAAAAGATGGCATATCTCTTTAACAACCTGGTTCAGAGATTACGTCTTTCTGCCCATCACATATTCTGTATCCAGAAAGATCAGAAGTGATAAAGTAATGTTTATAGACTCAAATATTATTATTTACTTAATTGGAATGTTAATAACATGGCTATTAACGGGTCTATGGCATGGTACCAACTATACTTTTATTATGTGGGGTTTGATACACGGAATATTTCTATGGATTTATCAAATTCAAAGAAAGCCAAGAAAAAAAATATTAAGAAAATTAGGTATCAGCAGTCATGGCTATATAATATCTACTGTTGAGCGAATATTAACTATAATGATTATTTTATTTGCTTGGATCTTTTTCAGATCACCAAACCTGAAAAGTGCTTTATACAACATAAATAGTATCTTAACAAAATTTAACACTGGCATAATTGAATACAACATTCCGTTGCTCATTCTGTTATTTTTATTCATTATATTCGAGTGGAAATTTAAAACAGCAAATTTTTCAGAATGGGTAGCTCAAAAGCATCCTTTTAAGCGTAGATTGATATATTTTTTATTATTCCTTGTATATTTTTCTTTTGCCAGATTTGAAGATCAGAACTTCATCTATTTTCAGTTTTAATGAAAAAACTAGTATCTAAACTATTTTTTTGGCTGCTTATAATTCTTTTATTACATCTGTTAATTTTATTTTTCTTTGCAGATGGCTATTTCGATTCTAATTATAAAAGATTCACTACCCCCAGAAATGGTTCTTTAATTTTAGGTACATCCCGCTCTGCACAAGGTATAGTGCCATCTATTTTAATAGAAAATTTATGTTTATATAACCCGATTATTAATTTTTCCTTCAATATTGGAGAATCACCATTTGGCCCGGTTTATTTGCACGCTATTGAGAATAAATTAGATGCTAATCTTAATAATAATATTTATATAATAACTGTTGATCCGTGGAGTCTATCGATACATGAAAGTAATACTTCTGATAATTATGAACTCTATAGGGAAGCCAACAGGTGTCTGGGAAACACAAAATCCTTTGATTTGAGATTTAATTATAACTATTTACTAAATAATATTCATACTGGTTGGGGGCAAATATTTATCAGGTCCATGAAAACGAGATTAATTAAAACCATACTCAATCTCAATTTATCTCCTAAGTACTTCAATTATTTTCCCAACGGATATTCATATCTGCATAATGATGGTTGGTTGGAAGTAACCCTGAAAAGTGATTCAGATTTTTTTCTGAATAAAAGAACCATGGATAAGGTTGATTATTTTAAGGATAACTGGTTATATCATTATAGAATATCAAAAAATAGGTTTAATTATTTGAATGATACAATAGAATTATTAGATTTATATGGTGAAGTCCTTCTGGTCCGTATGCCAGTTCATGAGGATATTTTGGAAATAGAAGATCAATATTGTCCGCATTTCAATGAAATTATGCAAAACTTTGCTGATGAAAAAGATCTTGTATACTATAATTACACTGGTATGGGGAATAACTATAAATACACAGATGGCAATCATTTAATAAAATTCAGTGCTAAAGCGTTTTCACTTTTATTAGCTCAAGATATAAAGGATTAGAAAAGATGCAGAAATTGATATTCTTTCGCAATGATGATGTAAGAGGAGAACTAGATGATTCTTTAGTCAAAATAACTGAAATTTGTATTAAAAACCAAGTTCCCATTTGCCATGCTGTAGAACCTGCAAATTTAGGGCATGATGTTATTAATTGGCTCTTAGATTTGAAGAATCGCTATTCGAATTTAATTGAAATTGTACAACACGGATATAATCATGCACTTAATTTCGAAATATATAGTTTTGGGAAGAAATACAAAGGAGAATTTGGATATAAACAAACATATCAAGAGCAATATGAAAAAATAAAATCAGGATACATTTTAATGGAGAAGTATTTTGGTGATAAATGGTTTAAGTGTTTTACATTTCCTTACGGAGGTAGAAATGAAGATTCTATCAAAGCCTTAGTTGATTTAGGTTATCAAGTTATAAATGGAAGTCTTGGGATAAGTTTATCACAACGACTATTTTATCATTTAGGGCATTTTTTGAAAAGAACAACGATGCTTAATAAGAAAGTATCATGGAATTTAATGTATAGGAATAATTCTAATCTATTTCAAATAGATAATGCAATTAGTATAATAACAAAATATTATGATAGTAATTGTAAAGCTGAATTAATAACAGCAGATGAATTAATAAAAAAAATAAATAAATATGCTAAAAAATTGGATAATATAGGTCTTTTATTACATCATAGGTATCATACGGATGATCAAAGTATCAATATTATTCAAGATTATATTAATTTAATAAAAAAAAATGAGAATTATTCTTTTGTGACACAAGAAATGATTTATAGGGTTTTTAAATGAAATATATAATTATTACTCCAACATATAATGATGGTAATTGTATTGAGAGAACAATTCAATCTGTAATAAAACAATCCATACAACCAGCAGAATGGGTAATAGTCAATGATAATTCAACTGATAATACGATAGAAATAGTTACAAAATATTTAAAAAAATATACTTGGATGAAGCTTTTCAGTATAAAAAGAAAACCAAGGACTTTTGGCTCTCATGTAAGTATATTAGTCAATTATGGATTAACGAAAATTACCTATTTAGATTATCAATTTATTGTTAAACTTGATTCAGATTTGGAAATAGATTCACCACTATATTTTGAAAAACAATTAAACGAATTTTCTCTCAATCCTTCCTTAGGTATTACAAGCGGTATTACATATTCTTATATAAATAATATAAAGGTATTAACTAAGGGCCGACCTGAGTGGCATACTGGTGGCGCAATGAAAATGTATAGAAGAGATTGCTTTAATGAAATTGAAGGAATTGCACCTATTATGGGATGGGATGGTTTAGATGAATATAAAGCTATGTATAGAGGATGGGTAACAAGGACATATTTTGACCTCCATGTTCACCATTTAGGTAAAAAGAGAGCATTAAATAGAGCTAAGCAACCATGGTTAGCTGAGTTAGCTGGCAATAGTTTTTATTTAAGAGGCTATCCAAGATTATTTATTGCGCTTAAAGGTTTAACCTATATAAAATATGGCGTAAGATCGTGTTGTTCGTTTTACTTTGGGTTTTTTAAAGGGGTCTTTAATCGTCAAGAAAGATATGTAAATGTTGATGAAATTAAATTTATTAAAAAAATCTTTTATAGAAGCGCTAAAAATTTTATAATTAATATAATTAAGCAATGAGAATTTAATAGGGTATTAATTATGAGTCTTTATAATTTTGTAAATAAAAATATGATATTACCTATTAGTGATTTGATTCTTAAGAGAAATATTTACCAACATTTTAACCAACTTGAAAAAAGTCAGTGGTGGTCAAGAGAACATATAGATGCATACCAAAATGAAAAACTGAATAAATTGATAGAACATGCTTATCAGAATGTGCCATATTATAAAGAACTCTTTAAAAAAACAAAATTACATCCGAATGACATTAAATCGAAAGATGATTTATTTAAAATTCCTATTTTAACAAAAAAAGATATTCATAATAATTTTCCTGATACATTAAGAGCAATGAATATAAATCAAAAGCAATATTTCCAGAGACAATCAAGCGGTTCTACAGGTCAACAAACTAGGTATTTCATAACGCATTTAGCATATGGTTTTAATATTGCCTGTGTAATGCGAGCATGGCATTGGATGGGATATAAATGGGGAGATCCGTTAATCAAGATAACTCAAAATGAAAGACACTCATTGCAAAAGAGATTACAAGATATAGTAAATCGAATATATCTTTTTACGAGTCATTATAATGATGTTAACATGAAAAAGTTTATAAAAATGTTAACCGATAAAAATATCAAATTTATAAGAAGCTACCCTGATCCATTACTTTTTATATCAAACTATTTAATCAGAAATAATATTAGTATAAAAGATATAGTAAAGATTGAAGCAATCAACACAACTGGCAACATCTTATTTAAAGAGGTAAGACAAAAGGTTGAAAATTTGTTCAATGCTAAGATATTTGATTCCTATTCAAGTGAAGGTGGTCCAATTGTATCGGAGTGCTCTACGCATGAATGTTATCATGTATCTGAAGAATATGGAATTATGGAAATAATAGGAGGTGATGGAAACCCAAATAAAATTGGGAAAGCTATTGTTACAGATTTAACAAATTATATTACACCATTTATAAGATATGATTCAAAAGATATAATAGAAAAAAGTAGTAAACCTTGCTCTTGTGGAAGAAATTTATTGGCAATTAAGCAAATCAAAGGAAGAGATAATGATATTCTTATAACTCCAGGTGGCGATTATTTAATTGCCCAATCATTTACAACATATTTTAAGTATATATCTTCAATAGAGCAATTCCAAGTATATCAAAAAGATTATGACCAATTTATTTTCAGATTGGTTGTAAATCAGGAATTTGAGAATAAAATAATGAAGGACATTATATTATATTGGCAAAATTATATAGGTTCTAATGTTAAAATAAGTGTTGAATTAGTCGATGAAATAGACTTATTAACATCTGGAAAAAGAAGATTTTTAATCAGAGATAAATCCATACAAATAAGTTATTAATTTATGAAAATACTAATAGATATAGGTCATCCTGCTCATGTTCATTATTTTCATTATGCTATTAAAATATTAGAAAGTAAAGCAAATCAAATAATTGTTACAACAAGAGATAAAGAAGTTACCCTTAATCTTTTACAAAAGTTTTCTATACCCTATATTTTTACTGGGAAAAATAAGAGTACAGTCTTTGGAAAAATATTCTCAATTATTAGAAACGACTATCATATTTTTAAAACAGCTATAAAATTTAAACCTGATGTTTTTGTAAGTTTTTTTCTTCCCTTTACTGCTCATGTTGGATGGCTTTTAAAAAAACCTGTTATTGGATTTACCGACACAGAACATGCTTCGTTAAGTATTAAGTTAGCAAAGCGCTTTACAGATATAATACTAACTCCATCATGTTACCATAGATATCTAGGTAAGAAACAAATTAATTTTAACGGCTATATGGAATTATGTTATCTTCATCCAAATTATTTTAAACCAGATCCATCCATTTTGGAAATATTGGGTATTGAAAAGAATGAAAAATACGTAATATTACGATTTGTATCTTGGACAGCATCTCATGATATTGGTCATGGCGGTTTGAATATAGAAATGAAGCTTAAAACCATCGAGAAACTTTCAAAATATGCTAAAGTTCTTATTTCTTCAGAAGGTAAATTACCGGAAGATTTAAGGCAATATCAAATAAAAATATCACCTGAAAGGATACATGACGCATTAGCTTATGCATCCCTATTTGTTGGGGAAGGAGCTACAATGGCTTCTGAATGTGCAATGATTGGGACTCCAGCAATATATGTGAATAGTTTGTCTGCTGGTACACTTGAAGAACAAGAGAAGTTTGGATTGCTTTTTGGTTTTAGAAATTCAAAAGGTGCTTTAGAAAAGGCAATTGAATTACTCAAAAGTCCTAACCTCAAAGAAGAATTCCAAAATCGTCGAAAAAAAATGCTCTTCAAAAAAATTGATGTAACTGCTTTTATGGTTTGGTTTATTGAGAATTATCCTGAAAGCGCAAAAATAATGAAAGATAATCCAGATTACCAATATAGGTTTAAATAATGGATAATCTTTATTGCAAATGTTGTAATTTAATGGATCAAAAAAACATATTTAAATTTAGGAGTATAAAATGAATTTAATAAAACGCTGCTCTCGTTGTATTTTACCGGATAGCTTGCCATCCATAACCTTTGATGAAAAAGGAATTTGCAACCATTGTAAAAAATATGAAGAAAATTTTGAAAATTGGGATTTGATTCAAGAACGAAAAGAGAAAGAATTAAAAAAAATTCTTGAAACAGCTAAAACTCTTAAACGACCTTATGATTGCCTAGTGCCCTTGAGTGGAGGGAAAGATAGTACTTATGCACTTTATCTTGCTACAAAAGTTTATAAGCTTAAAACTCTTGCGATTACTTTTGATAACGGATATCTAACTGGCATAGCTAAAGAGAATGTCAGAAATGCTATTCTTTCTTCTAACGCTGACCACATTTTTTATACAATAAATAAAGAAAATACTTCAAAATTATTCAAAGTATTTATTGAACAAACTGGTGATTTCTGCAACGCTTGCATGAGAGGAATCAATTATTGTATAGAATTCGCAACTAGATCTTTTAATATCCCATTAGTTATAAAAGGTTCTGGCAGAAGGGTGCAATATATATCACAAATTAAAGAACTTTCAAGTCTCAATACACCTGCTTATTTTGAGAATGTCATCAGAAAAACAAGTGTTCACAAATCGTTTAGGTATTTCTCGGAAAATAAATTTTCTTTAGAAATACAAAAGATAATTGGAGGTATAGCAGATATTTTTGGTATCCAGCGCACTAGTCTAATGCGATATTACACTCAACATATAGGCATGTATGATTATGTTTATAGACCTTATCCTGAGATAATCGAATTGATAAAAAAGAAAATGAATTGGAATGATGGAGCTGGAAAAGCAGAACACCTCGATTGTGAACTTCATGATATTCCATTTTTTATGAATACTCTTAAATTGCCAAACATCACAAAAAATACTTTTTATTATAGCGGACTTATCAGACAAGGAATATTATCGAGAGAAGCAGCTCTCAAAAAAGAAGAAGAAGAATCTAAAAAAACAGAACCCCCGAAAGAGTTATTGAAGTTTCTTAAAGACAATAATATAGACTATGAAAACTATTTGGATTATGTAACTAAATCAAATAAATCAAAATTCGAACCTAAATTACAAAAGAAAGCTCGCAGTATTTATCATAGATTTAGGAAATTTTGATAGCTTAAAGATAACTATAGTTAATTCTTAAATTTTTCATGGAACACAGTAAACCAAATATTCATAAAATCAGCTTGTGCGAATCTTTTAGAAACTATAAATCAAGAAGAAATATGAAAATTATATTTCATACTTAAACATAACTGAATGTAAAGCTGGAGAAACGCAAGTTTGGCTATATTCCTCTTTATTATGTAAATATTGATGGAATAAACCACAATGAAATTTTTTATAAATAAGACAATATTATTGCATTGTTAGTAAACATGATAAGATACCCAGAATAAGGACAATCTAAAGTATGGATTTTACTTTAAAGATATATGAAGAATTGCTAAATACACTGCTTAAGAAAGGATATTGTTTCTTCACTGCAGAAAAATACTTCAACAATAACTCGAACGACCGTTCACCCTATCGCCAAGTCTCCCAATCGCCTAGCCATTCCGTTACTCTCTCGCCTGATCGCACTCTCACTTCCTCGATCCCCTGTCTTCTCGCAATAATGCGTCACGATGTCGACCGTAAACCACAAAATTCTTTGAAAACAGCTATCATTGAAAATGAATTGGGAATTAAAGCTTCTTATTATTTTAGGATAAAAAAATGTAGTTATAGTAAAGAAATAATAACAAAAATTGCAGAACTTGGACATGAAATCGGTTATCATTATGAAAACCTAGCTACGGTAAAAGGTGATTACAAAAAAGCGATAGAAGATTTTAAGATTAACTTAAACAAATTTTATAAGTATTATCCTGTAAAAACAATTTGTATGCATGGAAGTCCTTTATCTAAATATGACAACAAATTATTATGGAATAAATATAATTACCGTGATTTTGATATTATTGGAGAACCATACTTTGATATAGATTTCAACGAAGTATTTTATTTAACCGACACAGGTCGTAGTTGGAACAATTCCAAAGTAAGTATTAGGGATAAGGTCAAATCATCTTATATGTATAATTTTAAATCTACATTTGAAATTATTAATTTCTTAAAAAGTAATAAACTACCAGATAAAATTATGATTGCAACTCATCCACAAAGATGGAATGATAAACTTATTCCATGGTTAGTTGAACTTGTTTTACAAAATTTGAAGAATATTATAAAAAAAATTATTCTTTCATTCTAAACAGGAGAATAAGATGCTTATAAAAAGAAAAAAAATCCCAGTTGTTAAAATGATATCAATTGGGTTATCCCCATCCTTCTTTAAAAAAATAATTTATAGAATGAAAGGTTACAACATTGGGAAAAATGTAACGATAGGGATTGGATCTGTAATAATTGGAAAGGAAG
Source organism: uncultured bacterium (assembly GCA_965370415.1). Taxonomy (GTDB): domain Bacteria; phylum Cloacimonadota; class Cloacimonadia; order Cloacimonadales; family TCS61; genus JACNIV01. The sequence continues at coordinate 1,248 of CBDUTJ010000010.1, read as the reverse complement.
TCACAATTGAAAACAATACTAAAATTGGATTTATCTCAGTTATTAGAGCAAGAAAAATTCAGATAGGCAGGTTTGTTAAAATTGGTTCTCTAGTAATGATCGATACGGAGAATATAGAAATTGGAGAAGATACAAGGATAAATGAGAACGTAATAATCGCAGGTATTAAAACTCCTGAATCCTTAATTAAAATTGGTAAAAGAGCAATCATAATGGAATATTCTTTCATCAATCCTACTAAACCAATAATAATTGGTGACGATACTGGTATTGGTGGACATTGTTTACTTTTCACACACGGATCATGGCTTTCACAATTAGATGGTTTTCCAGTAACTTTTGCACCAATTACTTTAGGTAATAACGTTTGGTTACCATGGAGAGTTTTTATCATGCCCGGGGTAACGGTAGGGAATAATGTTGTAATAGGAGCAAATTCTCTTGTTTCTAGAAGCTTACCTTCTAATTGTTTAGCTGCTGGCTCACCTGCAAAAGTTATTAAAGAGGAATATCCACCTCCATTAGAGGAAGAAGAAAGAACGAAAATCATTGAAAACATTTTAATTGATTTTGAAAATTATTTAAAATATTTTAATTTTGATATTAATACTTCCAAAACTGAAAATAATCATTTTTTTATGGAAATAGCTAACCATAAAGTAAAATCTGTTTTATTTATTCTTCAAAAAAAGTGTGAGTCCCTGAAAAAATGTTTAGATGATTCATTGATCATTCTTGATTTTAAAGATGATATAAAAAAATACACGGATATTAGTAAAATGGTTGTTAATATTAGAACAAAGCAACGTATAGGGAGCACATTAATAGGTGAGGAATTTGTAAAATTTGTTTCACGATATGGTATAAGGTTTAATAGGCTTGATCAATAAATTACTATGAAAAAATCAAAATTCATCTTCCTGTTCTTCGACCTCCTCTTCATTACAATCGCCTTCCTCTTTTTCATCTGGCTTAAGCCGGCGTCGCTCAGGATCTATTTACCACGTTATATTAAGCCCTTTTTGGGTTTTGCCTTTATATGGTTGGTAACTTCCTTCATTGGTAATAAATATTATCTTACTGGTAAAAAGAAGCTGGTGGAACTTTTAAATCCCATTTTCAGGATCGATTTCACCATTCTGGGAATTACAGTTATCCTCATGTATGTTTTCGGTCGCTTCGGATATTCCCGTATGATAGTTTTTGGCACAATCCTTTTTGCCACGGCACTGGAAATAGCATTTGTTA
>CBDUTJ010000009.1:0-89167 GCA_965370415.1 uncultured bacterium | reverse complement strand
CTATCGTTCAGGTGCATACCTTTCAGGTAGTGGAATCCGATAATCATTTCAAAATCTGCAAACGTTTTTTCAAAAGTATCTTTAGTTCGGATATCATAACCTGCTGTAAAAGCGTGGCAGGTATCGTAGCATACACCAACTCTGCTTTTATCTTTTACGTGTTTTATAATGAAAGCGAGATGCTCGAATGTATATCCCACATTATTTCCCTGTCCTGCTGTTATCTCGATCACAGCTGAAACATTTTGCGTTTTGCTTAATATTATGTTAACGGAATCAGCTATGGTTTTAAGGCAGGCTTCTTCGGAAAATTGTCCCAGGTGACTGCCCGGATGGAAATTCAAGTATGGCAAACCAAGTTGTTCACATCTTTGCATCTCATCCAGGAAAGCTGTTCGTGATCTTTCCAGTTTTTCCGGTTCCGGATGTCCCAGGTTTATCAGGTAACCATCATGCGGCATAATGTGTTCAGGTTTGTAATCTTCTTTTCTAATGTTTTCTCTGAACAACGTGATGTTATCTTTTGTTAGAGGTTTGGAATACCATTGCCGTTGATTCTTGGTGAACATGGCAAATGCTTTTGCTCCAATTTCCCTGGCGTTCAAAGGAGCATTTTCCACTCCACCCGCAATGCTTACATGTGCTCCAATATATTTCATAATTTATTCCTTACGCAGCATTTCTTCAAAGAGCAGATAATTAGTTTTTTTCATTCCTAATGACACATACCCTTTAAGAGCAATTTCATTTTCTTGATCCACATAAAGCCGGAAACCACAGATTTCTGAATTTTCTGTAGCAATAATTTTAATATGTTCATACATTTTTGAATAGATCCCTTCACGTCGATGGTCCGGATGAACGTAAACACTTTGTATCCACCAGAAAATTCTGTTGCGCCAATCGCTCCATTCGGTGGTTATCATCAGGCAGCCCACTACTTTGTTATTCAGCTCTGCAACAATGTAAAATCCAAGTTCCTGCTTTTTTAATACAGATGTTACGCCCTGAAGAAGAACATCGGGATCCAGGATTTTATTTTCGGTTTCCAACGCCATAGCTCCATTAAATTCTGCAATTACATCCGCATCTTTTAAGCTTGCAATTCGTATCTTCAAATCATTCATTTTTATCTCCAAATCTGGATGATGAGAAAAATAGATAGAATTTTAATGATTGCTACAGTTTCTCATTCTCAACAAAACTATAATATCCTTTCTTATTGAAAATGATATGGTCCAAAACCTGAATTCCAAGAATCTTTCCCGCTTCTATTAACCTTTTAGTAACTTCAATATCTTCTTTACTTGGTTCTATATTACTACCAGTATGATTATGAGCCAATATTACTGCGGAAGCTCTTTCAATAATAACATCTGCAAAAACTTCACGAGGATGAACTTGTGTCTTATTTACTAGACCAATCGTAACAACTCGCACATTCATTACCTCATTTGCTCCATTAATGGAAACACAAAGAAAATGTTCTTGCTTGCGATCAGCAAAATGTTGAATAAGTGGTAAGACATCAGCAGGGAATTTGATCTTTAATCCTTCCGGTTTAATCCTTCTACGTACCAATTCAAAGGCAGCGGAAAGCAAAGTAGCTTTGGCAGAGCCAATTCCTTCAATTTCCATGAGTTCTTCGCATTCAAACTCAATTCCCTTTTCATCAATAATCTGGATTATCTTTTTGGCAAGAGCCAGTACATCCAGTTTTTGTGTTCCTTTTCCCAGAATAACTGCCAACAGTTCCTGGTCTGAAAGATGCTTCGCACCTTTTTCAATAAGCCTTTCTCTGGGTCTATCTTTTTTGGGTAAATCTTTAATCTTTTTCATATTCCACCAAGTTATTTGATTTGTTTTCAATCAACCTTTCTACCAACCTATCTCAAAACTTTTCACCGAAGTTTTCACCGAAGTTTTCACCGAACTTTTCACCGAAGTTTTCACCGAACTTTTCACCGAAGTTTTCACCGAAGTTTTCACCGAAGAAGAATGTGCTGATTTATTCATTTTTTTGATAATCTTCAGAAACCTTCCAAAATCCCCCTTTATCTGGACCTATTCTCTCTATTAAACCTTTGCTTTTTAGATTCGTTATTTGCATTTCTATAGCTCTCTCCGTTCGACTAGCTTTTTGGGCAATTTCGGGGATCGTAATATGAGGATTTGAACTCATGAGATCAATGATAATATCCGATGTTTTCTTGGTAGTTTTCTGGGTAGTTTTCCGTTCCAATTCCGTATCAGTCCCGTTACTCTTCCGTATCAATTCCGTCTTTGATTTAAGTTCGATAACAAAATGATCGAAATGAGATACTATTTGCGGTTTTGATTCAAAATGTCCTTCCCAGCCTTTGAATATTTTATCAAAACCATATCCTGCTGTCTCAGCTAATTTAATAACACGAAACATCTTTGCTAATAGCGGATTACGGGGTTGGGAAATATCGGATTGGCGTAAGACTTCCAAATCTTTGGGCAAACCACCCGGGTTAAAGAACTCAAAATGATTTGTAAAAACTCTAATTCTTGATTTGGAACTGCTGAAATAATCAGCATGCATCAACATGTTCACCAAGGCTTCCCGCAAAGCTTCCACGTGAGGCTGATCTTCTGTTGCCATGCCTTCTGCCGTCATTTTGAAGGGAATATCAATTTTTTGTAACAACCGCGGATAGATAGCAAAATAATATTCAAAAATATTTTGCTGCTGGTCTAATCTAAAACTATACCTTTCAGATGCATCATCTAAAGCAGTACCAGGGATCTCTAAATAATCAATTCTGAAATCCGGTATCAATTCTTCAATTCGATCAACTTGCCCGAAAAAGAGCAATCCGGCAATCGTAACTTTACCATCTTTTAAAACCTGCAACTTCTGCAATAATTCTTCGTTTGAAAGAAGATTATAAGGATGAGAAGAATTTATTACTGCTAAATAATTCCTATATCGCTTGATCGAACTCATATCAAGGGAGTCAATTCCAAGATCAGTAATTTCACGATCTTTTGTGCCAAACGCCTGATCCCGATACATGGCATCTATTTCTGCCTGAGTTGCTCTCTGATCTCCACTGGCGGTTCTGATAAAGGTGTTTTTAACATTGTTATAGTAAACCGGCTTCTGGGCAGAAACAGGTATGTAAAAAGCCAGTACCGTTTTATCTTCTATTTCATATTTCTTACAGATCGGATCGATCCGTACATTGAATTTCTGGTTCGATCTTAAGGTAGTGATAAAGCTCTGTTCGATCTTTTCTGGATCTTTAACGCCATTAACCGTATATTCTTCTTTCTGCTGAAACACTCCAAATACCAACCAGCCACCACCGGTATTGGCAAATGCACTCACTGTTTCCCAACTGTTTCTGGGTATTTCTTTCTCAGCTTTCTTTACTTCGAAGTCATCCCACTCAATGTCTTGTAAGCGTTTGATCAATTCTTCTTTGGTCATTTGTTACTCTTTTTCCGGGCAATTCGTGAATTGCCCCTGCTTTTCCTCTCCTCTTCCAGCTTCTTCTTCTCTGCTTTTATTCTTTCCAGCAATTCTTTCGCTGTCTCAAATGTATGTCCTTCTTTTTCTGTCAGTTCCGCTTCTGTAGGAACTAACTCACCCCGAAAGGCTTTGGCAAGGACACTTTGACCCAACTGCTTCACCCGTTCGCTAATAACCGCAGCTTGTTCTACCAACTTATCCGACAAAGTAAAAAAATCCTCAACTTGGCGTACGATTTCTTTTTGCTCTTCGAGAGGAGGAAGGATTACTTTGAAAGGATAAATCAATTTTCCTGAAATAACGGGTTGTGCAGTTGAATTTGATAATTTTCCTAATTCTGATTTTAATAATAAATAATAGAGATATTTTTGTGAAATTATATCACTTTTAAAATTTGTAATAAATGCATTATCAGTTATCCACGCTCTTTCTGGTGTTAAATATATACTTCCACAATAATAACCAACTCTCCCAATAACAATCGTTGGTGTAGCAATATTTGATTCATTATGATATCCTGTTATTCCATTGCCACCAAATACCGGTATTTCTCCTGATTCCATATTTTTTCTAAGTAAAAAATTACCGGATTTAATTTTAATAATATCTCCAAGACAAACTTTCTTCCATGTCCCAATATTTAAATTCTTCTCCCTCCACTCTTCCGTCAACTTACCAGTAACGGCAGCATTGAGCACACTCCGGCGGAACTGCTTCACCAGCTCTTGAGTTTTGTACAATCGTTCCTTAAGCTTCTCCACCCTCGGCAGCACGGCATCCAGTTTGGCAGCAATGCGTTTTTGCTCGGGAAGGGGCGGGAGGGGAAATGGCATATCGCTTAACTTTGTAGCATTTACATTTGGTACTGCAATTCCAGATTTGAATCCTGAAATATACTCCCAATAGATATTTGAATTTAAGTAGTATTCTGCAAATTGAGGATTTATCAAAGGTTTAAAACGTATTAGATAAGATGCAAAAACTGTTTTATTAATCAAATCATCTTCTCTTATTCGATAACTCAGTCCAATTGAACCAGCGCGTGAAACTAAAATATCATTTATATTGATTTGATATTTTTCAATATCTTCAGGTTCTCTTTCACAAAATGGCACACTTTTCCAGTTCACAGGTACATTAGATATATCTGTAGTTCTGAGGAGTTTAATTTCACCTTCTGGTTTAGAACTCGTCGTCCAACCATACTGCGGTTTTGTACAAACGATTCCTAATTGTGATTCAACCCACCCTTTTGGTAAAGCGCTATTCATTCCCATTCTCCAGCAGATTGAGAATTTCCTGCAGTTCATCAATACAGGCACTAAGTTCAGTAATGGCTTCGCTGGCCAGCAGTTCCGGTTCGGGTAGGTCATCGTTATTGCCCAGGCTTTCATCTTTCAGCCAGGTAATGTCCAGGTTGTAATTGCGCTTTGCAATTTCTTTAGCTGTAAAACTGCGGAAGCGTCCTGTTTCATCGGTTGCTTTGCGTTTGGCTCTGCCGTCCGGGTCGGTGCCATAGCAGCCAATAAAATCGGCAAACATAGCTTCGGTGAGAGGACGATCTTTTTTGGTCACGCCGGGCATGTTGGTGCGGTTATCATAAATCCATACCTCTTCGGTTTTTGGTCCCTTCTGAAAAAAAAGAACATTTGCTTTCACACCCTGGCTGTAAGGAGTGAAGGTGCCGTTTGGTAATCGTAACAAAGTGTGCAGATTGCAATCTTCCATCAGGTTTTTTATCACTTCTCCCGCCTGGTCGGCAAAAAGAACATTGTCCGGTAAAACCATTGCTGCTCTTCCACCGGGTTTAAGAATAGTGACCACATGCTGAATGAAATTGAGCTGTTTGTTACTTGTTTCTACGGTAAAGTCACCACGAGTTGGAACCTGGTTAGCTCCCTTGGTACCAAAGGGCGGATTGGTGAGGATGCAGTCGAAGCGCAATCCGCTATCCGGTTCATAGATGCTGTCACCCAGCACGATCTGCGGTTCCACACCGTGTAGGAACATATTCATAAGTGCCAGACGGCGGGGTCGTGCCACCAATTCCTGTCCGTGGTAAGTTTCTTTTTGGATGCGTGGCCATTGGCGTTTATCGATGCTATCTTTGTATTTATCCATTAACCATTCATAAGCAACCATCAAAAAGCCGGCAGTTCCACAAGCCGGATCGCTAATGGTAAAACTTTTTGTAATGAGTGGATCTGGTTGCATCACTTCCACGATAGTACGAATAAGCGGACGGGGAGTGAAATATTGTCCGGCACCTTTCTTGCCTTCACTGGCAGCTTTTTCCAGCAAACCCTCGAAAGCTTCGCCTTTCACATCGATTTCCAAAGAAGTCCATTCGATCTCATCTATCATATTCAATACTTTTTTCAAGTTTACCGGATTACTGAAACGGGGAATTGCCTGTACAAATATTTCCCCCAGAATTCCTTCGGCATCACGCAGGTTTTGCAAAATCACAGTGTAATGATCCAGCAATTCTATTCCCGAAAGATTGATTAGACTTTGCCAGTTGTATTGTTTGTTTACTTCCACTTTGCGTTCGTCTGCCATTTTCAAAAAAAGCAGATAGGTGAGCTGTTCGATGTAGTCACCGTAATCTATTCCGTCGTGCCGCAATGTATGACACATACCCCAGAGTTTGTTGGTTATGTCCATTTAATTTCCTTTAACAGTTAATATAAAATATAGGATTTCGAATCCTATTTGGAAGATATGTTCTAACAGCTTTGTTCTTATATTTTCTTCTAAGTTCATCATTAGCTAATTCACCGTCAAACTCCCATCTATCTGCTTGTGCAAACTGTGAGGAATCTCTGAATCTGTAAACCAAAGTTCCTGATTCATGCCATTTATTTACTTTGTAAACTTCTTTTACAAGACCTTGATATACACTAAAAACAAAGTCAGCTTTTTCCCGCCTTTTGCCAATCTTCCAAATTCCTTTTGTTGACTCAAATAACTCATCTTGCGTTATATTAGAATTGTAAAGTTTGTTTATAATTATACACAAAACATTTTCTTTTATTTCAGGAGCTTCTTCAGCTTCAAAAGTTGCTATGATTTCTTCAACAGATATTCTTCCATAAGTTCTACTATGGTAACCTCTATATTTATTTTCTAGTTTATCAAGCTCTATTAAATCAATTATTGATGCTTCAATCAATTTGGCTTGATACTTAGAAAGTCCATATCGTATTATTTCAATTTTGGGTTGGATACTCTTAGATAGTAGCTCTTTTATTTGTTCTTCAAAAGGTGAATCTACAATATTGTCCAAATTTAAATGATCAAAACATCTATTTCCTTTACCTCTCCCTACATAGAAGATTTTATCAGTTTTAGGATTAATATAAACATATACGTAATCTTTGAGTAAATTGGATACTTCAGATTTAAAATTCATAATTCTTCCTTAGAATTATGCTGCCACAGCAGCGTTTATCTTTTTTATCAGTTCGGCTAATTTGTCACCAAAAACTTCTTGGGCAATTTTTATACCGCCATGTCTGGTAAAGGCAGGATGATTGCTGAGATCAGCTTCTTCCAGAGCTAAGTTGCTCATGAGATAATGTTTTATGTAGCCAAACCACTTTTGCTGTTCCTCGTTCAGTTCCATCTTTTCCGCAATGGATTGGATGGCTTTTTCTATGCGCTCCTGGGCATTCAAAATGGGAACATCGAAGTCAGCAGCATGTTTCACCATCGAGATAATATCGGGCAACGGCTTTTTATAAACATACTCATGAGCTTGTTGCAGATCTTTTTCTTTGAATTTGTGTTTCTTGAGAGCTTGCCGTAATTCTTCCAGAGCAGCATAATTCCAGCCTTGTGGTTTATTCAACAAAATTTCAATTGCCTGGATATGTTCAGGATTTTCTTTCACAAATCGTTCAAAGGATTTTAGATAATCTTCAGGTTTTTCATATTTATCACCAGCAGAAAAAACTTGTTCACTGCTCACTTCATCTACCACTTCATAGCCTTTATAAAAGAGCTTCTTAGGTCGTTTGTAATTGGTAAGCAGCTTTTGGAAATCATCATCACGCAATAATTTCATGGTTTCGATAAAATTGATTTTTATATTTAAACGCAGATTGTCCGCATATTTTTTCATATCACCGTCAGGAATAAACTCAGCAAACTGTTCGATTGCTTCTCCACCCATGTTTTGTTCGATGCGGCGCAGTCGTTTAATGAGAACGGAGATACTATATTCCCGATCCTGATTATTGTAGATACGTTCGATCAGGTCGTGAAAATTGAGAATTTCTTTACTGAGCGTCACATCAAAATCGGTTGCATTCTTGAAATACTCGATCAGCGATCCATCGAAACAATCAAAGATGACGAAGCGGTCTTTATGGATTTCGTCGCAACGTCGTGTTCCTCTTCCCAGCATCTGAACCCAAAGAATACGGGATTTTACCATTCGAAGAAAAACAATAAATTCTATAGCTGGAATATCCACTCCGGTGGAAAGCATATCAACGGTAACTACTATTTTGGGTTCTTTCCTATTTCGGAACTCTCGTATCTTCTGTAATGGTCTATCAACTGAAGGGCTGCCGGTGATCTTCTTCACAAAATCATCACCGCGTCCAAAAACCTCTTTGCAGGTGTGTACAATCTCGTCGCAATGAGAAATGTGATGTATATCATTCACAGCAAATATCAAGGTTTTAGGAAAGTGCCCTTTTTCTTCCTCAAATGCTTCTGAATATTTTTTAAGTTCTTTGATAATTTTTTTGGTACTATCCGGAGCGGTAATTTTCACTTCGATTTCGCTAGAAGCGAATTCACGTTCATCTTCCAGTTCGTCCAGAGTTTCTTTTCCCGTACCTGTATCAATTTCACCTACCAGTTCACCTTCTTTCAGGAAGGCACCTTCTATCTTTACTTTAGAATTTATTTTTACAGCATCATAGTCAACCAGATATCCATCCTCTACTGCCTGTTCTGTAGAATAAGAATAAATCTTATGCGTAAACATAGCCATCGTGTGAGCTGCGGGTGTTGCAGTTAAACCTATCTTAACAGCATCGAAATGATCGAGTGTTTTCTTCCAAGCTCCGGTTTCACTGGCAGAATATCCGCGATGACATTCGTCAGCGATTATCACATCAAAAGCATGAATAGGAATATCAAGAACATCAACATCGGGTTCGTATTCTTCATTATTCCAGCCCTCTTTACCAAATAAATTCATCATCATACGCTGGATAGTGGAAACATAAACAAAAGTGTGTTTTTCCTGAGGGTTTGTAAGATATTCATTGGGCATAACCTTAGAGTCGTATCTGGTCTTTTCGTCGAAATCTTCTTTCTGGAATTTCTGACTGTACACTTCATATTCTCTATCGAGTTTCAAACCATCCGGTGTGGTAAAGGACGCCATTGTAGTAATAGCCTGTGCAGCCAAAGCTCTTCTGTCCACTAGAAAAAGAATGCGTTTCGCATAACCTGATTTGACCAAGCGATAAATGAGAGATACTATTGTGAAAGTTTTTCCGGTACCGGTTGCCATTGCCAACAGCATCTTTTGCTTGTTTTGCATTAATGCTTCTTCTATCTCTTCTATCGCTTCAACCTGATAATAACGTAATCGTTTTATATCCGAAACTTTGTTTTCCTGTAACCAATTGTAAGCATCTGAATCATCAAATGAAAACATCCCTTCGACAGCTTGAGGTGTATGGAAATCTGCTATTTCTCGACTAATATTCAATGGATTTCTAATATCCAGAAAATATATTTTTTCTCCGTTAGTTGAATATAAAAAAGGTGCTTTATATTCACCCCATTCACCTATTGTATTTGTGATATCTTTGGAATACCTTTTTGCCTGCTCTAATACATTTTCAGAACCAACTGATATTTTCTTTGCTTCTATGAAACCTAATAATTTTCCATCTACGAAAAGTGCATAATCAGCAAAGCCGTTTTGCGTGGGATATTCTTCAACTGCATGGTTAGATAAAGTTGAATAATCTAATACTTTTTTTGCGTGAATGATCTTCCAGCTTTTGTTAAGCTTTGTATCAATTCTTCTTTTTCTGGTTAAAGCTTCTGATTCATTCATTAAATTCAATTTATACCTAACTCAAAAAAAAACTCAGTTTCAATTCATTTCTAATTCTTTTAATAAAATTACCGATTATAAATATATAAAACATAAATCGTAAAATTATTAATAACTGTCAAAATATTTTTATAAATAAAGAAGAATAGTTAATTCACGAAATTTCAAAATGATATTAAATAATAAAAAAGCGGATGGTTCTCATCCGCTTTTGTAAATATCTTTTATGTAAATTTAATTCCCAAAGAATTCTTCTCTGTTATCGATGATCTCAGCTTTTTCTTTAAGACCATTAAACCAAACATTCAAGTGTTCGTTTTCGGAATTGGTCTGTGTTTCTAGCAGAAGCTGGTTCTTTTCAATTTCAAATTTTACCATATCAGGTTTTAGGCGGTCTTTTATGTAGGCAATATATGCACCAAATTCTCCCTTCACTAAGCCGGTGTATTCATCAGCTTCTTTTTTCAGTATCTCGTCATTCAGAACAGGATCGTTCCTGAGTCCGGGGATAGTTTTTTTCAACGTTACATCCGGGGCTTCAATGATCTTCCACCCATCTTTTTCAGCAGCAGTTAGATATGAAGCTGGTTGATTTGCCTGAACGAATTCTTCCGCTTTTTTTGTTACTTCTGAAAGTTTCTTTTCGTTTGTAAGGTCTCGTTTGATACGTGCTTCCACTTCACTGAATTCTTGGTAATGGATGCCTACTTTAAGAGAAAGCTCAGCTATAATGAAATCTCCACTTTTGGTCTTAACAGGCTCGTGCAGTTTCCCGACCTTATTTTCGAAGGCAAATCGGATCATTCCCTCTTCCCGTCCTATCCCGCCGATAAAGCTGGCGTTTTCGTAAAACTCACGAGTTTCAGTAATTTCGTAAGAAAGATCTTCTGCAGATTTTTCTAATCCGGATTTATTACCTTTCTCGTAAAGGTCCCAGGCTAATATATCCAGATTCTGTTTTGTTGCTTCAGAAGGCTCTACTTTAAAAAGAATATGACTTGCCTGTATTTCTTCTTCATCCTGCTCGTTTTTTCTGCGGTCGAATACTTTGATGATATGCCAGCCAAACTGGGTGTTAACAGGCTCGCTGATCTCGCCGTCTTTCAAAGCAAATGCTACATCTTCAAATTCCTTTACCATCCTGCCACTGGCAAACCAGCCCAGATCACCGCCTTTTGGGCCGGACGGACCCTGTGAAAAGGTGATAGCTGTCTGGGCAAAATCTGCTCCGTTTATTAAGAGGTTATAAATAGAATCAATTTCGGTTTTTGCTATTTGCTTATCCGCTTCGCTTGCTTCCAGTTTGATCTTAACATATTTGTATTTGCATGCCGGATCTTTTTGATAATCTTCCTTATGATCTTCGTAGTACTGCTGTAATTCTTCTTCAGTATTTTCTATTTCTTTGATGCTATTAAGATCAAAGTAAATAACAGAAACATCAGCCTTATCATTCTCTTCGATATATTTTTCTTCTATTTCTTCTTCGGTAACTGTAACTTCAGCTTTAACATCTTCGTATAGTTTTTCATAGGGAAGATTAGCACGGATCCGAGCTTCCATCCAGGCAGCAAATTCAGGATTTTCCAAAAGTACTTCTTCATATTTTTCGTAATCAAATACACCATCGGTCTGGAAATCGGGAATAGATTTGATATCATCCGAGGGATTTTTCAATTTATCCACAACGTCATCATTGGTAATTTTTAGATGACGTTTTTTGATCTCTTTATTAAACAATATCTGCTGAACAAGATTGGTCCAGGTTTGCTCACTGATTTCCTCTGCTGCTTTTTCATCGATCTCTTTTTCGGGATTCTGCTGGGCGTAGTTAGCATATGCATTCTTCAAATATTCACGGTATTCTTCGGGGTAGATCTTCTTTCCGGCAATCATGCCCACAAAAGGCTTCTTAATAAAAATGCTGCTAATCCCACCGATAGCCATGGATAGGATGAATACAGATGCGATCACAATAATAATCCAGGATGCGTGTCTTCTCATTCCTTCAAACATTATAATTTCCTCCAAGAAATCAATACATTTAATTTTGTTGCAATAACTATAATGTATGATATTTAAACAAGTTTTTTTTCTAATTTCTCATAGAACAAAATGATTTTATTAATTAAGCATATTAAATAATTGATATATTTTTTAATTTAAATAGCTATTTTATTTCACACTTGACAATTAAAGTCGATATTTGATTCTTGAAAATCGCTTTAAATAAAGGGGGTGAATTTTAGTGCCGAAGGTTATAGCCAAAGAAGGTGAAGCTTTTCAGATAACTTTACGCAGGTTCAAAAAATCCTGTGAAAAAGCCGGTCTTCTTTCCGATATTAAAAAAAATAACTATTATGAAAAACCAAGTATTGCTCGTAGGAAAAAGGAAAAAGAAGCCCGTAGAAAAGCAATTAAACTGCAACGCAAGCAGAGACGAACAGGCAGGACTTTTTAAATGATCTCAAAGATCGAAGAAGATATTATACAAGCTCTTCGTGAAAAAGATAAGGATCGCCTAATTATTCTTCGCTCTCTCAAATCTGCTGTTCAATATCAGCAGATAGAACTTGGAAGAGAATTAGAAGAAGACGAAATCATATCGGTTCTTGCAGGTCAGGTTAAGAGCAGACAGCAGGCAATAGAACTTTATTTGCAGGGTAATCGTCCCGAATTGGCAGAGAAGGAAACACGTGAGATCGAGATCATTAATTTCTATTTGCCCAAAAAATTGTCTGAAGCTGAAATAGAAGTGGAAGTTGATAAAGCTATCACCGAACTGAATGCATCCTCTATGAAAGATATGGGTCTGGTAATGAAAACCATAAAAGAAAAACTTGGTAACCGGGCAGACGGAAAGATATTAAGCGATATTGTAAGAAAGAAATTACAGAGTTAAATTTAAATTTGAAACAATAGAACATTAGATTTCGTGGGGAGAGCTATCTCCCCTTTTTTATGAATTGATCTATATTATCCTATTACAAAGGATGGAGTATGAACGTTCTTGATATTATTCTAGGTGTTTTCCTGTTAATCCTGATGTTCAATGGATTCAGGAAAGGTTTTATTAAAAATGTTATCGGCCTTCTGGGATTGGTAGTGATTGTTTTTTTTATAGCCAAGACAGGCCATTTGGTTAAAGCTTTGCTTATCACAAAGTTTGAATTGGGTGAGATACTGGCAACGATATTGTCTTATATACTTATTGCTCTTATCATAACGATAGTTGCTAAGATCGTCATTAAAATTTTGCACATGATAATTGATTTCCTTCGTATTAACTGGTTGAATAAGTTTTTGGGAATTTTGTTCGGGCTTTTCAACAGTGTTCTTATAATTGCTATCATTATCCTTCTTTTGAATCTCTCTCCCCTGGAATCAACAATACGCAAAGGTACTTCGGATTCTCGTATTATTACCACGATCCGGGTAATAACCGAAAGAATTGAGACAGGTTATCCTGAAATAAAGAAATTGCAAAAACCAGTTCAAGAGAAGATGAAAAAGATCGAAGAGGAAATCGACGAGAAATTTAAAGACGCAATGATTGATTAATGAATCCTTTCGAACAGCTGGAATATAACAAGATCAGAAGTATCCTGGCAGAGGAATGTCATTCCTCGTTGGGCAAAGAACTGGCACTCAACCTGCAGCCGCTGGATGAGAAAAAGCAGATCGAATACAAACTTTCTCTATCGGGTGAAGTGCAGGGTTTGCTTAAGAACAAGATATCTTTCAATTTTGAAGATGTATCCGATATAAGAAAACTACTGCAAGAATTTGAACATCAAACCTACAATTTTGAAGAATTCAGAAAGATCTTCTTTAATGTTTTAGCTGCTAACAATATAATTAGGAATACCGACGAAATAGAAGATTCACCGCTTTATCTGGAGTTAACTGGCAAGATTGTTTCCCTGGATTTTCTGGAAAAAAGATTTAATTATGTCTTCGATGCTGATGGTGAGATAAAAGATTCTGCATCCAAGGAACTTGCATCGATCCGTCGCAGAAAAAAACAATTACGAAAAAATGTTATTTCTGCTTTGAATAAAAAGATCGAGGATTTAGCTACAAGTAATTATCTTCACGATAAAATTGTAACCCAGCGAGACGGCAGATTCGTAATTCCGGTAAAAGAAGGAGCAACTTCCTTTATTAATGGTATCGTGCATGGCAGATCTGCCAGCAAATCTTCTATTTTTTTAGAACCACAGGAAGTAGTGGGATTAAATAATGAATTAGACCTGGCTACAAATGAAGAAAAGCAGGAAATATTCAGGATATTCAAAGAATACACCGAAAACATTCTCGCTTCCAAAGAGATGATACTGGCAAATACAAAGATCGTGCAGGAACTGGATTATTATTTTGCTGCTGCCCGATTTGCCAATATCTTACAGGCAGAAATCCCGCAGATCGAGGAAAAGCCTTATCTTAATCTTATTTCAGCCCGGCATCCTCTGCTTATTTATACATACGAAAATTACAGCGACGTTATTCCTTTTAACCTGGAACTGGGAAAGGATTTTAAACTTCTTCTCATTTCCGGACCCAATACAGGTGGTAAAACAGTTACTTTAAAAACAGTGGGATTGCTCACCCTGATGGCATTATCCGGTTTACCTATCCCCGCAGCTGCATCAAGTTGCATAGGAATTTTCAGTAAGATCTTTGCTGATATTGGTGATTACCAGTCACTGGAAAATGCGCTCAGTACTTTCTCTTCTCATATCAAGAATATCGAGGGAATGGTTAAAACCGGTAATAAAGATACGCTTGTGCTTATCGATGAGATTGGGGCTGCCACCGATCCCGAACAGGGTTCTGCCCTGGCTCAGGCTATTTTGGAACGTCTGGCGGAAAAAGAAGTATTGGGAGTTATAACCACACACTACACAGCATTAAAGGTTTTTGCAGAACAGCATCATAACTGTGTGAATGCTGCCATGCAATTTGATCCTGAAAAACATATTCCCACCTACCAGTTCAAGCTTGGTCTGCCAGGAAATAGTTTTGCTATCGAAGTTGCTTCCCGGCTTGGTTTGGAAGAAACTCTTATCCAGCGTGCCAAAGAACTCACTGGCAATCAGAATGTGGAACTAACGGATTTATTAAAAAAAATGACCGAAGAAAAACTGGAACTTTCTCGCCAGAATTACCAGTTTGAACTCAAAACTGCCCTTCTCAACAGAAAAATCGAAGAACATCAGCAAAAGATATCACACCTGGAAAATGAAACTAAAGAGATTAAAAAACGTTCAATCAGGGAAGCTCGAGACTTCCTTACATCATTACAGAAAGAATTGAATAAAGAAATTGATAATATAAAAAAAGCAGATAAAGAAAACCGCAAGACGCTACTGGAAAATTCCTTTAAGAAAATAACAAAAATGAACCTGGATCTTGCCAGGACGGAAAATGAATTTCTCGAAGAAAAAAGAATTCCTCTGAAAGCACCAAAAACAGGACAAACTGTATGGATGAAAGATGTAGAAATGGAAGGTGAGATCATTGAGATATCTGAAAATAATATCAAAGTTGATATGAACGGTATTTTCTTAACCACTACCAAAGATAAACTCTTCATGACCACATCCCGAAAATCTAAAACAGCACAACCGAAAAAAGTTGCTCTTCCTGCCCAGGAAACTAAATTTGAACTCAAATTACTGGGCTACCGTTTTGAAGAAGCTTTGCCGGAAATAGAAGTTTTTATAGACAAAGCTATAATGAACGATCTTCCCTTTGTTCGTATTGTGCATGGTAAGGGAACCGGAGCCTTACGCAGTAAGATAAGACAGTATCTGAAAAAAAATAAAAAAGTCCTCGATTTTTATTCTCCTCCACCTCAGGCCGGTGGCGATGGAGTAACAGTGGTCAAGCTGGAAGGATAGATATGGATCGAAGTGATATCGATAGGATCCTGGAAATGAACAACATCGTGGATGTGGTTAGCAGCTACATTCCACTAAAAAAAGCAGGAAGCAATTATAAAGCACGCTGCCCGTTCCACGAGGAAAGAACAGCTTCATTTGTTGTGAGTGAAAAGAAGCAGATATTCAAATGCTTTGGTTGTGGTAAAGGTGGCAATGCTCTTACTTTCGTTCAGGATTACGAGAAAATATCTTTCCCTGAAGCTTTGCATAAACTTGCTCAAAGGGCTGGCATCACTATCACAACTACCAGGGTTTCCAAAGAAAAACAATCCCGTCGTGATCTGGTGTATAAAATATACAGGCTTACATCTGCATATTACCAAGATAATCTTTTCAAGCATGGGCAATTTGCCCTGGAATACCTGCAAAATCGTAAAATAAAGGAAGAAACAATAAAGAAATTTGAGATAGGTTATGCGCTGGATAGTCACGGTGGATTGAAAAACTATCTGTTGAAAAACAATATCAATGACCAGATATTAGCTTCCACCGGACTTTTTACCAGTAACAATAACGATCTTTTCAGAAACAGATTGATGTTCCCGATCCATTCTTCCACCGGCAAAGTGCTGGCTTTTGGTGGGAGGGTTCTGCTTGAGAACCAGGGTGGTGGAAAATACGTTAATTCCCCTACCACAGATATTTATATAAAAGGTAATGAACTTTATGGGCTTTTTGTTACAAAGCATGATATATCCCGCCGGGATCAGGCTCTCATTGCCGAGGGTTACACAGATTTCCTGCGGCTTTATGAAAATGGATTCACCAATTCCGTGGCTTCTCTGGGAACTTCCCTTACAGATTCGCAGATAAAAATATTAAGTAGATTTACGAATAATTTTTTACTCGTTTATGATGGAGATAAAGCAGGCAGGAAAGCAGCAGTGCGAGCAGCTTCCAATATTATTAAAAACGGATATACTGCAAAAATTGTAAACCTTCCACAAACAGATGACCCGGATAGTTTCCTGTTGAAAAATGATACTGGAAAGCTACAGGAGCTTATCAACAATTCTCAACTACTACCGGAATTCCTGCTGGAAGATACTATTCTGGATATGGATAAAAGAGCAAAACTAAATGAACTTATAGAGATTCTGAATGAAATGGAAGATGATATAGCCCGGGAACTTTTTGTACAGGAGATAGCCACCATTTTTAAAGTATCGGAAAGTGCTATTTTTTCTAAAATAAGACTTCGCAGAAAAAGAGAAAAAGAACCGCAAATGCAAACTATGGAAAAATTTGGGGAAGAACGGGAACTGCTTATTAATATACTTAATGATTCAATGTATTATAAAAAAGTTGCACAAGAGATAGATTCGAGTTACTTTTTATCTGAAAAGTACAAAAAAATATATGAAATAGTTGCAGAGCATTTGGAGAAAATGGGGCAGATTCCGAGTTTGTTGGAAACAATAGAAGACGAAGCGATCAAGAATACAATTGCTGATCTTATTATGGCTGATCCGCCCAAAGCTCAGATCGAGGATGTTATCAGCGGTTTGAAATTAAGAAAATATCAAATAGAATTAAAACAGATTAATGACCAGATATTAACTAATCCAAAAGATATGGACCTTTTCCAGAAAAAGAACGAATTAAAAAAGAAAATTATTGGACTGAATAAAAAAGTCGTGCGGAAAACACTATACTAAGGAGAGTGGATGCTTAGTTATAATGAATGTATTAAAAAACTTGTGGATATCGGACAAAAAAATGATAACCTGCTAACTTTCAAACAGATAAATGAAGTACTGCCAAACAGCCCGATCTTCCTGGATAAGATAGAAGAAATCATTTCGAAACTGGTAGAAAATGGTATAGAACTTATCGATGAAACTCAGAAAAAAGTAACTAAGAAAAAAGTCTCTGTTAAAAAAACGAAAACTACTAAGAAATTCCAGAATAGACGTTATTATGATGATCCAGTAAGGATGTATCTGGGCGAAATGGGAAGAGTGCCGCTTCTAGACCGTGAAGGTGAGATAAGAATAGCAAAGAAGATCGAAAGCGGTCAAAAGTATATTAATAAATTTGTTTTCATAAGCGGTAGTACCCTGCGTGAGATGGAAAACTTCCTGCATCGCTACCGTGAAAAAAGAGTTAAAATAGATCATATTTTCAAAATTGAGTACGGAACATGGATGGATAAATCTCAGGAATCCACCCTGATAAATGAATTTGAACAAGTGATAAAAGAGTCTGGAGCTATTTTTGAAGAATTAGGTGAAATGCTGGATGATAGCGACACTGATGAATACGGACACCTGGTAGACCATGAAGTTATCGAGAAAAAACGCCAGAAGATAATGGCGATTTTCGACCGCCTGACATACAACGAAAAAATGCTTAAGCGTATGGTTTACCGTATCCGTAGTTTAGTAGACAGGATAAAAGACAGCCAAAAAAGCATCAAACATCTTTCCAAGATCAGGAAATATTCCATCGACGAGATCTGTACTTATGGCAGGAAAGCTAATAAATCTCAAGAAGACTACAAAATTGTTCATGAAGAAACCAACATCGAACCGAATGTGTTCATCGAAACATTGCGTAAGATAAAAAATGCTCGTCGTAAGATCCGCAGAGTAGAACTGGAAACCCGTATGACCGCCACTGAAATGGTAGATCTGCTGATAGAAGTGGAACGCGGTGAGAAAATGAAGGAACGTTCCAAAAACGAAATGATAGAAGCGAATGTGCGATTAGTGGTGAGCATTGCCAAACGCTACAACAATCGTGGTCTGGATTTTCTGGATCTGATACAAGAGGGAAACACGGGATTGATGCGGGCTGTTGAAAAATATGACTATCGCAAAGGATTCAAATTCAGCACTTATGCCACCTGGTGGATTCGCCAGGCTATCACACGAGCTATTGCCGATCAGGCAAGAACTATCCGCATCCCGGTGCATATGATCGAATCCATTAACAAAGTAAAACGAGCCAGTCGTAAACTCTTGCAGGAACTTGGTCGCGAGCCATATCCTGAAGAAATTGCAGTAAAACTGGATATTCCAGTAGAAAAGATCAAAAGTATTCTGGCAATAACCAAAGAGCCCGTATCACTGGATAAACCTATCGGACATGAAGATGAAGACAGCCTGCTGGGAGACTTCATTGAAGATAAGGGAACAATTTCACCTGAAAGAATGGCTGAGCGGACTTTACTGAAAAAACAAGTTGATGAAATTTTACAGACTCTTACACCTCGTGAGGAAAGAGTCATCCGTCTGCGTTTCGGTATAGACGACGGCTACCACCGAACTTTGGAAGAAGTAGGTAATATCTTCAGCGTTACCCGTGAACGTATCCGCCAGATAGAAGATAAAGCATTGCGCAAATTACGTCATCCTACTCGAAGCAGTGTTCTGATGAAATTTATAGAGAACTTTAACGTAAAATAAATTCACGATAGATTGTCAGGAAATTCTTGACAGCAGAAGTGCATAAATAGTTTTTACAAATCGAATTTGATTTTTGGGGCCTATAGCTCAGTTGGTAGAGCTTCCGGCTCATATCCGGCAGCTGCCGGACAGAGGTTCGATTGAAACTCTGTAAATATATAAAGTGAAGAAAGTTTTCAGGGCCTATAGCTCAGTTGGTAGAGCTTCCGGCTCATAACCGGACGGTCAGAGGTTCGATTCCTCTTGGGCCCACCATTATACAAAAAGCCGCTGAAGCGGCTTTTTGTAAATTTCAAATAACAAATTTCAAATGACAAATATTCACTTTTATAAGTAGATAAATCACTTCCTAAAATCCTCTGCTGTTTTCTAATAGCACTAACTTTCTACAAAAAAATGAGGGTTTTGTGTCAAGAGATTTTAAAGCGTTTTTTGCTTCGAATAAATAACTGATTATTTTGTTTTTATTGGAAGAATTTAGAGTTGACACAAAAACAGCGGGTTTTAAAAACGGCACGTAATAGAGAGTGATCCTGAATAGCTCAGCGGTAGAGCGGGTGGCTGTTAACCACTAGGTCGGGGGTTCAAATCCCTCTTCAGGAGCCATAATGAAAAAAGCCTTTGACGTAAGTTGAAGGCTTTTTTCTTTTTACAAAGAGGTAAGAATGTTCACTGTTTATGTTTTATATTCAAAGAGATATGATAAACTTTACATTGGTTATACAGCTGATCTTAAACAGCGTTTATTGTCTCATAACGAAATGGCTAAGAAGGGTTGGACTGTTAAATATCGTCCATGGGAATTGATATATTCCAAGGAATTTATGGATAAAAGCTCAGCAATGAAACGTGAGAAAGAACTCAAGTCTCATAATAGAAGAGATTTTCTTCGAACTTTGATAAAATAGTTGATAGGCTGTTATCAGGCAATCGCCTGACGGGGATTCAAATCTCCGGCGACTGCCGGGAGCCATAATGAAAAAAAGCCTGCTAAATTTTCAGCAGGCTTTTTTCGTTTCTGATTTTTTTACCCGATTGTAATTTCTTTTACCGGTTCTGGAGCGATCTTTGGAATCACAAGAGAAAGAACACCATCTTTAAATTTAGCATCGATCTTGTCTTTATCTACAAGATTGGAAAGACTGAGAGTTCTGCGATAGTTCCCTTTGTAGCGTTCACATCGGCAGTAAGAACCTTTCTTTTCTTCTTTGGTTTCTTCTCTGTTAGCTTCGATAACCAGTTCGTTGTTATTTACGGACATCTTGATGTTCTTCTTTGTGAATCCGGGCAGGTTAGCTTCTACTAAGAATTTGTAGTCTTCTTCCTGGATATCGATCGGCATCATTCTCTGATTGTCTTCAAAGCTTTCATCATTAAAAAAGTTATTCACGAAATTATCGAATAACGTCATTCTCGGGTAAAATCCATCGTCTCTTTTGATTGGAACATATTTCATTTTACACCTCCATTTTTTTAATCACACAAATAAGATAATCAAAAAAAAACGTAGCGCAAATAAAAATTAGCAGACTTTTGACGAGAGTGCTAATTATTATTGTTGACAATCTGTAACTTCTTATTATATTTTGTATTGTGAAAATTGAAAATTTTAAGAATTTATATTTACGGAGGAAATTATGAAGATTAAAGTTGAAAAATTAACAGATGAACAAATTGAAAAAAGAGGTATTAAATCCTGGCCTATCTGGGAAAAAGAAGTTTCCCGATTCGATTGGTATTATGATAATATGGAAGAATGTCTTTTGTTAGAAGGAAGAGTTGTTGTAGAAACAGCAGATGGTGATAAAGTAGAATTTGAGAAAGGTGACCTTGTTACTTTCCCTAAAGGACTTTCATGTGTATGGGATATAAAAGAAGCAGTTACAAAACATTATAATTTTAAATAAGGAGTGTAGATGCTTTTAGATTGTATAAAGAAACGTTATAGTGTAAGGAAATTCTTAGATAAACCAGTTGAACAGGAAAAGATCGATATCTTACTTGAAGCAGCAAGACTCGCTCCATCGGCAAGTAATAAGCAAACCTGGCACTTTGTAGTAATAAGAGATAAAGAAAAAAGAAAACAATTAACCGCTATATGTCGGGGTCAACAATTTGTTTCAGAAGCTCCCATTACAATTGCAGTTTGCAATACCAACCTTGATTATATTATGACTTGTGGTCAGAAGGCTCCTGTAATTGATGGAGCAATTGCTGGAGAGCATATCGTTTTACAAGCTGTAGAATTAGGTTTGGGTTCCTGCTGGATCGGGGCATTTTATCATGATAAAATGGCTGAATTAATAGATCTTCCTCAGGATTATGAGATAATCGGTTTGCTGCCCATTGGCTACCCTGCAGTTGAAAAGAGCAATAGAGATTTGAAATCTATCGGGGAAATAGTTTCTTACGATAGTTTTTAAAATCTTATCTGGAAGGAAAGATTTTACCGAATCAGAAAGTGAAGGTCGCTGTGAAAGACAGGGAGTTTGTGATTGGAAAGTGATAACGAAACTTGACATAAGTTGAAAATCTTGTGTTAAGTTGGACATTATGAAGTTCCTGTTTCTCTTTTCTTCTTAATTAGTTGCAGTTACATAATAAAATTTCTTTTCATTTATTATTGAAGTGCTCCAACTTTCACCAACAAATGAACCGGACAAATCTTCTGAAAAATTGTCATAGGGTTCATCGGATGAATATACTATATACGAAGATGCTCCTATCACTTCATCCCAGGTTATGAGAACATCATTCTCATTAATTGCTATTTCAATATTAACCGGAGTAGCGGGTGGTGATGTTCCTTCAACTTCTCCTACAATAGAAGACCCAAGATAAGAAGGATCCAAATCCAGATATGCAACAACAAAATGGGAAGCATCAAGGCTAGTGGCTGATGTAGCATCTGAATATATAGAACTAAATGCAAACTCAGATCCATAAGAAATAACACTTCCTGAAACAGCTCCCACAATAGCTATTAAGTCATATGGATAAGGGGAAACCATGTATGCAACAACGAAGTGGGTTGCATCCAGAGCTGTTGCTGATATCCAACTTGTATCGACAGAACTAAATACATATTCAGAACCATAAGAGATAGTACCTCCAGAAACAGTACCCACAACAGCAGTTCCATATTCAGAATTGCCATCATCCTTATATGCAACAACAAAGTGAGTTGCATCCAAAGTTGTGGCAGAGGGATGATAAGTAATAGAAGAATTAAATACATATTCAGAGCCATATGAGATAGTGGTCCCTGAAACGGTTCCCACAATGGCAGTTCCATAATAATTGTCACGATCCTGATAAGCAATAACAAAGTTGTTTGCATCCAGAGCAGTGGCTGATATATAATAAGCGTGTCCATTATTAAATTCATATTCAGAACCATAAGAGATAGTACTTCCTGAAACGGTTCCCACAATTGCAAATCCGTCACTAGAATAGTCATCATCATATGCAACAACAAAGTGAGTTACATCCAGAGCAGTGGCTGATATATAACTTGTACTTGCAGAATTAAATATATATTCAGAACCATAAGTGATAGTACTTCCTGAAACAGTTCCTACAATGGCAGTTCCATAATATAAAGAACTGTCTTCATCACGATATGAAACAACAAAGTGAGTTGTATCTAGGGTTATGGCAGAACAATACCGAGTAGGTGCAGAATTAAATACATATTCAGAACCATAAGTGATAATGCTTCCTGAAACGGTTCCCACAATGGCAGTTCCATAATAATAATTACCACGATCTTGATATGCAATAACAAAGTGGGTTGCATCCAGTGTCGTGGCTGAACAATACCGAGTATCTGCAGAATTAAATAAATATTCAGAGCCGTATGTGATATCACCATCAGCTCTGTTTCCGTTTAGAAAATTAACCACATCATTGGAATTTATTTCTGATGTTTGTTCCTGTGCCCGCTTGTCTAAGTTTTCAATTGGGTCGGCGAATAATACACTTACAAAAAGCGTAATAGCTAAAACAAGTAATATTTTTTTCATTAATTCTTCTCCTTTTTTAGTTGGTTTATAAATTCAAGAAACTTAATTTCTATATTCACAGTCGAATTCCTTCCAAAAAGAAATAGTTGTATTATTAATTGCTTCTTGGTAAATTATTATTAAAGAATCAACTCCATTCATAACGATTCCTAAATGACTTATTATTGTTTCAAGTCAATTTTTTAATTTAATCACCCTCTTACCGATCAACTTCTTTATCTTCTTTTGCGATGGTGGTGGACCGGTTCTAATCTGCTTGTCATTTATAAAAAGAGCATCGGAGATACCCCACTCTAAAAATGTATCTCTATCGAAAGTATTTATCTCCTGAAATTCCACTTTATCTCCAAATTCTGCTGCTGCTCTTTTAGAGCGTTCAAATACGATATTCTGCGCAGGACACCAACCGTTTAAAAAGGCAGTAACAGTAACTCTTCCGGGAGCTTTTTCCGGTTTTTTCTTTTCTTTAATCCATTTCGGAGGTTGGGCGTCTTCTACAAAAGCTTTCCACAAAAGAACCTGCATTCCTGTTTTATCTGCTTTTTTAAATCCCTGTTTTTTAAACCAGGCAGCTTTCATCCAGAAGGGAAGAGAAAGTCCCCAGGCAGCAATTCCCTTTGCACCGAGTTCTTTTGCATCTTCAATTGCAGCTTTAATGAGTGTTTTTCCCATTCCGTGTTTTTGCATGTTTCCCACGCCTTTTTTCTTGTACCCGTGCACCCAGATGCAGAAGATAAAATAGAGGTCTTTTCCCCGGGCAGGTGAATATTCTATGGGAGCATACTGGATCATTCCGCAGGCATTATCGTTATCATCCAGGGCAAGTTTTACATGCAGATCTTTATCCTTCATCTTTTCAAACCATTTTTCTTTGTGGTCACCGGCGTCTTTCATTTCGTCCGACCAGTCTTCCAGGCAGCAGAAAAAGGTTTTCAGGTATTTTTCATTCAGGTTAATAATCTTCATTATTTTGCTCCTCTATTCAAGGTTTATGTTCAATAACTGAATAGAAATAGGCTGTATTAGATGTCAATAAAAAAAGGCGGGAACAACTCCCGCCTTTCATATAAAAGTTGAATTCATTTTAAAAGGATGCACTTGCCTGTGGAAACATATTTACCTGATATCATCTTATAGAAGTAAATGCCTGAAGATACCGAACGATTCTGATCATCCTTTCCGTTCCACACAACTTTATAATATCCTGCATCAAGGTTGGAGTTCATCAGTTCCTTCACTTTCTGTCCCTTCATATTGTAGATCACCAATTCTATCAGATTTTTTTCTGCAAGCTGAAAACTGATGGTTGTGCTGGGATTGAAAGGATTTGGATAATTACCATTCAATTTGGTTTCAAGCGGAACTAAAATGTTTCCTGTATTCGTAATCACCACATTTACCGTAACTGGCTCAGATTCTCCTTCATCATAAAGAGCTGTTACACCATATTCAAAAGTACCTGCGCCAGGAATCGGATCAGAATAAGTAGTTATTGTTGGATTAAGAATTTCAGCTATTTCCGTGCCATCGCGATATACTTTATAACCAAGAAGTTCACGCACTGTATTTGGAGCATCCCAATTTAATATCACATAACCACCGGAGATAACATAAGTCAGGTTTTGGGGTGGGAACATGAAATTCAACGTGATATCAAGGTTTGTGATTTGACCTGTAATAACAGCTATTCCGAGTACTTCAAATAGTTGATAACCTACCAAAGATGCAGTAACATCATAAGCTCCGGGATCAAGTTCTAATGAATAGAAACCTGTTGCATCAGGATAAACAGTAATTCCATCAGCGGTTATTTCGACATTTTCAACAGGTCCTGGTCCACCGTTTAAAGTTACCATTCCTTCAATCCATCCAGGATCAACAATTATAGCTTCACCACCGGAAACACAGAGAACAGTTCCATTCCTGCCGCCAATAACCATTTCCCAGGAACCATCATTGGCAATATCGGGAATGCCGGCAATTGCATCAACTGCTGTTCCCACACTGATCGAAGCTAACTCTGCTCCGGTTGCACCGTCCAGGAAGTATCCGTAGTTACTTTGGAAAAGTGTACCCCAAACGATATCATTAATACCGTCACCTGTAATATCACCGATCTTATCTACTACCCAGGGCTGGTCGGCCACCGGGTGAAGCCAGATGTTCAGACCTGTGTATCCATCAATAACCACAGCATTATCTATAGAACTTCGAGCTATTGCAATATCGGGATGTCCATCACCATTTACATCGTTCAGAGTTTCAAATCTGATTATCAGGCAGGTTCCTACACTTTCGTTCCATAACACAGAACCATTTGTAGCATCAAGAGCATAATAATTTCCTGCGAAATCTCCGACAACTATATCATTGTATCCGTCACCGCTAATATCATCCACTTGGGAAAGAGCCCAAACAGAAGAACCATCGGTAGTAAATTCCCACATCTGGGTTCCATTTGCTCCGTTGATTCCAAATACTTTTCCTTCAGTTTCGTATGAATTTGAAGCACCGCCAATTGCATCCGGGATTCCGTCATTATTTACATCTTCAATACCAATACAACTGAATTTTGGTCCGGCAGCATAGAAATCCCAGATGACCGTTCCATTCGTTCCATCGATACAAAAAACTCTTTGTGCGTCACCACCAGTTGCTGCCAGAATATCTGTAATTCCATCGTTGTTATAATCAAATGTCGCATCAACCTGGTAAACCCAGCCACCATCTCCGTAAACATCTGTAAAATATACCCAGATTTGTTCTCCTGTCTTTCCTGAAATAGCTCGGATAGCTCTATCACCTCCGGTTGTTCCGATTACCACATCTTCATAACCATCGGAGTTCAGATCAGGAACGATCATAAGTGAATTTTGATGATAAACCTCTCCAGCGTAAGTTTCATATTCCCAGAGTATATCTGCAATTCCCGAAGAATTACCATTAAAACAGCGTGTAAAATTATCTTGAGAACAGATGATAACATCATCGATACCATCTTCCGAAATGTCTTCTATAGGTACAATTGCCTTGGGGCTGTTATCGTATCCGGTAGTGATATTGTATTGCCAGAGAATTCCTCCTATAGGAATCGCGGAAGCATCACCGGTTCCCGAAAGCGTTACATCATATATGGGAGTTACCGGGTCATTACTATGAATCGACATAACACCATTGAAGTTGGTTGCAGCATCCGGACTGAACCAGATGCCAACTTGTATTGTATCCAGAGTAGCTATTTCTATTGGGAAACTAACGCTGCTATCAACAGTAAAATGTATATCATCACAATAGATATCATTAATTATTAAAGCTTCATCACCAATATTTTGAATCTCCATAAACCAGCGTGTATAAGCATTAATTCTCACAGAACCGTAATCATGATTTGTTACGGGTAAATAGATCTCAGGTCCCGGATTTACAGCTATTCCAATAAAAGAGATTTCAGCTACGGGATATAAAGGATCGTTTGAGTAAAGCGTTCCAATTGCATCCAATATACCTGGTTCCTGAGGTGAATAAGCAAATTCAAAAATCATAGTTCCTCCATTAGCAGGTATAGTTGTTGCTCCACTTCCCCAGAAGACATACTGCGATCCCGGACCTGTTATGCTCCCGAATGTTACTTCCAAATCTGCGCTTCCGTCGTTTGTTATTGTAAATCCACCATATACCATATCACCAACAGTTACAATTCCATAATCCACCACAGTAGGATAAATATTCATTTGTGGTGTTCCACTACCAGCAAGATCAACTTTATAAAGATAATCTGAACCTCCGCTACCATTATCACAATACCACAGGTATTGTCCATCCCAGACGATTCCTGCCGGATCGACTCCTTCTGAAGGATTTGTTTCCAGAAGCGTTCCGGTTACAGGATCGATCTTATAGAGAGCATCTCCCCAGTAATCTGCCATCCACAGGTTATCATTTTCCAGGCATAGATCCCAGGGCTGTTCATCGGGAGCTGCAAATTGCTGAATTATAGCTCCGGTATTATCCACTTTGTAAATTTCTCCGTTAGGATCATAATAAGCAGTAACCCAGAAATCTCCATTATCATAGGCAATTCCGGACATATAATGCGCCGGCAGGTCAAACTGGGATAGGATCACACCTGAATTGATATCTAATTCATATGCAATAGCAGGAGTAGACGAGGGAGAGACATGATCTGTGATCCAGAGATTTGTTCCATCCCAGGTCATTCCAAAACAATCACCAATATTTGGATTGGTAAACAGAAGCTGATAGGTTCCATCATCTGGATCAATCCGGTAAAACTCATCTCCATTTGCTCCATAAATGCCGCAATACAGATAAGTGCCGTCATAAGCTAATCCGGAGGCACCCTCCGGAATGGGATAAGATGCAACTATCGTCCATTCTGCGCAAAGAAATACAGCAGCTAAAAACATTGTAATAGTAATAATTTTTTTCATTTTTTCCTCCTGTCACGGCGTAGTTCAACGAAGCCGGACTGTCACAGCGTATCTGACCACTTACGGGTGGTACAGAGGAGCCGTACATTTTTTCATTTTTTCACTACAATCCTTTTTTGCGATAAGATTAATGTCAAAACATATTTAATTATGACCATTCTTAAATAATCTTTAAATTAAAAAAATTGACAAAAAATTCCAGATTGCTTAATTACATCACAATTTTAGGGTTATGAGAAATAATAAGGAAAGAATAATTAAAGAAATGGAATTTTAGGAGGAATAGATGTTTAAGAAAGTATTACCAATATTGTTTATTTTGTTTTTAATCGGATGCTCCATCCCCGATGAATTCGGCATTCCATCATGGACAACCCAGTTCAGATTGATCTTTCTGCACGACACTTATGATGCCGAAGCTATTGCAGATACCGTAGGTTCATTTGTGGCGAACGGAGATACTCTTCAGTTTTATGAATCGACCGAAGATTTTCAAACGGTTGGTGATATCGAGATAGCGGATACGGAAATCAAAAACACAAACTTTGTTCTGGGAGATTTTGTACCACCGGAAATTGCTGCTTTAAATGGTCTTCCTGTCAGCAATCTTCCGAATTATCCTTTCATAACTATTCCATTTGGAATAATAAAAACTTTTGATCCTTTTGATGAATATGAAGAGATCAAATTCATGGAAGGGTTTCTTGAGCTATCCATCACCAATAACACAGTTTTCTGGCTGGGAGATTCACTTGATGGGAATCCACTAATCATAAATGTTCTGGATGGGAATGGTGATCCTTTGGTAGAAAATGTTGTTTTCCCGGATATTGCTCCTGAGGGAGGTGCTGGTTCACAAATGATAAACCTTCAGACGGGAGAACCCTTTCCCAACGAAATACAATTACAGCTTACCGGAGAAGGTGATATTACCGAAAATGCTAGTGCTATTATCGATACTTCTGCTTCGATCCAGCTTGATATTCAGATAATCGATATCCAGGCAGACTGGGTTACGCAGGCGATGATCCCTTCCCAGGAAATTGAGATCATTTCGGGATATATCGAAGCAGACCTTCCCCAGCCAGTAATAGTTGAAGAAGACAGCTTCTGTTTTAACGGATACAGTGCGATCATATTTAATATTGTTTCTCCTGCTCCTGCTGTAGCGGTATTTGAATTAGTATCAAAAAAAAGTGGGGTACAAGTACCATTGGTTCATAATGAAGGAGATTCGATAACTATCAGTATCTCTGAAGGTTTAACAGAATTTATGCTAACATCAGAGAATTACAATATAAATGAAATGTTACAGATAATTCCTGATGGATTTGATTATGAATTCAATACTTTAATCGGAGATAACACGGTGATAGATTCTCTGAACCATGCAGATTCGATTGGTGTGGATATAGAGATCATTGCAGACGTTCAGATATATACATTCGAGGAGGAAGGTATCTGGATAATTCCCCTTGAAAATGGTGAGATCGAAATAAGTGAAGAGGATGTATCAGATTTTGATGATGCCATTTATAATGCATTCAAATATGGCAGAGTTATTTTCAAATATTGGAATACAAGTGGAATGGAATTGGGATTTGATCTTCTTGTTTCCGATGACAGTACTAATGTTCTGGAAGAGATATTTAACTTTGAGAATCCTGATTCAACAAAAGTTCAAATGTTCAGGATACCGCTGATGGAAATAACTACAGATTCCACTTATGGAGAGTATGAGCTAAATATTACTCAGGATCAACTTGATTTTTTCCTGGCAGATTCGGTTTACATTGTTCCTCGAATAAATATCAGCAGCGAAGGTGCACAGCCATGGACAGGCGGTATTACTATCCAGGGTGATCTTTCTATTGAAGTGTTTATAAGCAGTGAGCTTTTTGAGGATTAAGGAGAAGAAAATGAAAAAAATAATATTGATCGCACTTATATTATCACTCAGTTACGGGTTGTTTGGTTCTTTCGATTTCTTTCCCGAAAATCCAGCGAACATTGCCGATAGATACCATTCACAGATATGTTTACCTCTATTAACGTACCAGTTTAATTTCGAAAATTCAGCGTTGCAACTTGATGATATCAATATGTTCCAGGAAGGATATATACTCGATGCTAAAGATAAAAAGAAACTTACGGAAGATGATATCGAAATCTATTCTAATTTTAAAATACATCTTTTGGATTTTGGACATAGGAATTGGAATTTTTCTCTTCAATCTCTGGCATTTGCCAATGTGGAAGTATTAGATAAAATGTATTGTGATCTTGTCTTTAATGGTAACGATACTAATATCGCATATTCCAGCCATACGGGCGAGGGAAGCGAAGCATTTTCATTCTGGAAAGCCACATTTAATTATGCCTATCCAAAAGGACTTAGCATGGGAATGATACCCGGTCTTTTCCCTGCAGATTCCACCAGCGCTTTTGTGGAATACATGCGGGATATGACGCTGTATTTTGGAGCAAACATAAACTTTAACTATTCCATGATGTATGGCACGATAATAGAAAGCACACAGAATTTCGGTTCAATGCCGGATAGTGCTTATTATAATTATACTGCACATTTACAATATAGCGATGAATATTCTGTTGGAAGGCTTTCTCCTTCTGTGGGATTTGGAATGAAAGCCAGGATCTTTGAAGGATATTTGCATGCCAGTATAGATGATTTGTTCATGCAATTGAATTATAAGAATCTTGGTGCTGGTAAATATGAGAAGATGGTTGTGGATTCTCTTATCTATTTCGATCTGGAACATGAACCTTTTGAAAAAGAATATTTTGAAGAAGAATCAAGAGTCAAAAACAAATATGTGAAGATCAAACCATCTGTGAGTGTGGGTATGGAATACACATTTTTCCAGAAACTCAATGTAATGGCAAAATACATCAACGAACAATATTCCTACAAAAATGGATTTTCTTTTGGTACCGGTTATCAATTAGCTTGTATTCCGATGCAGGCTGTTATGGGTTACGATGAAAATATTTTCTACGAATTCAATACAGGGTTGATCTTTAAAGGATTCGAATGGAAGATGGGCGCTATTTTCTACCACGGGTTCTTCCGGTATGGAAGGGGGATCGGTCTCGATTCGGCATTCGTGTTTAAGTTCTAACCAGTTTCTCAAATTATGAACCTGCCACTCTTTACAGTTTGGCAGGTTTTTTTATTTATAGAAGTCCCCACCTTTTACGGAAAAATAATTCCAAACAAAAACTAACCAGGAATAAAGCGATGAGATACCATTTTTTATAAACTGGAATTTCTGTTCTTTTCTTGAATGACATAAGTTGAGCTTCAGGAAATTTGAACTCTGCCATATCTTCAGGATACAGAAGTTTCCCATTTGTCTGTTCAGAAATATAAGCAAGGAGCGATGTGTTAAATCCCCTATCTCTGCTTTCAGGATCATCGGCAGTTACCATGAATTCACCTTTCGTTTCCAGTCCGGTTCGCTCATCTTGAACTTGGAATGAATAGCTCCCGGATGGAAGAAACCCTACTTCACATCGGTATACATCGTCTTTTGCCAACAGGAACTCCTCAAAGACATTATTACGGTTTTCATCAAATACTGTAAGCTTCGCGTTCAGATCATAAATTGGAGATAACGTCTCATCGTATGCTGTTAAGTTGACTGTGATTTTCTCTCCACTGAAAAAAGATGTTTTATTTGTTCGAGCAAAAAAACGTTCTGAGCTTTCCCTGCTAAGCCAGGATATTATGTTAGTAATAAATTGATTATATTTATTATTCTTTGCCCATAATTGCCATTTCCAGAGGTTCAGGAAAGTTAATTGGAGTACTTTTCCCTTTTCATAATTCATTAAAAGTATAGCAGGACTGCGTTCTTCATTTTCTATCTTTGCTAATATCTTTGCCTGTAGTTTTGGTTTCACAAAATAGTAACTAACCGGGGGAATGTTACTTAAGGCTTCTTCCAGGTTAAATGTTTCATATTTTTTGCTTTCATCAGTAAAAGAAAAAGTCGATTCGAAAGTTGTTCTGAAACCGTAATCCACTGCTGGTAAAATCTCGGAAATCTCTTTCGGTGGCTTACCCATCAGGAATAATCCTCCACCTTGTTTTACGAAGTTCTTAATGATCTCTGTTTCAATTGGAGTTAACTGTAGTGAATTATTATTTATCAGGATTAGCATTACGGTTCCCTGTATCTCATCTTTCAAAGACACTGTTTGTCTTATTTTTTTTAAAGTTTTTTCTTTTAGAAGAAAGGAATGCTCCCAGCGTGGATTTTGCTGAATAGCCTCGATTAAAAATTTTGTGTCCCAGCCCAGTTTATCTGAAATAATCGTGATGCGTGAACGTTCCCTTAAAACCTGAATTGCTCCAGTATATTTATTGTTCGCAGAATTCTTTTCATTTGTCGAATCCGAACTTACAATCACCTCAAATGATCTCATACCAGTTTCGTTGAAAGAAATTTCAAAAAACTCCTGTAGAAAATCGATATTTTGAAAATATATATTCTTTGTTTTCATCTTTTTTTTATCAACATATAATTCTAATTGAGCATTTCCATCGAAGTTGATGGATGAGAGGTTTACTTCGATGGGAGTTAATTCATTTCTGTAGGCGGTTTTATTGTAACGTAAGCTGGCAATTTCAAGATCAAAATCACTAATTTTAAAATCGGGAATAACAGTATAAAATGGAATATTAAGATCAATAACGGTTTCCAGATTTTCATCTTTGAGCCAGCCATCAGAAAAAAGAAAAATTGTCCGTACATCTTCCAGATTCTGCTTCTGAGATATTTCCTGCAAAGCAGGTGTCAATCTTGTAGAAGCGGTATTTTTTCCAAGACCTCCTGCAAAATTATAATTAACAATATCATATTTCCTGGAGCGGATCTCAGTTTCCACTATTTCCCGAAAATCCTGTAAAGCATTTGTTTTACTAATATCCCCACTTTCCTGGTTCATGCTGTCGGAAATATCATTCAGCATTATTACTTTAGGTCGGTTAATAGTATGCTTTATAAAAAAGAGAACAGGATTTAAAAGCAGGATCAAAATAACAATCAGCGCAATCGACCTGAGTACGATCAGGAGTTTTTTTCTCCAGCCGTAAAGCTGTGGAACTGTGTTTCTATAAAAATAAAATATCAAAATTACTACTAACGCTATAAATAAAAATATCATTATTTACCAATACTCCAGCGGTGGAAGTTCTGTGAATAAAAATTTAGATTTTTCCATTTTGTTATTGATTATTATGGGAAGTTTATCCAGTTTTAATTCGTGCTTTAGTGCTTTGAGCATTTGTGACTTGAAGCCCTTGAATAATGAAATATCCGAGCTTGAAATGATAAGTGTTTTAGGTGCATAGCTCTCTAAAATATTTTTTTTTAAAATCTCAGAACGAACAAGTTCACCAAATGATCGGTGGTAAGGTCCGGCAACGATGTCTTCTTCCTTTATATCGGAATGAAGACCGATCTTGATCACCCGAATCTCGTTTTGTTCAAACTCACTCAGCATACCGGATACCATTTCTACAGCATTATTCAATTTGAGTGGAGTGTATTTTCCCGACAGAAACCATTTTTCCAACTTTGTTCTTTTTAGAATAATGGTTGGATATATCCTTACAAAGTGGGGAGAGATTTTTTTTGTAAGATGAATCGAGTTTTCCAGTGAACACCGGCAAAATCCGGGAAGACCAGGCATTAATTGAATTCCCAATTGAAACTTATATTCTTTTACTAATTTGCAGGCATTTATTGCAGTTTCGGAATTATATCCTCTTAATGTTTTTTTTAGGACTTCATCATCAAAACTTTGAATACCAAGCTCAATAGTTCGAATATTGTTCTCTTTACAAAAAGTCAGCACATTCGGGTCTATTGAATCGGGTCTGGTGGAAATTCTAATACCGGATATGTGTTTCCTGAATTTATTGGCAATATCAAGATATTTTTGTTGAAATGGTTTTGTCATACTGGTAAATGTTCCTCCGAAGAAAGCGATCTCTTTTTCTTCAGATTGATTTTTTCTACAAAAAGCTGCAATCTCTGGTTCTAACTTTTCAATATCGGGAAGCTTGCTACGGGTAATAGAGTGCTGATTACAATAAATACATTGATAAGCACATCCCTGATGAGGAATAAAAACAGGGAAGATCTTCATAGGGATTTAACCAGAAAATTCTGATTATAAATTTAGTTGGCTGCAGGCTTCTCTGGCGGCACTTTGTTGTGCTTCTTTTTTGCTACCACCCTTTCCGCATCCGTAGACTTTGTTGTTTATCAGCACTTCGACAGTAAATATTTTTTCGTGTTCGGGACCCGTTTCGCTGATTATTTTGTAATTCGGTATGTTATGAAATTCTGCCTGAGTGTATTCCTGGAGTTTGCTTTTGAAATCGATAAGTTCATCGCTTTTAATATATCTATCCATATCCTTCAGAATAAATGTCTTTATGAATTTCCGCACTTCTTCCAGGTTGCCGTCCAGGTAAATAGCACTGATAATTGCTTCCATGCTATCTGCCAGAATGGAATCGAGACCACCACTATTGGCAGCTTCAGAACTTAATAGAATGAAATCGTGCAAGTCGATCTGTTTGGCTTTTAAAGCTAACATTTTTTTTGAAACGATCTTGGATTTGAGTTTTGAAAGTTCACCTTCGCTGTATTTGGGATATTTCAGGAAGAGTTCTTCTGAGATTATTAATCCTAAAACAGCATCTCCCAAGAACTCCATTCTCTCAAAAGAGGAATGTTCTTTATTGCTGGTGGGTAGTGATGTATGAGAAAGAGCTGCTGTTAATAATGGGGGATTTTGAAAATAATAACCTATCTTTTCCTGGAGAATTTTAAATTTTGGATTTTTTCCTTTTTTAACAGAAAGCTGGTTTATTAAGTTAAATATAATTTTTTTCAAAACAAAAAAAACGGGGCTGGTTTGCCCCGCTTAATCTAATTAACAAATTTCTTGAGAATTAATACACCGTTGTGTCCACCAAAACCAAGAGAATTGCTCAATGTATAATTAACTTCATGTTCAATGGCTTTATTGGGAACATAATCAAGATCACATTGCGGATCTGGGTGTTCTTGATTTGTGGTAGGATGGATCTTGCCAGTTTCGATGCTCTTACAACAAGCTAACGCTTCGATAGCTGCAGCTGCTCCCAACGTGTGTCCCACCATCGATTTAGTGGAACTGATCTTTAATTTATAGGCATGATCCCCGAAAACAGTTTTAA
The DNA here is from genome assembly GCA_965370415.1 of uncultured bacterium. Lineage (GTDB taxonomy): Bacteria > Cloacimonadota > Cloacimonadia > Cloacimonadales > TCS61 > JACNIV01. The sequence continues at coordinate 54,482 of CBDUTJ010000009.1, read as the reverse complement.
TAGCTGCTGTTTCATTCGGGTCATTCAGGGGAGTGGAAGTACCATGTGCATTAATGTAATCAATTTCATCGGGTTTAATACCTGCATCTTCGATAGCCATTTTCATGGCACGTGCACCACCTTCTCCGTTTTCTGCCGGAGCAGTAACATGGAAAGCATCACAAGTTGCGCCATATCCAACAATTTCAGCAAGGATTTTTGCACCACGTTTCAGAGCATGTTCCATTTCTTCAAAAACAAGAACTCCTGCCCCTTCAGCCATAATAAATCCATCTCTTTCCTTATCGAATGGGCGACAAGCTTTCTGTGGTTCATCATTTCTGGTGCTAAGGGCTCTCATCGCGCAAAAACCAGCCACAGAAAGGGATGTTACTGAAGCTTCCGAACCTCCTGTGAGCATAATATTGGCATCTCCATATTGAATTGTTCGATAGGCAGTACCCATTGCGTGATTTGCAGAAGCACAAGCTGAAGATATGTTAAAGTTCAGACCTCTGAAATTAAATTCTATTGCAACTTCAGCGGAAGCGATATTAGCAATCATTTTTGGAATGAAAAAAGGGCTGATCCTTTTTGGTCCTTTAAGTGTCATTTTACTTGCTTCAGATTGAAAAGTTTCCATTCCGCCAATTCCTGTAGCGATGATAACTCCTGCACGATCGTGATCGAATTCAGCATTAATCAAACCTGAATCTTCCATTGCCTGTTTAGCAGCAATAAGCGCAAATTGCGCATATTTATCGAGCTTTTTAAGTTTTTTACGATCAAAATATTGTGTCATATCAAGATTCTTAACTTCTCCTGCTATCTGGCTGGAAAATTCGTCTGTAACTTCAAAGTTTTTTATAAGATCAATTCCCGATTTTCCTGCCAGCAGATTTTCCCAGGTTTCATTAACGCTATGTCCAATGGCATTCAATGTGCCTATACCTGTAATTACAACTCTTCTTTTATTCATGCAAACCTCTTCATTTAGGATAATTTGATATAATTATGGTGGGATTATAGAAATCCCACCATAATTAATATTATTACCCAAGCTTTTGTTTAAGGTATTCGATAGCTTTGCCAACTGTAGTCAGCTTTTCAGCTTCTTCGTCAGCAATGTCAATATCGAATTCTTCTTCGAATTTCATAATAAGTTCAACAGTATCAAGAGAGTCAGCTCCCAGATCTTCAATGAAACTAGCTTCTGGAGTAACTTCACTTTCTTCCACACCGAGTTCTTCAACAATAATTTCTTTTACTTTTGCATCAATGTCCATTATTTCCTCCTATTTTATTAATTACATTACTAAGCCACCATCTACATTGATGGTTTGTCCTGTAATATATTTTGCTTCTTTTGAAGCTAAAAACACACATAAATTGGCGATATCTTTCACCGTTCCCATACATGAAAGAGGAATCGCTTCTAAATATTTATCAACAACTTCCTTTGGTAGTTTATCCGTCATCTCCGTTTGAATAAAGCCTGGAGCAATTGCATTAACGCGAATGTTTCTGCTGGCGAATTCTTTGGCTGCTGATTTGGTTAAAGCAATTATTCCACCTTTGGAAGCAGCATAGTTCGCTTGACCGGGGTTTCCCATAATTCCAACTACAGAAGATATATTTATGATCACACCGGATTTTTGTTTCAGCATAAATCTGCTGACTTTCTGAGTACAGTTAAAAGTACCTTTCAAATTAACATTTATCACAGCATCCCAGTCTGTCTCTTTCATTTTCATAAGAAGACCATCTCTGGTAATGCCTGCATTGTTCACCAATATATCAATATTTTCGAATTTAGAATGGATGTCTTTAAAAACATTGCCCAGGTTTTCAGAGTCTGTTACATCACAGGCATAACCAATAGCTTTGAAACCAACATCATCGATTTTCTGTACTGCGCCTTCCACATCATTTTTATTAAGGTCGATAATTACAGATAAAGCTCCATTTTGAGCCAATGTTTCTGCAATGGCAAAACCAATGCCACGAGCAGCACCTGTTATGATAGCAACCTTATCTTTCAATTTCATTATAAATTCTCCAATTCCTGCTTCACACTATTAAAAGTTTCTAATGTGTCGATGCTTATAACTTTCACATTTCTGTCAATTTTTTTAAGCATTCCGGATAGTACTTTTTTAGGACCAAATTCTACGAAAGTATTTACTCCATTCTCGATCATAAATTCTATGCATTCAACCCAACGAACAGAAGAAGTTACTTGCTCTGCCAGGTTTTTTCTGATCTTTTCAGGTTCGGTGGCTGGTTTTGCATCCACGTTTGCAATTACAGGAATATTGGTACTATTGAAAATGATCTTTTCCATTTCTTCTGCCAGCCAGGTTTTGGCTCTTTCTATTAATGGAGAGTGAAAAGGTCCACCAACAATAAGCGGTATAACTCTTTTTGCATCTTTTTCCTGAGCTATTTCACAAGCTTTTTCCACACCTGCTTTAGAGCCGGAAATCACAGTTTGAACCGGTGTATTAAAATTGGCAGCAATCACTATACCAGCCGAGGAAGCTTCGTCACAAATATTCTTTACAGTGATAGAATCAAGCCCGATTATCGCAGCCATGGCAAAGGGTTTTCCTTCGTTTGCACGGATCATGAACTCTCCACGTTTATGAACAAGATACATTGCATCTTCCAGATCAAGAACACCATTTGCAACCAGGGCAGAGAATTCACCCAATGAATGTCCTGCTACAAAATCTGGTTTAATATCGAATTCGTTAAGAACTGTTTTCATGGCTGCAATACTGTGAAAGAGTATTGCTGGTTGAGTGAATTTTGTTTCTTTCAGTTGCTCTTCGGGACCTTCACGCATTATTTTGAAAAGTTCAGTTCCATTATTTCTATCAAATCTTTGCAGGATGTCTGTAAATTCCGGATTGTTCTCTGCAAAATCCATTGCCATTCCAACATATTGAGCACCTTGTCCCGGAAATATAAAAGCTATTTTTCCCATTTTTACCTCATGATTATAATCTTATCAGCAAACTGCCAGAAGTTAAACCAGCACCGAAAGATGCCATTAAAACCAGGTCTCCACGCCTAATTTTTCCACTTCTGATAGCTTCATCTAAAGCAATCGGAATTGTTGCTGAAGATGTGTTTGCATATTTCTCAATATTAACTATGACTTTATTTGTATCAATTTTCATCTTTCTTCCAAGGGCTTCAATAATTCTCATATTGGCCTGATGAGTAATTAACCAGTCGATGGAAGTTACATCCAGGTTATTTCTTTTCATGACGATATCGCACATTGAATACATAGATTTCACAGCGAATTTAAATATTTTATTCCCTTCCATATAAAGAGTATGCAGATTTTTTTTCACAGATTCTTTGGAAGCAGGCATTCTGGAACCACCAGCTTCTTGAATGAGAAGTTCATAATGTGTTCCATCTGCAGTTATTTCAGAATCGATAATTCGGGAAATGTCTTTGGGCTCAGCGCGTGAAATAATAGTGGCACCTGCACCATCTCCAAATAAAATGCAAGTATTACGATCAGTATAATCCGTGACCTTTGTAAGGATCTCTACTCCAATGACTAAAATGTTCTTAGAGATTCCGTTCTCTATAAATTGTTTGGCAATATTAGTTGAATAAAGCCAACCTGGACAACCAGCTGAGACATCGAACGCCGGGAAATTTTTTAACCCTAATTTTTTTTGGAGAATGCAAGCTGTTGATGGAAAGGGATGATCTCCTGAAATAGTACCAACGATAATCATATCAAGATCTTTTGGTTTCAAATTAGCAGCTTCTAAAGCTTTCAAAGAAGCATGATACGCCAGATCAGATGCTGCCTGATCTTCTGAAGCAACATGTCTTTCAACCATTCCAGTTCGAGTTCTGATCCATTCATCTGTTGTATCGATCATTTTTTCAAGATCGAAATTTGTGAGTATTCTATCCGGGACATAATGTCCGGTTCCTGAAAATTTAGCATTATATTTGGCTATCATTTTATAACCTCTCAAAATATTCTTTAGTATGTTTTATGAAACCAGACGAAGCGATTCTGGAAGCCAGTTTAACAGCATTTTTTATTGCCTTGGCTCTGGATCTTCCGTGTGAAACAATAGAAATTCCATTTAATCCAACCAGCAATGCCCCTCCATATTCTTCATGATTCATTTTTCTCCTCAGATATGAATAGACCGGATAAGAAAGCAATGCACCAAAAACAGCGACCCAGTCTTTTTTTATCTGCTCTTTCATTATTGAAAAAATTGAATAAGCAACACCTTCGACAGTTTTAACCATAACGTTTCCCACGAAACCATCACATACCACTACATCTACAATTCCTTTTAAAAGATCTTTCCCTTCGATATTTCCTACAAAATTGATATCTTTATATTCTTTTAATTTGCTATATGTAGCTTTTGTTAATTCATTACCCTTTGTGTCTTCTTCTCCAATATTTAATAATGCAACTTTTGGTTTGTCAGTTTTGAAGAAAAATTTGTAATAAAAACTTCCGAGTTTGGCAAATTGTACAAGATTCTCTGGTGAACAATCAACATTTGCTCCCACATCCAGGATTATTTCAGGATTAAATTGTGTGGGAAAAGATGTAGCAATTGCGGGACGTAAAATGTTTTTAATTCTGCCATAACCCAAAAGTGATGCAGCCATAACTGCTCCTGTATTACCAGCACTCACCACAGCATCAACGGTTCCTTCTTTGTGAAGTTGTATTGCTCTTACTAAGGAAGAATCTTTTTTCCTTTTAACCACGGTAGCCGGAGCATCATCCATTGAGATTATTTCAGATGCATGAACCACTTCTATTTTACTTTTATCATAAAAGAACTTATCCAGTTCCATTGTCAGGATGTCTGCCTTTCCGACAAGATATATTTTATCGCAAACATCCTCTTTAATTGCAAGAATTGCACCTTCCACTTCCGGGAAAGGTGCATTATCACTACCAAATGCATCAATTGCAATATGCATCTATAATCTCAATATCACGTGTTAGAATTATTCCTTAACTTCCAACACTTTTTTCCCATTATAATGACCGCATTTCGAACATATATTATGTGGTCGGCATGTTTCGCCGCAATTTGAACATGTGGCTACAGTTGGTATAGTAGCTTTATAATGTGTTCTCCTTTTATCCCGACGGGATTTAGATGTCTTTCTTTTAGGTACAGCCATCGTTACTCCTTTTATTTAACTTCTTATAAATCAAATAATTATGACCGGAATCATAATTTGGATAACCAAACTATTTTTGCTTTTTCTTGTGTCAAGATTTTTGGGCAGGACTTTTTTTAACATTTATTATTGATTACTTTCAGAATTATTTTTTGAGAATTTATTTTTTTATTAGAAAATAAATAGGAAGTATTTACCTGATCTGCTACAGCAATTCCAGTGTTTTTATTGTTGCAATAGATTTTTCCCAGCTCACATCCTTTCTCTACTTTGTCACCAATTTTAAAGGGCAGGTATGCACCTGTACCATAATTCAATTTTGATGTCAGATATTTACGTCCTGCTCCCAGTTCTACAAGTGCATATCCGACCTTCTGTAAATCTATTGCTTTTATCCAGCCGGATGATTCTGCAATAATCGGAATCTCAAATTTTGATTGAGGAAGAAGAGTAGTGTCATCGCAAACTTTTGGATCACCACCCTGTGCAGATATGAATTTTCTTAAAGATTCAAGAGCTCTACCGTTTTGTAAAACTTCCTCTACCAGGAAAGCAGCTTCTTTCCTGTTTTCTGCATTTCCGGTAAGATATAGCATTTCTACTGCTAGAGCTTTAGTAAGTTCGTGTATATCAGGTAATCGTTTACCTTGCAGATATTCGATACATTCCTTGATCTCCAGTGCATTGCCTATATAATTTCCAAGGGGTGAATTCATATTGGAAAATACAACCGATACTTTCTGACCGAATTTTTCTCCAATGGCAATGAGTAGTTCAGCTAATTTTTGTGCATTTTCCAGGTTTTTCATGAAAGCGCCTGTACCTACTTTCAGATCTATGATCAGGTTTTGTGCGCCTTCAGTAATTTTTTTGCTCATTATGCTGGCTGTTATCAGAGGAAGGCTTTCAACAGTGCCTGTTACATCACGCAGGGCGTAGATCCTTTTATCGGCAGGAACAAGCTCTTCAGACTGACAGATTATAGAAAATCCTACGTTATCTACCATTTTCTTGAATTGTGCTTCAGAAAAATCTGTTCTGAAACCCGGGATGGATTCGAGTTTATCCAAAGTACCACCGGTGTGTCCCAAACCCCGACCTGAGATCATCGGAATTTTGCCGCCGCAAGCAGCTACGATGGGAGCCAGAACGATGCTAATCTTATCTCCTACTCCTCCGGTGGAGTGCTTGTCAACTGTTGCGTAATTCGGAAATGTAATTCTCTTACCCGATTCGATATATATCTGTGTTAAGGTTTGAATTTCCTCGATATTCATTCCCTTAAAGTAAATTGCCATTAAAAGAGCCGACATCTGGTATTCGGGTATCTCGTTATTTAAATAGGAACCAATGAAAAATTTCAGTTCATCTTTTGTTAAACTCTCTCCGGTTTTTTTCTTATTTATTAATTTAACTGGATTGAATTCCATGTTTTCTCCATTAACAATTGAGTTATATAATTTTATATTAAATTTATTTTAGCAATACACATTTCCTTACAGCCTTTTCTTCTTCATTCACTTTCAATTTTATAAAATAATTACCACTGGCTACTTTCTTACCATTATTATCTGTTCCTCGCCAAACTAATTCAAAAATTCCTTTAGAAGAATATGCATCCAACAAAGTTTTTATCTTTTGTCCTTTTATATTATAAATTGCTAACTCAATTTTTCCTGATTCTGCTAGCTCAAGGTTTATAGTTGTTGAAGGATTGAATGGATTTGGGTAATTTGATATTTTTGTTTGTGTGATCGGTTTGATTATATCTTCCTGGATCGCTACAGAATCCTGATATTCATAAGCACCCATATCAATTGTTTCACCATAAATACGCGGATTACCGGCAAGGTCAAATTCAGGGAGTTCTATTCCAGGCGGTAGATCCAATGTACCGGCATCTATGCAGGGGGAGTTTTCTGTTAACATATACGGATAATCTCCACTCATTTGCCAGAGCGGGTCTTCGTTGAGGTTACCTTCCAGCCAATTGACAACACCATTACCGTTGCCATAATAACCGATATTAGAAGTACTATCCTCAACTAAAGAATGATAAATATTAATTTCTGCATCAAACCAGAGATTAAAGGAGTGACCATCATTATTATAAACTATGCTGTTATATAAATTCATTTGTGAATTATTAGCTGTTATCACACAACCGGTAGCATAATCAACTGCATTATCACCAAATGTACAATTAACTATATCTGCAGTTAAATTACTCGTGTACAGACCTGCTGTACCACCAACACCTGCATTATAAAAATCATCATAATTTTCGCTTATTTCACAATTCACCAATTTAGCGTTATATTCCCCAGGTTCATTAGAATGTCCGCTAATACGCATTGCACCACCACTGCGATTATCATCTGGATTATTATTTTGAAAAACTGAATTTTTAAAAGTTGCATTGAGAATTGGGTTTGGACAGTTGTACTCAACCGAATGCGATACTCCTCTACCTCCAGTATTGTTTCTAATTATTACATTATGCAGATTACAATAACCATTTTCAGTTAAAATTGCACTACCAACACCACCATTACAATTTTCAATTATTACATTAGTTAAATTAATATCTGCTTGATAAATAGTTATTCCACCGAATGAACTTCCAAGTTGAGCACCATTAGTCATTGTTAAGTCTTCTACTACAAGTTTAGCAAATTCATTTTGATTCTTTGAGAATTGAAAGAAAAAAGGAGATTCAAATTCAGCATCAAGTATAGTTTCATCTGGAGAAACGCCAGAGAAAAGTACACCATGTTTAACATTGAGTGGATAGATTTGATTATTCAAAGAAGGTGAATATATTCCTTCTGCGAGATGGATAGTATTTGGATTTTCATCATTTCTTTTAATAATTGTTTGTACCCAGGCTAAAGTTTGTAAAGGATCTTCTGATATTAATCCATTATTATTGTCATCACCATTAGGAGCAACATATAAATCTTGATCAATTTCTTCAACTTTAGCATTTAAGTTAGAAAACGTAAAAATATCTGTGCGTGTAATAAAAAAATAATCAGGATTGTTTACAGTAAAAGTATCTACGATTACATTTACAATATTTTGAACATTACCACCAATATTAATATCAGAGCCTGTTGCTGAATAATTTAAATAAATATTATTATAATTAGTTTGATTGAATTGAATTTGTGTATCATTACCTAAAATATGTAAACCACCTCCAAGCTCTATACTTCGATTATTTGAAATTGTATTTCCTTTTAACTCAATATTTCCATGCTCTATATAAATACCCCCACCTGTATAAGATTTGTTGTTGTTAATTTTACAAAAAGCTATTAAACAATTTTGAGTATCATTAATAAAGACACCACCACCTTGATAACTTTCAGAGACGCCTTCTTGAAGAGCATAACCATTTTGAATTGTAAAACCGATAAGTACTGCGTTTTCACATTCATCAATTGTCACACACCTGAACTGTTGATTACCATCGATTATGGTTTGATTTATTAGCGAATCTTCAGGAGTAATTATATAGAGTGAAGCAACGGTAAGTGATTTTTCCAAATAATCGATATTTTCGTAATATGTGCCGGGATAGACGAGAATCGTATCGGTGTTAGTTGATGCATCGATGCCTTCCTGTATGGTGATGAAGTTGCCGGTGCCGTCTTGTTTTATGTGCCAGGTGGTGCTATTTAAACACTGATAGACACTGATAAGCACGAATAATAAGATAAGAATTTTTACTTTCATTTTTCACACCTATTGAACCCGACTCGATCCGGCATATGCCGGACAGGATCGAGCTCACAAAAACCCCCTTAAATTCCCCCTTATCAAGGGGGACAGGTTCTCATAGATTCCCACTTTCGTGGGAATGACATCTAATGTCTCTCTGAGGAATTCTTACAAAGGCATTCGACGAAGAGTCTATTACCGTTTAGATTCTTCGTGAGAGAAACAATCCGGCAGCTGCCGGATCAGAAAGACACAAATTAATTATATAAAGAACTATTTCATGAACCCGACTCGAGCTTTTCCAACCCGAGTCGAGTTCAAGCTAAGATTACTTCAAAAGTAACATTTTCTTCGTCAATTCCTTATCTTTGGTTCTAAGCTTGTAGAAATAAATTCCTGAACTAACTGATTTATCATTCGTATTTTTTCCTTCCCAGATCATTGTGTGTTTACCTTCTTCGGCAATGCCTGAATAAAGGGTTTTTACTTTCTGACCCTTGATGTTATAGATGGTAAGTTCAATATCTTCTTCTTTTGGCAAAGAGAAGGAGATAGTTGTAGTTGGATTGAAAGGATTAGGATAATTTCTGTGAAGCTGAGGAGTTGAAAGAGTGTTATTTTCCGGCTCATCTTCATCTCCAAATCTTATTACTGAATATTCCTGTCTACCGGAGATGATCGATCTGTATTCAAATTCTCCGGTTTCCCAATCCAATACTTGATAATCCTTGATCGGAGTTGACATTCCCCTTCCGGTTACAATCTCGAATGTGAAAGGAACAGGGTCACGATTGGCATAATCGGAATATGCAAGTATTTGAGCACACGAATCTTCTACAACAACTGCACCCACACATACATCTTCTTCAAAAACTCCGATTTCTATTACATCAGGTGGAATATTCAAAACATCTATGGCTTCATAATCAGCTTTTTCTGTGTATATGAAACTTTCAGGTTTAGCTTTTTCTCTAGGTTCTTCGGTTATACTAGTATCAGTCCAATGAAAATCTGTAATTGGGGGAGTGTCTTTGAACCAAATCATATATGCTTTCCCGTACTCCAGAATTAAATTTGCTCCGTTCATTGTTACTGGAATTGTAGGATCACCACCTCTTATAATACTGCATCTATTGTAGTACCAGTCTTCAGATTTTACTTTTTCAACATATTGCCAGTATTCACCAAAAGCATCGATCATCTTCTGAGGTCTGAACAACCAATAACCTAGCCAGTGATATTCGTCAGGTGCCATTGATTCTGAGATAATATGATTTACCGGTAATCTCTCACCGTCAACTTCGAGTGCGGTAGGAGTAGCTCCTTCAATAACCTCAATCTTGTATCCTTCATGACGGAACAGCATATTGCCGAACAAGTTATCAATGAAATCACCATTATAGTAATCAATTTCCATATCATTACCACTTCGATGACCATACATTATGTCAAAACCGTTAATTGTTGGAGCGCCTAGTGAAGTTAACTGAAGTAGTCCTGGATCTCCGTTTTCATAATAAGCTTGTTCAAATATCTCACCATTTATTTGAGGATAGGTTCCTTGTTCGGTTAACATGGGAAAGGATACCCAGGTTACACCAGAAGAGAAGTGTTTGATATCTTTTGTAAAACATTCAATTATGAAATCACCTGTTTGTGCATTATACAAAGCTGATTCGAATGTGGAATATTGCTGACCTGGTCCAATATAAAATTCATCCGCTATCAGAATACTTGCACAGAAAACAATTATAAGTTCCAATAATATTAACTTTTTCATCTTTCTTCCAAGATAAATCAGCTTAATTCCCATTAGATAAAGCAGAAAATATTACATTAAAAATTAATAATCTAAAGGAATTATTAATGATTTAAAGTCAGTAAATAAATCTGACTGAGTTTGATTTTCGAAATTAACTTTTTCTTAAGTTGCTTATACTTATTATCTTCTTACCACCAGCGTTGTTTATTATTATCATAAGTAAAGATACGTTCTTCTTCTTTGGAACCTTCTTTTACCAGCCAAAGTAAGTGTTTTCTGGGAACATTTCTATATATAAGCGGTTCTGATGTGGTCGTTTGTTTTCCCAGAGATTTCCATTCGTCATCCCAATAGAATAACTCATAAACTTCACCTTCATCCAGGAACACTACTTTTTTAAATTCTGTAGCTTTATCAAAGATTTTTTTAGTTACCGAGACCAGTTCTGTTTCTTCATAATTCCCATCACCTTCCAGGAAGCGGAGATCACCATTCTTCATAAGAATAAAAGGTTTGCCGGCAGGCTCTAATTCTTTGTGTACATAAAACATTGGAAGGTAAACGATATTCACTCCCATATCTATAAAAGTGACTTTACTGTTTTGGATCGCAGACCAGTGGATCGCTTTCCATTTTCCCGAATTGAACACACAAAGATAGGTAAAATTTGTACTGTCCGGAATTTCATAATCCAGCGTAAAATTAACGTCGTGAACTTTCGTGTAATCTGTAGTTACATCGATGTAACTTTTTCCAGCTAACCAGGCAGGAGCCTTTTCACCTTCCTGTAGTTTGAAAACCAGGTTATTCTTTTGTTCAGAGAACATTTTTCTATATGCTTTAGCCAGCCGATGACCCAATGAATAATCACCAGGATCAGCTTCGCTTCCCATGAATGGAATAACCTTCCCATCCGGCAGAACAATAGAATTCCAGGCGTGATTGTTACCGGTATCTGCCCAGTGAGGAGTATAATCGCTGGTTACAGGAATTCCATTGGCACGCATAGCATAGATAGTAATATTCGTCATATCTTCACAACGACCGATCTTGTTTTTCAGCATTTCAAAAAGACCCTGGTCTGTTGGATTCAGATAAAACAGGGGATCGAATTTAAACCAATTTTTTAAATTTGTATTGATAAGCCGGGCTGCTTCAATAGGATTATCCGGGTTTTCCATCTGTTTTTCGAGATCTTTGAAATCTTCCAGAAAATAACCTCGCCAGGAGCGCCAGGATTCAATAGGTTCGTTGCTTCCGCGATAAGGAAGAATATATTCTTTAAAAATATCATAGGAATATTTTTTTGCCCAGGGTTTTCCACGCCAGGCTTCAAATGCCAATTCAATATTATCTATAAGGAAATCGGCTGAGATGGTGTTGATGTCCTTCTTTCTTTCTTTAACAGCCCAATTTAACTCACCGTGTTCAACTTCAAGTTCATCCATGACCGATTCGGCTTCTTCATAGTTTTTGTAATCGAGAACATTCCAGGGGATTTCAACTTTATTTGAATCATAAAGTGCTATTTCAACAAAAGAGTGGTCGTTCATATTATTCAATAGATAATATAGTGCATCAAGTTGCAGAGAATCACTTTTTGTATGAAAATATCTAATTGCAATTTTTAGTTGTTTTTTATTTTTTCTGGCCTCTTTCAGAGTACTTTTTATCTCGTCAGGATACTTTATAGAAGAACAGGAAACCAGCATAATAACAGTTATAAAAAGAAGCAGATATTTTTTAATTCTTCTCATTATTACCTCCCAGATAGTCCAATTCGTTCAGGAACTTTTTCAGTTGTGATTCAGCCTGCCATTTCCAGAACATTTTACCATCGACATAATCAATTTCATTTTCAATACAATGTTTTATTAGTAAAGTATTTTTTTCTTTATACGGTAAATCAATTACTTTCTCAGGTAATTTAATTCTCAATTTAGCCAGAACATCTTCATCGTTCATTCCCAAAGGTGTACAATTAATCAATATCACAAAATCATATTGATCAATTTCATTTATTGGAATGAATTCCCTGGAATACCTTGCAGCCAGTTCTTTGCCTTTTTGTTCTTTCCTGGAAGTAATGCAAATACTGTAATCAACTAAAGCCATTAATGCACTTTCGGCAGTAGCTCCAGACCCCAAAATAAGGATCTTGTTTTTGGTTTTTATGTTTAAATAATGAATACATTTCAAAAAGGCTTCGATGTCTGAATTAAATGTCCTCTTGCTTTTTGGCAGGAATAAATTTACAGGGGGATTAATTAAATCTTGTGGATCGAGCAATTTTGTTATTTCTTTTTTAAATGGCATTGTAACAGAAAAGCCATAAAATCTGTCTCTGAAGTCTGTATTATTGAACCAATTCATAAAATCAGGTAGATCATCTGTAAAAAATGACAGGTAAACAGCGTTAAGCTTTCTTTTTTTGAATATGGTGTTATAAAATTCTAATCCAAGTGATTGCCATACCTGTTCACTTCCAACGATACCACCTAAAGCTGTTTTCTTATTGATGTCTTTCAGTTGCAGGATGCTGGCTTCTTCTTCGGTTAATTGACCATCTGCTGTTGTATGATGTTTCAATCCAACAAATGTGCTGTCTGCACCTAAATGTTTGTATAAGATTCTCCCGATCTTTCCCAGCTTTCCCATAGCAGCAAATATAACCGGTTTATTGGATTTCCCGATTACATTTTTAATAGCGATCAACTCACTGTAACTGGAAATATTGACTGCAATTTTTAAATATTTTGCAGCTTTTGAATTTGAGATTTCAATTACTTTTTTTAATTTCTGAAAGTCGGGTATTTCCAAAAAATCATGATAAGATAGTATCAGATTCAGAGTGGGAATATCCTGATCTTTATATTGTGAGAGTTCATAATCGACCAGGCAATTAAATTTATCTACCACTTTCCTGTAGAATTCTGTTTTTTCTTTGCGGTTTATCTGCTTCACTCCACCTTCCGAGACGTCCCGGATAGTAATTATACTTCTGGAGTTGATATATTTTTTAGGGAATTTTTTGTATTCGGAATTATAATCGAGTCGGTATTCAATCCATTCCAGTCCGGTTTTTTTTACCTGATCTGCCAGGAAAGCGTTATTCAGATATGGAATAGATAATATCAGCATTGAATTTTCTTGCTGTTTTCAAGGATGATTTTCCAGAGGGTAGAGATCTGTTCTTCATTAAAACCCCAGGTTTTTGCTTTTAGTTTTAGCTTTTTAAGTAATTCTTTTTCCCTGTTTTTATCATTGATCTTCAGATTATTTTTTTTCTTATATTCACCTATAAGTCTGGAAATTTCCTGTCTTCTAAATAGCCCAATTAAAATATCTTCATCAATTTTATCTATAGCTTCGCGGAAGTCATTAATTTCTAATTGTGCGTTATCGATAAGTTTCTGATAGCTGATAGCATCGGCTAAAACCAATTTGATCATAGCCTTGGCTACCGGAATAATTCTGGGAATTATGCATGTATCGTGTCTTCCACTTGATTTGAATTTAACTTCCTTTCCTGTATGTGAAATGGTCTTTTGTTCGATATTAATGGAAGAAGTCGGTTTAACCACAAACTTGAAAGTAATGTTTTGTCCTGTGCTTATTCCACCCAAAATGCCACCACTATGATTTGACAGGAACCCCTCCTTTCCCATCTGGTCATTGGCTTGACTTCCCTGCATGTCTGCCAGGATGAATCCATCTCCGAATTCTATTCCTTTTACAGCTCCAATAGATAAAATTGCTTTGCCAAGGTTTGCATCTAATTTTTCAAACACAGGATCACCCAGACCAGCTGGAATATTCTCTATTTTTACTTCTACAATACCACCAATGGAATCTCCGAAATTTTTAATTTTTTTCAGGTATTCTACAAGTTCATTGTAATTATTCCGGTCAGGCCAATTGAGTTCATTTTGAAATGAAGTATCGATATTTGAACATTCAAACTTGCCAATTTTAACTGGGTAAATTTTTATGGTTATATCTTGCAAAAGCTGATCGACCATTCCGGATGCTGCAACACGGGCTATAGTTTCGCGACCGGAAACTCTTCCACCTCCACGATAATCGTATATCTTGAATTTCTGGAATAAAGAAAAATCAGCATGTCCGGGACGAAAGATTTTCTTTAAATTCTCATAATCTTCAGGTTTTGCATCTTTATTATAAACCACCATACAAATGGGCATTCCTGTGGTCTTTCCTTCCAATACACCAGATAGGATTTGAATACGATCTTCTTCTTTTCTGCCGGATGAAAACCTTTTATTACCGGGTTTTCTGGCATCCAGAGCTTTCTGGATCTTTTCCAATGGAAATTCTATGCCTGGCTTGATATCTTGTATAACAACGCCAATAGCAATGCCATGACTTTCCCCAAAAGTTGTAATTCCCAAATAATTATTCCAGGAATTAGATTTCATAACGCAATTCCTTTTTATTAATTTCTCAGTTGAGGTTCAATTTATTATCTCTCGTGTCAATCATTTTCGGCTTAGATAAAAGATAAATTGACAACTTAAAGCGATTTATTTCTCATCGTTTCACAAGTAGATGAAGGAGGTGTAATGAATCCTGTTTTTCTTGTGGCTACTACAGAGATTGCCAATAAGACCAATATGCTCTCAATTGCTGCTAAAGGGGGCTTTTTGATGATCGTGCTTTTACTCATATCTTTCTTGGGATTGATCATCATTATTGAAAGGCTTTTAAAATTTCGAAATGCACAAAAGGATGAAGAAGAATTCCGCCAGGAAATTTACGGTTATCTGAATAACCGGCAATATGAGAAAGCAGTTCAAGTTTGCGAAACCCGCAAAAACAGCCCATTTGCAGTTGTTCTGAGCAAAGCAGTGGAGAATATCGACAAAAATGTATCAGATCTCAAAGAAGTAATTGAAGCTGCCATAAAAAAAGAGATACATCAACTGGAGAGAAACCTGGGAACAGTAGCCACTTTTGCTGCTATTGCACCTCTTATTGGTTTTCTGGGAACGGTAACCGGTATGGTAAAGGTTTTCATGAAAATAGGTGGGACAGGTGGCGGCGTGGATATCAGTCTGCTGGCTAATGGCATCTGGGAAGCATTGATCACTACAATTGGCGGCTTAACTGTGGGTATCATCATGATCTTGTTTTATAATTATCTGGTAGGAAAAGTGGAAGATTTTGCTCAACAACTGGAAGAGAATTCAAATGAATTCATTTTCAGTATCAGGAGAATCAAGGATGAAAATTAGCATTCGGAAAAAAAGGATCTCTACTGTAACTATGATCTCTTTTACAGATGTTATTTTTCTGCTTATTATCTTCCTGTTGATCTCATCCAATTTCATTACTCATTCCGGGATTAAAGTTGATCTGCCCGGTTCCAGTTCCCAACAGAATGAATTCAACAAAAATATCAGTATTACTTTAACAAAAAATGAAGAAATATACATCGATAACGAATATGTATCCTGGGAAGAATTGCCGGAGATTTTAAATCGGAAATTGATCGATGATCCTGAACAAGTGGTAGTAGTGCGGGCAGATAAAGATATTGCCTTAAAGATAGTAGTAAAACTGCTGGATCTGGCAAAATTATCTGGAACAAATCGTTTTTTCATCGCCACCGAGATCGAATATACAAAAGAAAATGAGTGAAAGAAAAACCGCTTTCCTGAGTTCGGTAGTATTTCATTTTTTGATTATTCTTGCAGCCTTTCTAATACAATTAACCATTCTTCCACAAAAGATATTCAAACGAATTGAGATCATCGAATTCGGATTTAATGAATTGCCAAATAACGAAAGATTTATCTCACCTCTTTCGCAGTTATCCCGTTCTTCCGAATCTTTTAAAAGCGGACGTAAAAGCAATCTTATACCCCAAAAAGTGGAATTACCAAAAAGTTTCACGGAATCAGATGATCCGATTTATGTTCCTCAACATAAAGAAACCGCTTACAACCAGATCGATTTAGATGACGAGATCGGGCAAAGAACTATCAAATCTGGCTTAAAAGAAGATAATGTAACTTCGCTCTCGGAATTTGAAATAGAAGAAGCAGTAGCAGTTGCTAACGAAGATTATCTGAAATCACTTACAAACAGACTTTTTAGAGAGACTGGAGCGGATTCTCCTTACATCCTGGAAGGAGAAATTACCAACCGCCGGATATTGCATAAAGTTATACCTCTTTATCCGGAAGTAGTACAAAAAACCTTGAAAGTAAAAATTAGCTTTGAAGTGGAGCCAGACGGATCCGTTGTAAATATGATCATAATTCAGAAAGCAGATCCAGCCCTGGAAAACAATAGCCTGGATGCATTAGAAAAATGGAAATTTAATGCTATTTCGCAGGATGTTGTGAAAAAAGGAATTATCACTTTTATCTACGAATTGAAATAATATGAATAGAATTTTGTACATAAATGATCTGGAAGAAGCAAAGAAAGAACTTATAAAAATAAAAGTATCTTCGCAGGGTATTGCTGTAATGTCTCCCAAAACTTTGGGATTATCCATCAAACTTACAAAAGTTCATGTGGGAGCTGCTAATATACTCAAACAGGAAATGTTATCTATCGGGGGAGATGCTGCTGTTGCCCGTGGCGTGGTAAATGGTGTGGAAAGAACAAGTGATATGATCCTGCTGGGGAATGCAGATAAGATAAAGAAACTTATAAATAAATTAGATCATCAGACAATATTTGGTCTCCCAAAAATTAGAACAGAGCTGGAATTAATGCTGGAAAATGTGCTGGAAAAGCAACCAACTATCCTGAATTGCAATGGTAAAAAATTGAAACTGGATTCTATGAAAATAATGGGAGTTTTGAATGTAACTCCAGATAGTTTCTCTGATGGAAATAAATTCATTCAAATTGATAAAGCTGTAGAACATGCAATAAAAATTATGGAAGAAGGAGCTGATATTATAGACATCGGCGGAGAATCTACTCGCCCGGGAGCGGAGAAGGTGGGTATTCCCACCGAATTGAAAAGAGTAATTCCGGTGATTAAAAAACTGAGGGAGCGAACCGATATCCCAATCTCTATCGATACAAATAAAGCTGAAGTTGCAGATAAAGCTATTCAGGCAGGGGCTTCCATTATAAATGATATAAGCGCTTTAAGGTTCGATGTTGGAATGGTTAAAATTCTCCAAAAATATCCGGATGTTCCTATAATTATGATGCATATGCTGGGAACTCCGCAAACCATGCAGAAAGAACCGTTTTATGAAGATACAATAGATGAAATCATGGAGTTCTTCCAGGAACGAATCGATCATTGTATTTCAAATAAAATCAATAGAAGCAGAATTATCTTGGATCCGGGTATCGGATTTGGAAAAAGACAGATAGATAATCTAATTATTTTAAAGAAACTTCTTGAATTCAAGAGTTTTGGTTTGCCTGTTCAGTTGGGCGCTTCCCGTAAAAGTTTTATTGGAAAGATATACAAATCCAAACCGGAAGACAGGCTGGAAGGAAGCCTTGCAGCAACTGCACTTGCTTTCCAGAATGGTGTAGATATTATGCGTGTTCATGATGTTAAACAACATAAACTTTTTATACAGACGTTGCAAAGCATAAAGGATGTTAAATGAGTATTTTAATTCCCAGGATAACGGATATTATCGATATCCTTATAGTTGCGTATTTATTATACAGGTTGATCCTGCTGTTGAAAAAAGCCGGTGGATTTCAAATTCTTATCGGATTGGCTGCTGCTCTGATAATCTATTTCACAGCATCGATGTTGAATTTGAATATGGTCTCCTCGGTTTTAAAAGTATTCAAAGATTACTGGGTAATTGTATTTATTATTCTTTTTCAGCAGGAAATTCGGAATTTATTTGCCCGGTTGGCTCAAAGTCACAATTTAAAATCTCTATTCAGTGATGCTAAAAAATCAGTATTATCTCCTCTCTTAAATGCTGTTTCAATAATGTCTTTCAGAAAGATTGGTGCATTGGTAGTGATAGAGAACAGCAGGAAACTGAATGATTTCATTGAAACCGGAGAAATAATCGATGCCCAGATCTCGGTAAAACTACTGCTTACGATTTTCAATAACAAAACCATCCTTCATGATGGTGCAGTAGTTATCCGTAATAACAGGATATTAGCTGTGAAAGTGGTATTACCGCTTTCTGAGAATGTGGAATATGCACAAAAACTGGGTACTCGTCACCTGGCGGCTGTTGGTATTACTGAAGGAACAGATGCATTTGTCATAGTCGTTTCCGAAGAAACAGGCAGAATATCCGTAGCAAGGAACGGGGAACTGTTCCCGGATCTTTCCATAGATGAACTTTCCCAGAGAATCAAGGATGAAACAATATAAGCGACCTTTCCTGATTGCCATAACCGGAAGTTTCGCTTCCGGGAAAACACTGGTCTCAGAATGGTTCCAGAAAAAGGGCTTCTCTGTTCATTATACCGATAAATTGGGTCATGCAGTTTTGCAGGATGAAAAAATAATCTATATTTTAGCAGAGAAATTTGGTAATGAAATTCTGGAAAATGGTGCAATAAGCCGTAAAAAACTGGGGAAAATCGTATTTGATTCCTCTGAGAATCTGAAATTCCTGAACAGCATTCTTCATCCGCAAATACGCAGTAAAACTCAGGCAATAATTGATTCGAGCAGAGAAGATTATCTCGTTTTTGAAATTCCACTGCTCTTTGAAAACAAATTACAAGATGCTTTTGACCTGACGATAAATATATCGACAGCCAAAGAAAACCAGATATCCCGTAGCCAAAAAAGAGATAAAATGAAGATTGCCCAAATTGAACAGCGAATTAAATTGCAAATGTCCGATTATGACAAACAGAAACATGCCGATATTAATATAGAAAATAATGGAACGATAAATGAATTGTATTTAAAACTGGAAAATCTCCTACCATTGATAAAAAGGATGGGTAAAAAAGATATCAGGAAAATTATTGAATTATGATCAGGAGAGATGTATGAAATTTAGATATATAATATTAACAGTTATCCTTGCAATTATCGCAGGAGGAGTATTTTTCTTTTCAAGCCCAGTTAAAAAGCATAAAAAGATATTACATCCGGAATTCATCGAAACACCTTTTGGTGGTAAGATAAAGAAAGAACCGAAAGCTCTTCCCAATGAATGGTTCAGCTATCAACGTGCTTATCCATATCATATTATTAAACACGATTCGTATATTAATGCCCTTGAACAGGCACAACATCTGCACGAGCAAACCGGAAATTTAAGAGAATACAACTGGGAACTTGCTGGTCCTACTAATATTGGTGGCAGAATCACAGATATTGCTATTCATCCCGATAATACTTCAACCTGGTATGTTGGTGCAGCTACAGGTGGAATTTTTAAAACAACAGATGAGGGACAGACATGGCAAAACATCTTTACAGATGCACCGGTAATTTCCATAGGTGATCTGGCTATAGACCCCAATAATGAAAATATAATTTATGCAGGAACAGGTGAAGCAAATTCTTCCAGCTACAGCTTTGTAGGTTACGGAATGTATAAATCTATTGATAGTGGAGCAAACTGGGAACATATTGGCTTAGAAAATTCTGCATATATTGCCCGAATCTTGATCGACCATTCAAATTCCAATCGTATCTTTGTTGCAGCCACCGGAACTCTGTTCAGTCCCAATGCAGAACGTGGCATCTATCGTAGCGATAATGGTGGTCTAACCTGGGATAGGAAGCTCTTTCTCACAGATTCTACAGCTGCTATTGATATTGTACAACATCCTGTTGATTCAAATATTTTATATGCTTCCATGTGGGAAAGAATGAGAGGAAGAAATTATAGGCGTTCTGGTGGATTATCTTCTGGTATCTATAAATCATTGGATGGAGGTGATAATTGGGTAGAATTAACCAATGGACTTCCTAACCATGACAGAGTTGGACGAATCGGTCTGTCTATAGCAAAATCCAATCCTAATGTGATTTATGCCTTTTATGATCAACAACCTTTAGGAGGATATTCATTCCTGGGAATATTTAAATCAACTGATGCTGGAACTTCCTGGATACAAACAAACGATTATAATATTACAGATATGAATTCCAGTTTTGGTTGGTATTTTGGTCAGATTTGTGTTGATCCCGCAGATGAAAACCGAGCTTATGCACTTGGAGTAGCATTATGCAGAACTGAAAATGGAGGAAACAACTGGGAGGTCATTGCAGATTATGGAAATATGAATGAAATTCATGTTGATCATCATGCTATGGTAATTGATGAATTTACGGGCAGAATGGTGGAAGGAAATGACGGTGGACTTTATACTAGTATGAATTTTGGGGACGATTGGACAAAAATAAATAATCTTCCTCTAACCCAATTTTATGCTATTGAAATTGATTATACTAATTCTCAAAGAATCTACGGTGGAACTCAGGATAACAGTACGATTAGAACCATGACAGGAGCATTGAATGATTGGGAGATCATTTTGGGAGGAGATGGCTTCTATTGCAAAGTGAATTATATAGATCCGAATATAATTTTTGCCGAATATCAGTGGGGAAATCTATTTAGATCCAATAATTGCGGTTCTAATTTCTATTATATTGCGGGTCAGATGGAATATGACAGGAAAAATTGGTCTGCTCCGCTTGAAATGCATCCTTTTGATCCGACAATATTGTATTTTGGAACTTATCGAATTTGGAAAACAAACAATAGTGGAGATTACTGGATTGCCATCAGTGAAGACATTACCGATGGGGATGATGGAAGCAGTTACCATACTGTGACCACTATAGCAGTGAATCCAAGCTTTCCTAATATTGTGATTGCAGGAACAGATGACGGAAACGTTCATGTATCTAGTGATGATGGAACTACCTGGACAGATGTTTCCACAGGTTTACCAGACCGCTGGATAACCCGCGTAGCAGGAGATCCATTTGAGCCATTAACAATTTATGCCACAGTTTCCGGTTTTCGCTGGGATGAGCCGCAACCTCATATTTTCCGATCCGAAAATCTTGGTCAATCATGGGTCGATATTTCTTCTAATCTGCCTGAATTACCCATGAATTGCATTGCACTTGATCCGGAAGTTCCTGGCAGGATATTTGTTGGCTCAGATGCTGGTTTATTTTATACTGAAAACGGAGGAGATGAATGGGTAAGTTTATCTAACGGTCTTCCCAATGTACCAGTGATAGGGATTAAACTTCACAATCCAACCCGGTCTTTAGTTATTGGCACTTATGGATGCTCTGCCTACAAACTTGATCTGGATGAACTTGTTACTACTGACGATGTATTTGTTATATCTGCTGCTGCAAAACTTATGCAAAACTATCCCAATCCTTTCAACCCTACAACAACAATTTCATTTACATTAGATAAACAGGTCTCAAAAGCTGAAATCGAAATATTTAATGTAAAAGGACAGAAGGTTAGAACTTTCAAAATTGATGATCCCGGCTTTCAAGTTCCAACAAAAATAGTATGGAACAGCACTAATGAAAACGGGCAAATAGTTTCCAGTGGTACATATCTGTACAGACTAAAGCTCGATGGTAAGATTTCCGGTGTGAAGAAAATGATTCTATTAAAATAATTTTCTAAAATAGAATTTGACATATATTATCAAGTATATGAAATTAGTCATGAAAATAATCGGGAGGAATAAATGAGGAAAATTTTGATTCTTACTTTAATGTTAATGATAACTGTAATGATAAATGCAGAGATCATTGAGAATGCTTTTACCCCAGGACTGCTTACACCTTCCTTTCTTAATACGAATAATATTACAATAAACCATTCAGTTTCTTTTATGAGTGGAATTTCATCGAATAAACAGAGCTATTACCAGTCTGTTTATACAAATCATTTGAATTACCAGTTCAGTCCGAAATTAAATTTGAAACTGGATCTGAACTTTGTGAATTTTGGAACTGCTACCTATAAAGGCGGAATTGAATTTGAGGGTAATAACAACAACACCAGCAAAATGCTTCCTAATTTTCAGTTGAATTATTCACCTTCGGAAAATACCAGTTTCATAATAGAATTCAAACAATATACAGTGCCGGATATATATAACAGATTCTGGAGATAATAGTTAATTTTACAGGATTAAAAAATAACCTCCCGAACAATTGGGAGGTTTTCTTATTATTCTCAGGTTAAGTTTGTAATGTTTTCACTATCCTGATTTTTTTCTTCCGAAAATTTAAATCCCTTTTCATTAAACAATGTCATACAGGCATCCACGACGACCGGATCGTAAAGAATACCGCGATTTTTCTTAATTTCTTCCAAAGCAACATCAATACCAAGAGAAGGGCGATAAGGACGATGAGATTGCATAGCTTCTACAACATCTGCGACACTGAGTATGCGGGCATTCAAACTGATCTCGTCTCCTTTCAATCCTTGCGGATATGATGAACCATCCAGTCGTTCCTGGTGCTGAAGCACCACTTCTGCTACAGGCCATGGGAATTCAATGGATTTTAATATATCAAATCCGGTTTGAGGATGCATTTTTATCAGATTGAATTCTGCGGGAGTTAGTTTACCGGGTTTGCTTAATATCTCTGCCGGTACATTGATCTTACCAATATCATGAACCAGGGCAGCCAGATTCAAGCCATCCACCTGATCTACTGGAAGCCCCATCTCACGAGCTAGAGCAGAAGCAAGCGTAGCAACCCGCCTTTGGTGGCCAGCAGTATAGGGGTCCCGCATTTCAACTGCTGAAACGAGTCCATTTATAGTTTCTTCCAAAAGTCTTTGCAGTTTTTTGTAACTGTCCTTTAGTTCTTCTTCCGATTTTTTCAGATTAGAAATATCTATTTTTACACCTGCATGATATTTTTTTTCATTTTCCGGAACGATCTCGACCATTCTATCTTCGATCCACATGTATGTTCCATCAGATTTCCGAACTCTGAACCAGAGAGTTAGAAGATCTTCCTTTCCCGATTTTTCCCAGTCTTTATATTTTTGTTGTATATACTCTTGATCTTCGGGATGGATAAGGGTAGTAAATTTATTTTTATCTTTTATGAAATCTTCTGCAGGAAATCCCAATAGATCGAGAATATTTTCAGACATGAATTCCTGTTTACCACCGGTTTCATATAGAATAATGTTGGGTACATATTTGAACAGTGTTGCCAGTCGAAGTTGAGTTCTCAGAAGTTTTTCTTCAGCTTGTTTTCGTTGTGTTATATCTTCTGTAATTATGACCACTTTATCGACCCTGCTGTCTCTATCCTGGATTGCATAGAAATAATGTGAAATCCATTTCGTCTTATTTTTACCTGTAACTTTAAGTTCAGGAATGTAATATTCTCCACCTTCTGTGTATACTTCTTTCACATCAGGAAGATGTTCACCAAGATATTGATCTCGATTATTAAAATTGAAAGATGCTTTTTTCTGAAGTTCAATCTTCACCTGTGAGGATGTTTTATTCCAGATTTTTTTCCATGCTTTATTAGCGATAAGAAGCGTACCATTCTTATCTCTTACCGAAATTCCTATAGGTGAATTATCGATAACTGTTCTGTTTAATTGTTCACTGGCCCGTAATGCTTCCTCAGAACGTTTTCTATGAACAGCAATTGCCACCTGGTCGGAAACAAACTCCAGCACTTTCAAGTCTTTTTTCTCGAATGCTTTTTCATTTTCGTAACTTTGAACAGCCATGGCACCTATAACTTCATTGTTTATTTTAAGAGGTACTCCCAACCATAGTTTGCTTTTCCATTTATAATTGGCAATTACTCCATCCTTCATAAGTTTATCACGTTTCCTTTTATCCAGAAAGAGTGATTTTCCTGTGCGAATTACATAAGCAGTTAAACCTTTTCCAAGTTCCTGCTGAGGGGGAATTTGTTTATTTAATTGATCAACATAATAAGGAGAGGATATTAAATTCGAACTTTTATCGTATAGTGCAATGTAGAAATTTTTTGTTCGAATGATCTTAGCAAGTTCATGGTGAATGGTTTTAAAGAATTCCTGCAGGTCTTTGGTTGAATTAACAGCATTTCCAATGTTAAAAAGTACATTATGGGTTAGTTCAGAGATTTTTCTTTTTGAGATATCGGTTATCATGCCGTCTTGATAGATCCATTCTCCTTTTTCATTCTTGACGGTTTTAATACTTAAAGAGCACCAGAAAACAGTCTTGTTTTTTTTTAAAAGTTCAACTTCAAAATTATGAATTTCGTTTTTTGAACGAAGTTCTTCCATGAGCCTTATACGGTCTTTGGGTTGGGAATAGAGTTTAGTTGTAAGAACGGTTTTAAATTCTTTCTCAGTTTTGTATCCGAACATTTTAAACATAGTTGGATTGACAGCAAGAAGTTTTCCTTGAGGAGTTGCTCGGAAAATACCCACAGGAATATTAGCTTGTAGGTTTTTGTATCTTTTTTCGCTTTCACGATGGGCTTTTTCTGCCAGGTTTCGCTCTTCTATTTCGTGCTGTAATTTCTGAAAAGTCTGTGCATTTTTTATGGCTGTAGTTGCATAATTGGCAAATGTATCTGCCAGAGCCAGGTCTTCTTTAGTAAAATATGGTCCTATCCTATTCAAGCAAATTGCTCCCAGAACTTTTCCCTCAGCCACAAAAGGAGCAGAGATGATCCTTTCATTTTCTTCTTCGGTAGTACCGGGGATTTGATAACCATTTGTATTTTGTACAGCATCGTTGAACATGAAGCTTTCTTTTGCTTTTACAGCTTTTCCTGTAAAACTGGCTTCAATGTCGAGGGGAGTAGACATGATTTCTTTTTCATAAACCGGATCTATTACAATTTGCGGGAGTAATGTTTTGCCATCTTCTGCTATCAAGTATATAGTGCAACCATAAGAGTCAAGTAAATCCATTACTTCTGTTGCGATCCGTCGTAGAACTTCGATTATATCCAAACTAGAATTTATATATCGAGCCGTTTTTAAAAGTAATTCCTGTTGTAGTGTTTTACGTTGAAGAGCATCTTCCACATGAATCTTATCATTAATCTGTTTTTGCAGAAGTTCGTTGGTTTTTATCAGCTCTTCTGTGCGTTGGGTTATCTTCTCTTTAACTTCGTCGTGTTCTTTTTGCAGCTTTTCCAGAGTTTTTTTTTTAGAGGATGAATCTCTTATTGTAGCCTGGATTACATCCTTATTATTTAAGCTGAAAGCAGTTAGCCATATTTCAGCCGTAAACAAATCTCCGTTCTTCTTTTTCAGAACCCACTCAAATTTATTATAACCATCTTTGTAGGTTTTTTCAAGATGCCGGTTTGCAGCCAATTTAGAACTTTCTCCATTCGGTTGTTTTAAAGGTGAAACATCTGAAATCGTTTGGTTAAGTAATTCTTTTTTATCCGACACTTTAAAAAGTTTTACAGTGGCGTTATTATATTCAAAAATACCTTTACGATCTAACATCATTATTGCGTCGATAGATGATTCAAACAGCTTCTTGTAGCGCTCTTTACTATTATGAAGTGCAACTTCAGATTCTTTTCTGTCTGTAATATTTCGAAGTGAACCGATAATCTTTATTGTTCCGTTTTTATCGTCTTTTACTAATTTTGCATTGGCAGAGCATAGCAAAGTACTGCCATCTTTATCTTTAAGTTTTAAATAATAATCTGTAACTTGGCCTTCTTTGGTGATCTTGGAAAGGAACGCATCTTTTTCATTGCAGTCGAAGTAAATGTCATTGATCGATTTTCCAATGAGTTCTTCACGTGTGTAACTGCTCATCTCTTCAACTGAAGGGCTTATTTCTCGCAAAACTCCATTAAAATCCATCTCACAATAAACATCTTGGATGTTTTCAAATATTCTTTGATAATTATCTTTAGCTTCTTTCAGTTGTCGTTGTTTCTGTTTTTGCTCGGTAATATCATTGAAAATTCCAAATGCACCATTATAAAGACCTTGAGTAAATTTCGGGCTGGCATTAACGTTAATAATTCTTTTAACACCATTTTTGCGGGTTATTTCAACTTCATACTTGGAAAATTTATTATTTTTTCTCTGATCTGTTTGTGAAAGAATCTTTTTAAATTCCTCATCAGTAATAAAATCATTGAGGTTTTTTCCAACAAGTTCACTGACCGGGCAACCGAATATCTCTGCAGATGCATTATTGCTGAAGGTGATATTTTCATCTTCATCTACAACGCAGATGCCTTCTTTAGTTGTTTCAACCAGGGTCCGGAATTTATTTTCGCTTTCTTTAAGCATTTTGTCCATTTTATGCTTATATAATGCCATTTCAATAGTAGCTATCAGTTCACGTTCCCTGAAGGGCTTCAATAAATAACCGAATGGTTCTGTTAGTTTAGCCTGCTTAATAAAATCACTATCTGAATAAGCAGTAATGTAAATAACAGGAATATTTAGACTGGATATTTCCTTTGCAACCTCGATACCGTTTAATTGAGTCCGCAACATAATATCCATAAGTATTAAATCTGGTGGGTTTTTTTTTACATATTGGATAGTCTCTTCACCTGTCGAAATAATCTTAGGTACAATGTAACCGTAATCCTTCAGTATCTTCTGGATATCCTCTGCTACTATCAATTCATCTTCAACTACAAGTATGCATTCTTTTTCTGACATTCAATATCCTTATTAAATATTTTACTGAAAAAAAATAAATTTGCGGGATGATTTTCTGTCAAGCTGAATAAATTACAATTACTCTAATAAAAGCTATTAGATATGATTCCAGGAAGAGAAATCTTCGTCTACTATCAGAAGTTTAGAGCCAAGCCTATCTTTAAGTTGGATTTTACTGATATTATCCAGGGTTATTCCATTTTCGTTAAAAATATTACTGCTTAACACAACGGTTCTGTTTTGTGAGGTATTAACTTGAGACAGGATATCTGCTCCTGCCAGAAGGCCTGTTACTGTTACAGAAGGGCCAAAGAAAACATTATCTACCGGAATAGTACTGATTTTACCGGGTAATTTTTTATTAATCTCTTCTGCTATTTTGGAAATATATTTGAAAGCAAGTTTACCTGTAACAAAAACAAAACTTGAATTTATCGCTGCTATTTCTTTGATAAATGCTTCTTTGCATGATTTCCAATTCTCCAGCATCAGCCGTATCATGCCAATCCCGTTTTCCAGTTGAGGATAGCCATCATAGAAATTTTTGGATGGGATTTCTTCATCAGCCAGCAGGTAAATTTCATCAGAACAGTAAGTCTTAGAAAAATTATCTGATAATTCTATGAGCTCTTTTGCCAGTTCTGGAGAAACATTCTTAATATTAATAAGAGAATTCCTGTATTTTGTAAGTCCTACCGGAATTATACCTACAGAGAGAACATTCAAGCAGGGTGAAGTGAGATCTTTCAAAGATCGAAGCAATTCATCACCATCATTCCAGCCGGGTACTACAACTATCTGTGTATGAAGAGCTATTACGTTTTTAGAAAGATTTTCCAGTTTTTCCATAATGTTGAAATCTTGTTTGTAACGCAGCATTTTCCGGTGAAGCGAAGGATTGGTAGTATGAACTGAAATATATAAAGGACTTAATCTTTGCTCAAATATTTTTTGGTAATCTCTTTCCGTTAGATTTGTTAAAGTAATGAAATTTCCAAATGTAAAAGAAAGTTTATAATCGTCGTCTTTTATGTACAGTGTTTCCCTGAAATCCGGGCGCATCTGATCTACAAAACAGAAGATACAATCATTTGTACAGATTCTACATTTATGGAGAACAGGTTCGATTCCCAAAGGTATATCCCAATTCTGATGAATTATTACCTGTTTGAATTTTCCTCGTGAATTTTTATAATCGATCTCCAATATTTCCTCTGCACCAAAAAACCGAAGATCAAGAAAATCGTGAATATTATATCCATTGATGGAAATTATTATGTCACCTGCTTGTAAACTGTGTTCAGCCGCCAGACTGGCAGCAGCCACAGTTGCAATTTTTAAGGGCATATTATTCGCTGCTGATGAAAGCAGAGACGATCTTTAAAGAAGGTATTTCCTTGATTATAAGATTCATGGCAGAGGATATTGGAACTGCCAATATCATTCCAACAGGACCCCATACCCAGAACCAGAAGATCAGAGCGATCAGAACGAAAAGAGGGGATAGCTTCAATCCTGTACCCATCATTTTTGGTTCTACGAAATTTCCCATTATCATCTGAGTGGAAATGAGAGCTGTAGAAATAGCTATTAGTTGCCAGCTGAATCCAAACTGAATAAAACAAATAAGCATGGGAAAAGCAGAAGCTACTATCGAGCCGAGATTGGGAATATAATTAAGAATGAATATCAAGAGTCCGGAAATCACAGCAAAGTCGATTCCCAGAATGGCAATGAAGAACATACTGATAAGACCGGTGATAAGACTAATAAAGGTTTTATTTA
The DNA here is from genome assembly GCA_965370415.1 of uncultured bacterium. GTDB lineage: Bacteria > Cloacimonadota > Cloacimonadia > Cloacimonadales > TCS61 > JACNIV01. Next base: position 25,397 of record CBDUTJ010000009.1, on the reverse strand, counting down.
CAATATAAGTTTTTACCGATTGTTCGATCTTTATAACCACATCTGTAGAATGCTCTGCTTCATCTTTCGTTAAAACCTTTTCAACCCGTTTGATCAACTTGGTTCGTTCCAAAACAATGAAAATCATAAAAGCAACAGTAAGAAGCAATTTTACAAGGAAGTCAATGAAAGTACCCATTGTGCCCGAAATTATCTTTGAAAGTGAAAATCTATCGGCAAGTTGAAGCCAGTTAACTTTGTTTGTTAGATAATCCATTACCTTTTCTACCGGGATTTCCAACTGAACAATAAGCTTCTGGAACATTTCGTTGATCTGTGTTTCGTATTTAGGAAATTCGGTTACAAAAGAAGAAACGCTTGTATAAACGATAGTTCCCATCAATGTGAATGAAACCAGGATTATTATTACCATCAGAAGTATAGTAATTCCCACAGGTATTTTCTTGTTAAGCAGGAAACGATTCAATGGTTGGAACAGGAAAGAAAGAAATACAGCAAACGTTAATGGGATAAATATGGTTTTCAGCTCTTTAAGTATAATTACAACAATTGCCAAGCTGATAATACCTATAAATATTTTTATAGAATTTAGTTCTTTCATTTTTTCTCCCTGCTATTGTGGAGAATTAGCTAAACTGGAATTTTTATGTCAATAACAAAAGCAGATTTATTTTAAGATCAATGTTTTGTTCAACTGTATTTTCCCATTTACCTGTAATTTATAAAAATATACTCCGCTGGGTAAGGGACTACCATATGTATCTCTTCCATTCCAGAATACAGTATGAATTCCTTTATTGAACATTTGGTCGGTAATCAATTCCTTAACAAGTTGACCCCTGCAATTGAAAACTTTTAATTCTGTTGATGAGTTTTCATTTAAAGAAAATTCTATCGTAGTTCCCGAATTCCCATTTGTTCCGGGAATAAATGGGTTTGGATAATTCAGAAGTGAATTCAAAATATTTGAAGGTTCCATGTCACCAATATCAGATATCTGAACTCCCGAGCGATAAACATAGCTTACATCATAATTATATAAAGACATATTGTAGCGGGAGATAACAAAGACCCGTTCGTTCCCCAGGTAGCCATAACAGAAACAATAGTACCAGAATGATGAATTTCCGCTATACTGAACCTGAAGTTGACCTGTTGAAATATCTCTGAGGAAAACAGAGTAATTCCCATCTATATTTGCCTGATACAGAACTTCGATGTTATCATCGTCATCGAAATCTCGGGCTGCACCATAAAACCAGCTAACATCGTTTTGATGGATTCCAAGATCGAAGGTTGCAACCTCTGTGAAATCCTCTTCATATATCCTGAATTGATTATTAATTTTTACTATCAACCATCTTTGATTTGGCGCTGATTCAAATAACGTAGCCTGACCGGAAACTGTCATTTCCAGTTGTTGAGCCAAGGCAAAACCGCTACATAAAAGCAACATAACAACACATATTTTTTTCATTTTCTATTCTCCTCGATTTACTTAATTTTTTAAGGGTTCTGTAAAAATAAAAAAATCTGTCTTTCTGAGGAAATCTTCGAAGAATTTTCTCACGAAGAATCTCATTTTAAATGGAGATCCTTCATAGGTAACAGCAAGTAGAATTCTTCAGGATGACAAAGATACTTTATTTTATAGAATTCTTTTGTAATCTTTCCAATCTTTCCGGCTCATTTGCTTTCAGCCATTCATCTTTGGAAAGGTATTCATAAGCAAGTTTGAAATATTTTGTTGCTTCAGATCGATTTTTCTTGATCAAATAAAGTTCTGCCATTTCTTCAAAAACATAACCATCCTGTTCGATCTGTTTTTCCTCAAATTCCTGCAGCAGTTCATTCTGGATATTCAAAGCTTCATCGTATTTTTCCAGAGAACGCAGACATCTTCCCACGCTCCATTTTGCGATCCGTGTTGCCTGTTCGTTGTTTTGGGTTTTACGCCACTTGTAACCTTTCTGGAATAGATCCAGTGCTTTTTCATATTCATTCAAATCATGATAAGTCCAGCCAATGTTGTTATAAAGAGCACCCAGCCAACCTTTGCATCTTTGATCTGATGATACTTCTGCAATCTCCATTGCTTTCAGGCTCCAATCTAACTGCTTTTCGGGTGGTTCCACAATTCCCAGCATATGGGCAGCATCCAACGTGTAATAATCCAGTGCATTCTCTTTCCCAAAATCATAAGCTTCCAGGAAAACAGGTTTTGCAACTTCTCTTTTTCCTGAAGAATTTAATATCCTTCCTTTTTCCAATAGATAGCGTATTTTGCCGGTTTTCATGTTTGCTGTAAGTATGCTTTCGGCAGTTTCTAAAGTTTTTCCTGCTTCATCGAATTTTCCCTGCATTCCCTGCGCTCTGGCTATCTGGGTAAGAAGCTCTACATGATATTCCGCATCGTAAGTTGTTTCGGGAGAATCTGTTAATAATGGAATGATTTCAGCAAATTTAATTTCAGTAGAATCTGGATGAGCATAATCCCACATGGCATTAAAGTTTGGGAATGGATTAATGCCTGTATCAGATTTTTTTCCCATTGAACATCCTCCAATTATTCCAATTACCACAAAGATCAATAATATTTTTTTCATCTGGTCTCCTTTTGTACAATTGTTAAGTTTGGGAATCTATGAAAAAATGACAAGAAAAAAAAGCATCCGACAAAAGCCGGATGCTTAGTTTTTGAATTATAGTAATTAGAACTTAAGTGTGAAAGATAATCTAAGACCCTGGATGAAATCCTGTAGTGTGGCGTAATCAACTTTGAAGAAACCTAATAGGTCTATCTGCATTTTATCGGTAGGTTTGAATCCCAGTCCATAATAGAAATCTGTAGTGCTGGTAGTTGTCTTTGAATGTTCGCTTGTAGATTCATATATATTGTTTTCAGTATCTATTTCAACTTCTCCATCGCCATAAGCGATTTCCGTTACATAAGGTTTGGAATCAGTTATCTGCTTAGCATCGTTATTTGTTGTATATACATTTGTGAAGATAGTTCCGAATCTGGCATCCCATTTGCCGTTATTGGTAAATTGATATTCTATACCGACCGGAAAGATGAGAGTTGTTTGAAATTTTTCATAAGTTCTATCAGCAGAAAGTCCGTAAGTTTCTGTTATCACATAATCGGCAGCGGTCGAATCATCATCCACAAGTTCGTAGTCTTCGATATTAACAATAGACTCTTCATAATTTGTTTCTCGAATAAGTTGATCATAATATAGCGTTCCACCGATACCAAAATAGATTTTTTCATCCAAGGGATAATTAAGTTTACCTGAAATCCGGTATCCGAATGTTTTTTGAGTTCCATCATCGGTGATTTTTTCGTTATCTTTAAAGGTTTCCACGTAGTCCACAAGTAAAGTATCAAGTCCGTCAAAGAATGTTTCGGTGGAAGTTAGAGTTTCTTCCTCCGAATTGGTATAATCGCCAGAGCCGAAGTTGATAGCTGCACCGATTTTCCAATAACCGTCATTTTTACGCTCTGCAGCCTTATTGAATGTTTTCCTGAGGGAACCTCCAAGAACGAATCGGTTTTCCTTGATCTCATTCAAATTTTGTACGTCTTCTTCTTCCACGTATGAATCTTCATAATCGGTTATTTCGGGATCAAAATTATTAGTAGTTCCTTTTTCGTTATAATTGAATTTGGTGGAATGATCCATTGATAAAAAGTTAATATCACCTCGAACTTCATAGCCATTCATATCCGGAAAGAGTATGGAAGTCAATATATCGAACATAGAATTATCGTGGATATTATTGTAATCTTCAAAACCGGTCTCCATGAGGTCGTCATAATTATCGTCAATCAGAAATCTTGTATAGTTCATGAGATAATCTTCGCTATGATCAGAGTAATCTTGAGAGAGCTTTAAGCGTGCACCTAAAACCATCGATCCCAAATCATAAGTATTATTTAGAACGAAATCCAGTGAGTTATTTTCATAGAAATTTCCTCTTTCCTGAGATATTTTCCTAATAGTATCATAGATATCATTTCCACTGGTATCCAGATAAGATGTATATTCGTCGATCAAAGTGCCTTCTCCCCAGATATCATTACTCCCATTCAAGTCGGAGTCGATACCAACAGATAAAGGAGTGAGGGAATTTTCAAACTTAATTAGAACGGCACGCCATAAATTTTCGACGAAAGGACACTTACCGGAAAATCCTATCAGGTAAGTATCATCGGTAATATTATCGAATACATTTTCATTAGATGAAGTTAGATTACTCAGGTTTGTATAAAGCCTGCTTCCTTCCACGAATTTAAGTTCGATAGGATCGTAAACAAGATCAAGATCATCATCGATAATTGTGCCCAAAGCTATACTGCGAAAAGATTGCGTTTGAGCATTTGCCATACTGAACAGTAAAAGTGTGAGAGCTGTTATCATTATTATCTTTTTCATTTTTCTGCTCCTTACCTGTTAATTTACCCAGAAGTGGAATTGACCAGTATAATTATAGTCATTATCATCCCACTCGACCAGGATATTAGATTCAGCGTCCGTTACTATTCCTGATATGCCGCCATCACCAAATGTATCCCAGCAATGAACAGCATAATGTCCGTCTTCCAGATCAATTGTGAATACCTGATTTTCGTAATTATAACTGAAAGTCTGATCTGTCGGGAAATAGTAAGAACTAGTGGGATAGCAATATAAATTCCAGGATGCTTCACCTGGATAATTATCTACTGTCACGCTGATAGTGGTTTGGTTTCCAGACGGTTCAACAATGATGATAGATTCTTCATTAGAATAATCGGTGTATTCAATCGTCTGATAGTCATTATAAGCTCTAACTTGATAAGTAAGGGTATCGCCATAATTGAATGAAGTAGTGTCGTAGTCTGTATATTCTACAGCATTATAAGTAGGTATAGTTGCAATAAGTTCAAAATCAGCACTATTTATTTTACGTTCAACCTCAAAACCTGTTTCCAGGTTTGAATTGTCTTGCCAATTTAGTATAACAGCTATTGTTCCACTTTCTTGATCTAAGGTAAGATCATCAGGTGGATCAAATACTAAATCTGAAAATACAAAAGGAGTGCTTTCCGAAACCTGTGTTTCTTCTTCCCAGTCTCCCATTGCTTTGATACTGAATCTGTATACTGGTGTTGTTGGTAAATCATCGAAAAGCCAACTTGTAACATCTTGTCCAGTTGTGAAGGAGTCAATTGTAACAAATTGTCGAACAGTTGTAAGCGTATCAACATAGATCATGAACCCTGTTTCGGATTCGGTGTTATCTTCCCAAGCTAACTCTATAATTGTTGTGCTTAATCCGTTGATAGTGATATTTCCTGGAGCCTGCCATTTAGGTGTTTTAATTTCTATATCATCAGTTATGTGTGTACCATTATTAAAGATCGTAGCGATTTTGTAGATATAATATTGATCTTGCACAAGAGTAGAGTCAATAAAGGTTGTGTTACCCTGGTCATTAAAGGTTTCTATGTGTTCAAAAGTTGGTTCATCTTCATATTGACCTATTGCTTTAAATATTTTGTAACATAAAAATTCCTCATCTGTACTTGCTTGCCATTCCAAACTAATTCGATCTGTACGAATATTTCCATTGTAATAACCAATGGAAAAATCAATTCCGTCTGTTAGTACAGAACTGTTAATTGCTGGCGATGAGGATGAATCTGGGAAAGCCAGTTGAAATTGTTCAATCCCGATCGGGTCTTTGTTTGCACAGCCTATAAACAGTACAAGTAAGACCAAAATCGGAATGCCGACCATCAATCTTTTTTTCATTTGTTTTCCTCCTTTGTTTTTGGAAAAAGTATATTAATACAATAAAAATATTTTTTTACAAATGATGTCAACATAATAATTTTATAATTGATATTTATGAGTTTTAAATTTTTTTATTTTTTTATTTTAACGCAATATTTTTGGACAAAAAAAAGCAGCTCTTTCAAGCTGCTTTGAATGTTTATAGTCTTACTTACATTTTATCAGTGTATACATTTACAAACTTTCTGCCGGCTTTTTTGGTTTCATATTTTACAAAGCCGTCTATCAGTGCAAAAAGAGTGTAATCTTTTCCTAATCCAACATTGTTACCTTTATGGATTCTGGTACCTCTTTGTCTGACCAGGATGTTTCCTGCCAGAACTTGTTCTCCACCGTATTTTTTTACGCCGAGATATTGGGGATTACTATCTCTACCGTTCTTACTACTTCCAACACCTTTCTTATGTGCCATAATATCCGCCTAGTTTAAGATATCCTTAATTTTGATCTCAGTATAATTTTGTCTGTGACCTTGCTTTTTTTGGTAACCTTTTCTTCTTTTTTTCTTGAATACAATAACTTTTTTATCTTTGAAATGATTAATAATTTCAGCCTTAACCTTTGCGTTTTTTACGGTAGGCTTTCCTACAATCGTATCTTTATCAGTATGCAGAAGCAGAACATTTTGTATTTCTATCTCTGCACCGATTTCATATTCAGCTAAGAACGGAACTCGTACAGTTTGATCTTTTTCCACTTTCAACTGAGCCCCTTTAAATTCAACTATCGCGTACATCTTATCTCCTTACAACCTCCCATTACTTTTAGGAACAACTAAAAAGTTTTCAGTGCTGTTTTCTGTCAAGATTATTATCAAGTGTTATAAGTATCTGTGTATTCCTTTTTTGTCTGGATGGAAAACACCTTGAACTGGTCGAATTCGATTTGCTCTTCTGCAATAAATTCCAGCTTGTTTTCGATCTCTTTGAAAATGTCCGGATTTTCTTCGATGAACCTTTTCACATTCGGATGGACTACTATTTTTAAAGGTTCTCTTTTCAGGAAATATTTTGCTCTTCTCAACCAGCGCGAAATGCTCACAGCCACAGAATCACGTGATAAAAGTCGACCGGTACCATTGCAGTGCGGACACTGTTCAGTATAGGTGAGAAGCAGGCTGGGTCGTGTTCTTTTCCTGGATATTTCTACCAGTCCAAGTGGACTGAAAGAATAAATTTTATTTGTTGCACGATCGCTTTTTAAAGATTGTTTTAAAACTGAAAATACTTTCTCCTGACTTTTTTCGTTTTTCATATCAATAAAATCTATGACCATAATTCCAGTCAGGTCACGCAGCCGGATCTGGCGAGCGATCTCGTAAGCTGCTTCGGCATTAGTTTTTTCTATTGTTTCCTCATAGTTATCTTTGCCTACAAAGCTGCCGGTATTTACATCGATAGCTACCAGGGCTTCGGTCTGCTGGATGGTAATATTTCCACCACTGGGTAGATTGACTCGTGATCTGAAAATGGATTCGATCTCTTTTTCCACACCATAGGCATCAAAAATGGGAGAATCTTCCTGGTATAATTCTATGCGGTCCACAAATTCTGGTGTGAACTGCTTAAGTCGTGATACAATCTTATTTTTCAGCTTTTTATCATCTACCACCAATCGGTTTACCTGTGAACTGAATAAATCACGAACCAATGAAAAGGAAAGATCGTTCTCGTCGTAAATACACACTGGGGGTTTGCCGTGTTTCATTTGCTTTTCGATGAATTTCCAGGTTTTGGCAAGTCCGTTGTATTCCCGAATGAAATCATCTTCGGTAATGCTCTCGGTATCTGTTCGTATGATGAGTCCTACGCTGGGGTCTTTAATTTTTTCCAGAATCGTTTTGATCCGCTTTTTCTCTGTAGAAGAGGTTATCTTTCTGGATAATGCCAGTTTCTTTACATTGGGCATATAAACTAGGAATTTTGCAGGAATCGAAAGATTATTGGTAACACGAGCACCTTTTTTCCCCAGCGGATCTTTTTTCACCTGCACTATTATCTCATCGCCCGGAGAGAGTATTTTGCTTATATTAGATGAATTTCCCTTATTGAATATTTTTCTTTTTAATGCTGGCAATTCTTTGGGATTTATATCTTTAAAATGTAAAAAAGCAGTACGGGAAAGACCAATATCTATAAAAGCAGCTCCCATACCAGGCAGAACATTTCGCACTATACCTTTATAGATATTTCCAACCAGAATTTCTTTTTCTTTTTTTTCTGCAAATAGCTCTATTAATTTATTATCCTCCAGAATGGCGATCCTGGTTTCCAAAGGGTGGACATTTACTATAATCTCACTAAACATATAACTTTAATACTCCTGCTTTAGAAGCTTTTTCAGAGGGTAAAACGTCAAGGCTTTTCTTTTTAACTTTTCCTTGACACTCGATAGGTGGGGAAAAATATTTGCAAGCTTTTATTGCGAGGTGGAGCAGTCTGGTAGCTCGTCGGGCTCATAACCCGAAGGTCGCAGGTTCAAATCCTGCCCTCGCTACCATTTTTTTGAGTGTTTGAAAGAGAATTTATATTAAGTCGGATTTATATCCGGCGGTAGCCGGACGCAGGCTTTTGCGCAGCAGGCGCATTCAAATCCTGTTCTTGCTACTTTTTTTTTATAGAAGTGAAAAATATAAATGGCGGCGTAGCTCAGTTGGTTAGAGCATCGGAATCATAATCCGAGTGTCCGGGGTTCGAGTCCCTGCGCCGCTACCAATTATTATTGTATGCGCCAGTAGCTCAGCAGGATAGAGCAACGGATTTCTAATCCGTAGGCCAGGGGTTCGAATCCCTTCTGGCGTGCCATTTTTATATTGAGAATTGAAGATTGAAAATCTATTAATTTGCCATTTGTCATTTGTTATTTGTGATTTGGAATTTATTTCTTAATGGTGGGTGTAGTTCAATGGTAGAGCACTGGATTGTGGTTCCAGGCGTTGTGGGTTCAAATCCCATCATCCACCCCATTTTACATAGACTTAATTTATTTTAAAATAATGAGTTAGGTCTATTTATTTATGTCGATATATTTTGTAATCGTTGTGAAAATTGTTGTGAAATCTATATAAAAACAGACAAAAACAGATTATTTTCTTTATAATAGAAAGAACTCCTTTTTATCATTACATATAAAAAGGAATTTGCATACTAAGATATATTTCAATACCTACTCCCCCCATGCAAGGGGGATGCCCCCTCCGAATTATTATATCTTTCTGACAGCCCCCTTTAAAAAGAAAAAAGTTAGCCTTTTTATTTTTTTATAAAATAATTATTAATCTACCTTCGAATTAATAAATTCACATTGATTCTGAAGTGTGTACAAGAATAGTTTTTTACAAATATGTAGTTTTATATTAATTTGAGAATAAAGCTTCTATATGTAACTGAAATATAGCACTAACAGGCTAATTCAACTCACTACTTATCATCTTCCTTTTCTTTATGTATTAAATTAGAGAAAAAAGTGGAGGTACCGAAAATCTTTTTCTTTTCTCTTTATATTACTCTACATCACACACTTTCAAAAACACCGTAACAGGGAAATAAAAGTTGTGTAAAATTTATGTTTGTATAAGTTAAGAGAAGATTTATAATGTTATTTTTTATTAATATAGAATACACTGTCAACATGATCACGTGCATATTGTATAAGAAAAGGTAGTATCACAGCGTAGATATAAAATACCGTAATGAGCCCCGAAGGGCGTGGCTACGGGGCGAATGCGAGCTTTGCCGACTCTCTCACCTAAAAAAGGCAAAGCGACCACTTACCACAGAGTAAGTGAGCGAACTCTTACCAAGTTTGCATAATATACAGGCACTCCAAAGGAATAACCGTCATTATGCCATATTATGAGGGGTTGAGAGCTTTCCTAATCTTTCAATGGAGTGAAACAGCGAAGCTGGAAGAAAGTAAACCTCAGAAAAGCCCGGGCGTAGCCCAGGCAAGCCGGCGGAAGCGTTAAAAAGCAAACAAAGAATATGATTTTAAAACCGGCAGCCCTTCCCAGAAGAATTTGAGCGAGTTTTGGAAGGGCATATATATGCCGGATAAATTACAGCTTTTTAACGGTTATCGCTGGTTTATTCTAACCTTTCTTCGAGGTATCGCTGTGAACCCTACCTGACAAACTTAGAATACCTGTTTACATTCACAGGAATACCGTTTAACGAAACCACCTTATAATATTTTATTATGTAATACTTGGGACTTCATCTTGCTGTGAGCGAATGTTAATTAATATTTCCTTAAATAAACCAATTTACAATTTCGATACCTTTATCATTTACTTTGAAAACTTTTCGGACAGCTCGCGAGCTATCCCTACTTTATCAACACCATCTTCTTAACTACGGAATAACTATCCGTTTGTAATTTGTATAAGTACACTCCAGAGCTACAATCCTTCGCATTCCATAAGTAATTTTGTTTGCTGGAATTAAACCTTTGAGACTCTATTATTTGTCCTTTTAAATTGAATATTGAAAGAATACCACTTTTACTTTCTTTTATATCAAAACTAATTGTTGTAATTGGGTTGAATGGATTAGGATGATTCTGGTAGAGTTTAGTAACTGTGGGAATTAGTACATCCCCGGAATCAGACACATCATTAACAGTAACATTCCACAGAAAGTTGAGTTCATTTCTGGTACCAAAGTTATCCGTAACATAGAGTGTTACTTCATATTCACCGGCTGAATTTTCATCTGTAATGAAATCGAACGTACTTACCACGGATACTTCTAAACCTTCAACCTGCCAGGAATATTCAAGGTCGTTTCCATCCGGGTCATAAGCATCGATAGAGAAGTTGATCACATCACCCTCATCGATCGTGATATCTCCTTCTGGAGGAATGAGTTCGTTTACTACAATCGACTGGTCAACATCGTTCACAGTGACATCCCAGGAATAGTACAAAGTATTTCTGGAAACACCGGAAATTCTGCGGGCTCCAAAGTTATCTGTAACTTCAAAAGTAACTACATATTCCCCAGCAGATGTGTAATCGGTTTCAAAGGTGTAGGTGCTGTCTGTGGAAACCTCAACTCCATCAAGTTCCCAACTGTAATCAAGAGGATTGCCATCAGGATCGTAACCACTAAAATAGAAATTAATAGTATCCAGCTCATCAATTGTAATTGTTCCTGGCACCGGATAAATTTCTGTTACTATAATATCTTGATCTACATCGATTACCTCAACATTCCATTCAAAATATAGTGAGTTATCTGTGAAATTATCGGTAACATCCAGCGTAACCAGATATAAACCGGACATTGTATAATCTGTTGAAAAAAAGTACATGATTGTAGTAGAAACCTCTATGTCATCAAGCTTCCAACTGTATTCTAAGGGATTACCATCAGGATCATGTGCTTCAATAAAGAAATTTATATATTCCATTTCAAATATAGAAATTGCTCCCGGTGTAGGTTGAATATCGGTTACAATGATTGTTTGATCTGTATCATTAACTATAACTATCCAACTGTAATTTAATTCATTTCGATAACTTTCCGATCTGTCGTAGAAGCTATCGGTAACATCCAGAGTAACCACATAATTACCGGCAGAAGTGTAATTAGTTGTGAAATTATAAGAAGCATCTGTGGACATCTCTGAACCATCCAATTTCCAACTATATTCCAGAGGATTGCCATCGGGATCAGTAGCTGTGATGAAAAAGTTCAACTCTTCTATTTCATTGATAGTTTGATCATCTGGCACCCAAATGCTGCCATTATAGGTGGCGTAAGAAAGATCTGTTACAACTATTTCCTGATCAACATTGATAACGGTAATATCCCAAGAATAATTTATGCTGTTCCTTGAAACATTTCGAGATATTCTGTCTGTTCCAAAATTATCTGTTACTTCAAGGGTTAAAATATAATCTCCTGCTGATGTATAATCTGTTATGAAATCATATGTACTTACTATGGAGACTTCAACTCCATCTAATTTCCAACTATAATCAAGGGGATTACCGTCTGGATCATAACCACTAAAATAGAAATTAATTGTATCCATTTCATCAATGGTTAAAGAACCCGGTGTAGGTTGAATATCATTCACTACTATCGGTTGATCCACATCATTTACAGTCACATTCCATTCATAATATAAAGTATTGTCTGTGAAATTATCCGTAACATCTAATGTTACAAGATATATGCCAGTAGATGTGTAGTTTGTTTCAAAAAGATATGTGCTGTCTATCGATACTTCAACACCGTCTAACTTCCAACTATAATCAAGCGGATTACCATCAGGATCGTATCCGCTGAAAAAGAAATCTATTGTTTCCATTTCATTAATTGTGACAGTTCCAGGTGAGGGTTGAATATCGGTTACTACTATTTCCTGATCAACACCAATATAATCTTCCTTAATCTCTGTATCCTCAAAACCATCATCAGTTACTGTTAAAGAAACAGTATAAATACCTGGCAGAGTATATGTGTAAGTTGGATTTTGTAAATATGAATCTTCAACTCCATCATTATCAAAGTCCCAACTCCAATTATCTATTGATGTTCCTGAATTACCTATAATTGATAGATCAGTAAATTCTACTGTTAATGGAAAATTGCCAGATGTTACATTAGCTGTAAAATCAGCTATTGGTACTCTTTGTTCAAAGTAATATACTCCCATATCTACTATTGTTCCATCAGGATCATGCGGTGAATATGGACTTCCTGCATCAATACAAGGTGAATTTACTGTAAGATGATAATCTCCATTCACTGCATCTACAAATAACGGATCAGCATCAAGATTTACTCCCAACCAATAAACTGCTGCATTGTTATTATTAATTATTCCAGATTGTCCACCTTCAATATCACAATAAGAAACACTTAAATTACTGGTATTTATTTCTAACAAAATATCATCATTCCAAATAATACTGTTGGTCATGGAAATCGTACCATCATGGTTGTATATACCTGACCCTTCAAAATCATCAGAATTATCAGTAATTGTAGTGTTTGTTAAAGACAGAGTGCCATTACTTAGATATATTCCTCCACCATGATTATTAGAGCCAGAATAGCTGTAATTTTTAGAAATTTCTGTGTTCGTAAAACTATATCCACTTGAAGTTAAATAAACTCCAGCACCTTTTGTATAACTTCCTGATAGAAAATTTTCAATTATAATCAAACTATCTAAAGTAGAATATTCAGAGCTATGTAAACATAATCCACCACCATAAGCAAAACCAGAAGGTGCTGAGACACTATTATTTTGTATTATGAGGTTTTCTAATGTTGCGAAATACGAGTGTATTAAATATACTCCACCACCATAAATAAAACCAGAAGGTGATGAAGCACTATTATTTTGTATTATGAGGTTTTCTAATGTTGCATGATCGGAAGAAACTATATATAAACCTCCACCGCGACTGCCACCATTACCCGAAGCATTATTGTTTTGTACCGTAAGATTTGTTAATGTTGTTTGATCGGAAGAAACTATAAATAAACCTCCACCGCGACCATCTCCATTACCCGAAGCATTATTGTTTTGTACCGTAAGATTTGTTAATGTTGCATTATAAGAATCACGTAAATATAATCCACCACCACCACAATTACTTTCATCAATATTATTAACAGTATTATCTTGAATTATTACATCGCAAATAATAACTGAAGAATTATAGCAGTAGATACCACCACCACCTTGAAAACTGCTTGATATATTTGTTATATGATTACCACTTATAATTAAATTACTTAATGTGGGACTACTATTATCACAATAGATACCTCCTCCTTTGCTCTGGTATCCTACCCCGCCAGAAATAGTAAAGCCAATAAGTTTTGCATCATAAGTTTCATTGTTACTGAATGTTACAACACATGTACTACCAGTTCCCAATATCAACGTTTGTTCTATCACGCTTGAATCTTGCAATGTCAGAAAGTATGATGCAACTGTAATATTCTTGCCACTAAAATCGATGTTTTCAACATAAGCTCCTGGTTGCACCAGAATAGTATCACCAGTAACTGATACATTAATTCCAGCCTGTATTGTAGGTTGGTCTGCTGGTATGTTGATGATAGTGGCATTAATAAAAGCAAAAACCAATAAAAATAAGATAATTAAGATTTGTTTCATAAAAACCTCCAAATTACACTTTTCTTTCAAGTTTTTTCAGGTCGTTTTCAGTATCATAGAAATACTTTATAATTACATAAGTGAGAATGTGATAAATCAAATATCACGTCAAGATAAATATTGTTTAGTAGTATGTAACAATAATATGCCAGATGCAGTTTTATAGTCTTACGATAAGATAACGCAACCTGACCTGTACAAATGCAACCAGAAGAACTTTTCAAATCTATTCTGTACCTTACCCATCTCCCTCTAACCGAAATCAGTCTCAATTATTATGTTAATAAATGAGCAGTAGTAGTAACACGACCATATAGCAGTATTGTAGTAGGCGTAAGAGCATAATGGATAATGACGTGGAACATAGTCACAACACACTTCCAACGATAAATAATGTGAAATTCTTGGAGTATGGAAACTACCCAACCGAGGGGGACCGGGTGTCTTATAGTATATACGTTTCCGACAGCGCTCTGAGAAAAAAAATAAAAAAATTCTGGATTAGCTATGCTAATTCAAATGGTTTGATTGTAACCAATAAATATGAATATGTAGATTTATAACAATAAGTATTTATCTTCTATTACAGAGCTATTAAATTGAGCTTAACAACTGTTTAAAACAACTAAGGCTAATATTGAACTTAATTGTTTTAATTAAATTTCAGTCCACTTTATCAAATCTTTATCATGATGGATAATTATTCGTAGTAGTCTTGATCTAAATATTCTTGATTAAAATTTTCATAATTACATTCCTCTGCAAATTGTAAATCTAAAAGAGCAGATGCTAACGTATCTGGTGAAATATTATATTTTAAGGATAATATCCTGAATTTTACAATCATAGAATCTAATAAACTGCTTTCAAGAATATCTTGATTATAATCAACAAGATCATCAAAAAATAAAAATTCATCCTTTTTATAATCTTTCATAGCTTTAATCAATCTTAAATCTTTAAATCCATATTTTTCTGAGATTAATACATAAATTGGCAAATCCATACGGAAAATAAATTCAGATAAAGTATCAAAACTCTCTTCTGTTTCTTCTGTTTCTACTATTTGCTTATCATCGATTTTATTACATGATGTTACAAGAATAGAAATAATAATTAAACTAAAAATCAATTTCATATTATACTCCTTTTTCTAAATTGTTACTATGTTCTGAGTGTGCAACGATTCTTCCTGCTTACCTTCTTGCTTATTGTGGAGGATCTGGCTATGAGCAGATGTTTTTTCTATAAACACAATTTGTTTATTTTGATGAAAGCTCATCAATCTTTGTTTAAGTAGTATGTTAGTGCAAATATCATGGATATTAATGTAATTTGAATCGCATATAATCCAGTATGGATATTATGTGGATGCCATGATTTCTGTGAAAATAATGATGTTATAAACATGTATCTATAATTGTTTATTTCTGGGTATCCTTCCCGATAGGTTATAGGAAATAATAGCATTATTACTAAAACTAAGATGAATATTATTACAATTAATTTTTGTTTTGCTTTCATTAAAACCTCTAAATACAAATTAAAAAGTTAAAGGAGACACGAGATGAAAAAAAAAGCCTATTAAAAAAACCTGCTATCATGTCGTGTAAGTTACTCACCCTAATTACTTATTTGTCTTGTTTACATAAATATAATTACTCTTTTAAGGGTATGTCTTGAAAGGATTCGTAAGACAGTGACCCTCTAATCTCTCCTGTTTTTGTGTCTATCGTGAAAATAGTTCCATATCCTGCACTAATTTGATATCTACCAATGTCCCTATACATGCAATACCAAAGAATTAAACAGATTAAAATAGCAAATAAGAAGCCTATTAAAAAACTTTTAAAATCCATTTGTCTCATAAAATCCTCCAAAAACAAAAAATCTTTCAGATTAGTTCAGATCATAAAGTATTAAAGAAATACTTTTATAATTATAAAATTAAAAGACACTATACTAATAATAATGTCAAGAACATTTGGATTTAAAATGTGTAATAAAATGAGTGGCTATAAGATTATTGTTAGTACTAATTGAGTTACTATAAATTTTAATGGAATTAATGTAAGCATTAATGGAGTTATTATAAATGTTAACGGGATTTATGTTTGTTTAAATCACTAACATACTTACTAAATTGACATTAACAATAATTGGTTATTTTAAATTAATGCGAATAAAGTTCATTACGCATAAAAAGTGTCATATTATCTACTTGAAGATTGATTATAAAGATATGGGCTTGATGTTGCCAGGTTATATTGCTATTCAAGGAGAACATACCCAATTTATATTGAATAATATATATAATACAGGTTACTTTAATATACTTTAGAGAAAGTTTAAATTTCTGTAAATCCATTTTTATGTTGCTCTTATTGAAAACCGATCTTCAACTCGATGTTTACTTCTATTAAACTCGATGTTTACTTCTTTTCTTAAATTAGCCTTTACTCTTTAAGGTAAATATAAACTTCGTTGTTTAGCATAGTGTATCGATCAATAATATTTATTCTTTTCAATTTTGTTAATGTGTTGTTGAGCAATTTGCTTCTTTCAGTTACATTTTTGGTGGTGATAGTTCTGGTCTCTTTAAGTACTCTCTCTTTTGACCACTTTATGGGTTTGATATTCTCTGGTGGTGTAAAATCCCCACTATCTTTTTTTATCCGTTCAAAACCGTTTATCCTGAATGCTTCCTTAAATAATGCAATCACCAGATTAGAAGCACCTTTTTCATTACCGGTTAGTTTTTTTAAACTGTATGGTAAATAAGATCCAAATTTTCCGAAAGTTTCCGGTAGTGTATAAGATATTAAATGGTGATGTCTTTTGGTGATAAATAATAGTTTATCTATTAAATGTATTCCTTCTTCAAGTTCAGTATTGTTTATTTTTGTTTTCCTAAAAAGCGTGATAGTAAAGAGTTTTTTTATATAGTTTTTGAATTTTTTTCTATGTCTATACATCTCTTGTTTATTTAGATCTGGGTATGCTAATTTAATAATTTCGTTAATTTCAATATCTTTAAAGCTTAATGTGTTTTTAATGTTCGCATATTCCCAGAGGGCTAAATAGGATTTGAGAGCTTCATTGTTCTTAAGGACATCAAATATATCAAATATGAATGTTTCATCAATTATTTCATCATTACTTATTAAGAATTTTCCAAAGTAGGCTATTTGCATTGTTACTGCTTCTTCTATTTTCTGGTTAGGTATCTCACTAATGTATTCAGGAGATGGGTAGTCAGTTGATATTTGCTGAGGAAATTGAAAATATCCCTTTTTTGGTAGGTTATTAAATAAACGATATTTTGTATTTCGGATGTCTTCATAGTTCAAAGGCTTCTTCTTGCCTTCGTTAATTGACTTGTTAATCGCTATATTTATATTATTTTTAGTGAAACTCTCATAGTTTGTTATTGATCCTAATTCATAAGCCATTTTCCTAATTTCAGCTTTAATAGTCTCTTCAACAGCTTGACTTAATTCAAATACAGCAATTAATCCACCAATTGAATAACATACTTTGTTTAACGTGATCATTCTATTGTGATGTTTAGCTTGCTTAAGTTCAGTTAAGTATTTATTGATTTCAGTCTCAACCTGCTTTCCACATAATAATTTATCTTCTATAAAAGATTTGTTATTGCTCTTAATAATTATGCTCTTAGAAAGCTTTTGAGTGTACTCTAAAACAGCCTTAAGTGTTTTTTCAGATAGGTTGTTACCCAACTTAAGTGGAAGAGTACCTTTTTTTGCTCCCCATACAAAGCCAGTAGAAATTACATAATTATGATCAGCAGAAGGAAATTTATCCAAAAATGCTTTGTAAACTTTGATATATTCATTTATATCTATTATCGGTTTAGGCAATTTGAATATTATTCTGAACCTGTTAGGTTCATTTGTATGATTATAAGTAAGATAACCAATATAAGCATTTTCTTTTATAAACTTAGCCCGGTCAGAAAAACCCGTAGTTAGTTCTCTTACTGTAAATTCTTTTGCATAATACTTGAATAATTCATTGGGATCATTATCAAAATCCAACGGAATGAATGAAGCTGATGTGAAATGTTTTGCTTTTCTTCTAAAGTTTTTTACTCCAGTAGTGTAGATGTTAGTTATTGGATATCCACTCATCAAGTGTTCGATCAACTGTTTATAGTTATAATCAACAACAATCCAATCTTTCGAGAGTTTGTTTTCATCTCTCTCCTTATAATATCTATACTTCGTGTTAATCGCAACGAGCATCTTTAGTCTACTAACAAAAATTTGTAATTATTTACAAACTTTTGAAGAAATAGCTTCATCCAATTTTGGATTGAATGGAATTATCTTATGTCCTAATTTTTGCTTTCGAGACTTAAGCAATTTACCTTTTTTGTGTATCCTTCTTTTAGGTGCGCCACATTGAATTAAAACGTCCAGATTTTCGTTTTTTGTCTCAAAGGTATATAAACCATCATCAGTTGACCATTCGTTGAAAATAATGCCTTTTGTTCTTAACTTAACGAGGGTTTTAAAGCTCCAACAGTAACAACCTAAAGTCGATTTTGACTTTCTGTAGATTTCCATGTATTTTGTAAGCAAAAAAGTATCTCTACATAAATCACGATAGAGAAGATGTTTGTATTTTGAAGATATTAAATTATTCATAATATCCTCATTTTCCGGTTATAATATTGGTTAATGCATCCTGTTCCAGTTCTGTTAATGTTTTAACTTGATGGGATTCAATATAATCATTGAGGTCAGTAATTTTGAATAGGATTTTGCGACCGCATTTGAAATGCTTCATAGTTTTACGTGATGTTCTCTGGTACATTGTGGCTTTAGAAATTGATAAGTACTTGCATGCTTCTTCTAACGATAGGTACGGTTTTTGAATTTTGCTACTTTGTTCTTTGTCTTTAATAGTCATTATATCCTCCATAATTAATTTATGATCTATGGAGACTATAGGCTATTTTACTATATTTGAGAAGGTTATATTCTTAACTTACCTGTTTTTATTTTTGTTTTATTATTATATCTTAGTTTAACTCTATCTTTTTTTATTTTGGTAAGTAAGTCATTTCTTCTTACCTTTTTGATAATCTTGCCAAGTTGCATCAAAATCTCTCTTATTCTTTTCAAAATAATTGAATAATTTAGTCCAGCTTTTAAAACTATTATAAACATCGTCTTTTTCAGGACTAAGATAATTTTTTAAATAAGGTTTCATTTGGTTTAAGCGACTTGCAATTGTTTGATGAGTAATTTTCTTATATTTATATTCAATGTTATTAACTTTACCAGATGGTGATTTGCCCTCTGTATGATATATAAGTTGAATCCAGAGTTCTTTATCATCATATTTGCTTACTCTACTATCTCCATTCTGACCATTGAATTTTTCTTTAGGGATCTTTCTTGCAAGATTTTGAATAGTTGTACTTTTGTTATCTTTTACTATATCTATCCAACTATTTTCCCATTCTGAGATCTGTGAGTTATATAACCATTTTTTAAATGTTTCTTGTAATTTATTTCTAATATCAGATGATGAATATTTTTCTTCTCGTATTAGTGGAAAGTTAAAATATGCATGTTCTTTTGTCATTGTAATTTTAACAGGATCATTCTTTCTAATTCTTTGTATGAATTCTAATTTTGTATCATTATCATTATTAATACGTTTTCCATTCTTTAATAACATAAAATCTGTTTTTATCAAATCAAATTTAAAAAGGTCGTTTGTTTTTAGATATTGTCTAATATTTTGAATTTCCTTTTTTCTATTTGGAAGCAAGTATAATGATTTGATCAATCCTCCATTCTCTTCTAAAATGCTATACAACTCAGATAGGATATTTGCTTCAACGTGGAAAAATAAATAATCAATATTAATTATTTTGTTAGTCTTGTTTATTGTAATTGTTCTAATTTCTTTCTCTGATATTTCATTCTCAAAGACATAGGGATTATCAGATATATAAATTGTTTTATTAATTGTAAACAATATAGATAGAAATTTGTTGTATTTATCAATAACTTCGGAAGTAAGTTCAGCATAATTTTTGTTAATCCAAAAACTAATCAAATTTGATTTACTTATATCAATTTTATAGTATGATTTTATTGCTTCTAATCTATCATCAAAGCTGAATTTCCCATTGAAATAAGCTTCAGAATCAAAGAGGTTGTAATATGAAGGTATTAGTTCATGTAAAATCCATTCTAAAGACTCATCATCTTCTGAATACAAAAAACGACGTTTATAATGATGACTAACAGTTTCTATAATACCAAAATTCTTTATATTAATCTCAGGTTTTCTTTCAATTCTTGATAAAAATCTATCTAATCGTAATTTTATAAAAGTGTTAACTATATTCTTTAATACTTTACTATATAATCCGCATGAATATGGTTCTACATTGAAAATTTCGATTATTTTCTTAGATAAACCTTTCATCTCTTTTTCTGTATCAAATGTAGTATATTTCATTTTTTACTCCTTCAAATTGTTGGCAATTTATCTATTGCTTCGTCTCGCTTCTTATCGATCAGTTTAGCATAGATCTGTGTGTGTTTAATATCAGTATGCCCGAGTAATTTACTGACAGTGTAAAGGTCAATATCATAAGTTAAACACATTGTAGCGAATGTATGACGTCCACAATGGAAAGTAATTCTCTTATTGATTCCTGCAGTTTTAATAAGTTCGTGCATTTTTAATCTACTGTACTCATAATCCGGCAGATCAAATATCAATCCTGATTCCCTTTTCAATTCTTTCTTTTGAATTTCAATTATATCCTTAGCGATAGAATGAAGCTTTATTCTGACCGGTTCATCAGTTTTGCTTTGAACAAAAACCAATGTGGATTCATTAATATCTTCAAATCTAATGCCTTTAATATCAACAAATCTAAGCCCGGTAAAGCAAGCAAATATGAAAGCATTTTTTAGCTGTGGTAAATAAAAGTCTGTTTCATAAACTTGACTTATTTCATCCAATGTTAAGAATTCCCTGTTTGTGGCTTTTTTAGAGATTGTTATTCGTGATCCACTTACAGCAGGATTAATATCATAAATTCTGTCATCAACAGCTTTGTAGAGAGCTTGTTTGAATTTTCCAAAATATGCATGAGCTGTATTCGGAGAGAGATTCTTTTCAAGATATTTTGCAAAGGACTTGCAGAAGTTTCGATCTATGTGCTTGAATTTTAGTTTTTTACTTTTGTAAAATTCTTTTAAATGTTTATTAAGGCTTAACCAATTCTTCCTTGTACTTACAACTACTTGGTCATCAGCTAAGTTTCGAATATACTTTTCAATTTCCATTTCCTGCAGTTTTTCTTTTGGAATATGACCTGAATTGCTTCTAAGTTTAAATTCTTCATTTTTAATTTCCTGTTCTTTCACTGCAAGTTTAAGTCTTTCCTTGTCTATATTGAAATATGAGATTTTCCCTGTAACAAAGAGATTAAGATTGATAGTTTGCCTTATACCCTTACGCTGTAGATCGAGATACAAGGAAAAATCATTTTGTCTTTTGCGGTACTTAATTTTGTATGCAGATTTCTTATTGTAATAGCGAATTTCCTGTTTCAATTTTTCATTCATTATTAACTCCTCAATTATAATAATTAACATATCTGTAGGAATCGCTGTAAAACTGTTGTGAAAACCGTTGTGAAAAATGCTTAAACCGTTGTGAATTTTCACAACGATAAATCTAAGTAAATCTAAATTAATGAAATTTAGCGATTTTCTACATCCACTTATAATAAGACCTGATGCAAATTAATCGAAACAAATATAAGATGTCAATATAAATAAATTGGTTTCTGGGTTCGAGTCCCATCATCCACCCCAGTTTAAAGAGCCATCCGGAATGGGATGGCTTATTTTTTGTTCTTATTCAAATACTAAACTCAATCTGTAAGCCCTTCTCCAGTTTTATTAGAAAGTTAAGAAGATGATATTGTTGAAGTAGTTTTTCACTCCCTCTTTATTCTCCCCCTAATTAGGGGGAGATAGTGGGGGTTGGAAGCAGGTGATTTTCAGAAAGTTAGGAAGATGTTATTGATGAAACAAGATTATTGTCTAGAGTCTCTTTAAGCTTGAATATATTGCGTAGTTCTTGAGTTATTTCCTTTAATATCTGGTTCAAAAATGAAGTGCTCAGGGACCTCAGAATCATGAGCCGTCCAAAATTGGATGGCTTATTTTTTATTCTTCTTCAAATATTTTATCCAATCTTCAAATCCATCACCGGTTTTTGCTGAAAGTTCTATCACTTCCATTTGTGGATTTACTTTTTTGATGTTTTCTTTGATCTTTTCAATGCTGATATCGAGGTAGGGAAGAAGGTCGGTTTTGGAAATTATGCAAAGCTGAGAGTTCCTGAAAGCAAGGGGATATTTAAGAGGTTTATCTTCACCTTCCGTAACGCTGAGAACCACTGCATTGATATGAGCTCCCACATCGAATTCTGCAGGACACACCAGGTTGCCGATATTTTCTACGAACAGAATATCAATTCCTTCAAGGTCGATCTCTTCTAATGCAGATTTTATCCAGCCGGACTCCAGGTGGCAGTCACCACCAAAAGGACCTGTATTTATCTGAAAGCTGCGAATTCCTGCTTTTGCCACTCTTTCCGCGTCGAGAGTTGTTTGAATATCACCTTCGATAACGAAGATATTCTTCCCGAATTTCTCTGCGGTTTTTTCCAGGAGAGTTGTTTTTCCCGAACCGGGAGAGCTCATCAGGTTTATGTAAAGAATCCCTTTTTCTTTTAATGATATCCTGAGTTCATCTGCGATTCTGTCGTTGATGTTCAATATTTTTTTCATCACTTTAATTTCTTTTGTATCCATCTATTTCTCCTTTTTCAACCCTCTCCCTATCTAATGCGAGGGCTTTAATCTGGTAAGACAATATATTTTCCTTCTAATTTTCTTATGTCTCCCCTGTCAAGGGGAGAAAGCAGAGGGGTTTTACAATCCCAGAAACTGAATACCCAATCCGCTGAACAAAATTATCGCTCCGGCAATTGCGTGGGAATATTTTTCCATCTTTTTCATAGGAATTAATTTTATTCCGGTGGAAGTAACATAAACCACAACCATCATCGTGCCGATAGTTACCGCTGCAAAGATCAATGTGACCAATATCAAACCACCAACGTTATTTTTTGCAGCCGGATACATCAGTATTGGAATTAACGGTTCACAAGGTCCCAAAACAAAAATTGTGAAAAGTATCCAGGGTGTGATTGTTTTACCTTTGTTTTCGTGCACATGAGAGTGGTCTCTGATGTGAGCGTGTTCGTGTTCGTGCGATGTACCGTCTTTATGAATATGCAGGTGAGTGTGCGGTTTATTGCGAATCGCTTGCCGAATTCCCCAGATAAAATAAACCAGTCCGAAGGCAATAAAAGCCCAGGCTGCCAGGTTGCCCCGGAAAGATTCAAAAAACTCGATCTTAGTTATGGCAATTCCTATCGAAACTCCAATTATTCCCAGAATTACAGAGCTTCCCACATGCCCCAGTCCACATAAAAAAGTTATCAGCATAGTTTTGGGAGTTGACCAGTTCCTTGCCTTGGACATCATGATGAACGGCAGGTAATGATCGGGTCCGAACAATGTGTGAAAAAAGCCGATCGATGCAGCTGTGATCGCTAAAAGAGTGACCTCGTTACTCACTTTTTATTCTACTTAATTTTATTTAAATATTCTGTCATCCTGAGGATTTCTACTTGCTGTTCTTAGGAAGGATCTCATTCTGTTGACGAGCTGCAAAGCTGTGTGTTCATCCACGAGATTCTTCCGTCTTCGCTAAAGCTACGCCGGACGCAGTCGTGTGCAAAGCTAAAAGAGACCTCAGAAAGGCATTTTTATTTTTCATAACATGGAATGCAAACAGTTTTCCCATCGAGCATCCGGGTTTTACTTTCAACTACCGATTCTTCGCAGATCTCACACAAAACAGTATCGAAAATACGTGAATACTCCGGTTCGGGCATATTTATCTCTTCAATTTGAACAATATCTTTTTCTGGAGTTGTAAGAATCAAATTTATTCTTTCTTCGCTGGAAATCTGTGTATCGGAGAGCTTTGTTCTGAAACCTGCTATCCTGCTGATGCGAACTGCTTTCCCAGAAGCTCGATGATAAAATGTATAAACCATCTTTCCAAAGTCTTTGAAGATCAGGTTTCCTTTGCCGAAAGTGCAGCCGGAAAGAAATTGAACTGCATCTGTTCCGCAGGCATCATTTTCTACGATGGCAACCATTTCTTCGTCTTCTGCTCTCTCAGCAGAAAAATATTCCAGAGCTGCTTTTGTCATGCGATAACCCATTGCCAGCCCGGGACAGCTATGTCCGTGAAATTGAACAGCTTCTTTGTAGGATTTCACTATTTCGACCTCATCCCCGACCCTTCTCCTAACCAGGAGAAGGGAGATAAGAAAAGCAAGAAGATGACACACTTCGTCTTCCAACTTCTCTGCTCGTTACGAAAGTCCTCTTTCGTAATGTTATTATTCGCTCTTTTATAAATTAACATATATATTTATGAAACAGAGTTTCACAGACAATTGCGTTCCCAAACAGACCTGTTATACAACAGGCTAAAAGTTTAGGAACGAGAGAAAAATAGGAAGTTACGCAAGGTTAAACCTCTTTCCCTGTGGTTGCCAGGCTGAGTGATGCATGTTTCACGCCTTTGGCTGCTTTCAGTTTATTTGCCAGCCCTTCCAACTGGTTTGGTTTACCTTTTACCACTACGATCTCAAAACAGTTATCGTGGTCCAGGTGAACATGTTGGGAAGAAATTATGAATTTATGATAATCATGCTGGATATTGGTGAGATTATTTACCAGGTCACGCTGGTGATGGTCGAAAACCATGATGATAGCACCGGCAACTTCTTTATCTTCCGCCCATTCCTGCCGGATGAGTTTGTCCCTTATCAGGTCTGCAATGGCATTAGAACGGTTGACGTAATTCTCTTTTTTAATATGTTTATCGAACTTTCGTAGAAGTTCTTTTTCCAGCGAAACACCAAACCTTATCAATTCCGACATTTATTCTCCTTCGTGTTACGAATGACAGGAAAGTGTTACGGAGACTAAGTGTCAATGATAATTTTAAAACACTTATCATCATAAAAAATCAAAATCATTGTATTCTTTTTGTTATGAAAAAATAGTGAGAAGATTTTTTTACTTCAAGAATGGCAAGCATTGAACTTCATTTCTTTTGTACCGACAAAAGAAACGAAGCAAAGAAAAACTCCCGACGAATATATATTACTAAAATTGGTAAACACCACTAAAAAATTTGGTTCATGACAACTTAACTTGACGCGATGTGTAGTTAAGTTATTGTTATG
>CBDUTJ010000008.1:0-91975 GCA_965370415.1 uncultured bacterium | reverse complement strand
TGATTTTTTATTGAAAATGTTAAGAGATAATCCTCTTAAGTTGTCATGAACCAAACTTAATGCTGTTTATTGCTTGATTCTGTGCCGAAGTGGAGTATTTCTTCTCTTCTACCAGATACAACAAATATTTACGAATTTGCTCATGAGTGATAGCTTTAATTTCCGTTCCATTATAATAATTTAAAAATCTCTGGAAATAAAGACAATATGTTTTAATAGTTGGTTCACTGTAATTTTTTAATTTAAGGGTCTCTAAATACTCAGGTGGAAAATGATTTTTTACGGATTTTTCCTTTTCAGTCTTTTCAGTTGTGCTTTCAATAAATTCAAGTTTCCCATTAAATTTTAAATTTAGTTTTTCAAGATAATTCTCAAAAAAAGGAATATGCCAGAATTTGTTAGAAGCAGACCACTTACGACCTTCAATTTGCTTAACTAATGTAATGACATCTTCATTATAATCGAACAGCAAAGCAATTCGTTTCTTGTTTCTTATCGTGCAAATTCTGTTTTTGATCAGCATTTTAATTCCTTGAAAATATTTCGTAAACAAAACTGCTTATTTGAATTATTTATGTCAAAAGAAATATTATTTGGCAAACAATTTGTGGGTTGGCATCTACCCTACAATCTGACAGGAAACCCACGAATTAATTCGTGGGATTAAATGAACAATAACTCGGTGGGTTAACACACACGCTACAACTGGTTTAAATTCATAAACCCTCTTTAGTTCTCCCTTGAAAAGGGAGATTAAAAAAATTCTAACAAAAAAATAATAGATGTATTTTTTTGTTTGTTTCCCTCTCCGTCCGGGAGAGGGTGTCTGACCACACTTGTTTGGTTCAGACGGGTGAGGCAATTCTTTCTGCGGCATCTAATGTTCTCCTTTTGCTAAAGGAGATAGCAGAGGATTCTACTGACCGGGTAAGGTTAATGTTTCCAAACTGGGGGTGAGCTTTGCAGGTCTCACTTCGTTCGGCTGGAAACAAGATTATGCTCTTTTTTGTACGATTGCGGACAGCCTGTGTACAGAAACGTACAATAGAATAAATAAAACATCATATATAATCATTAAATTGTTCATAAATTTCAGCACCCTGCTTAATCATTTCAGCAATTTATCAAACAATAAACAGAAAAATCTATGCGTAATAAGTAATTATTATATAAATTAGTTTAATATTATCAAATATATAAAATCAGGTTACTTATGTTTTCGGAATAAAGTCTATAACTCATTAATTCTAATTGACATTAATATACAAGCAATAATATGGAACATCAATTGCATAAATTAGTAAACATATTTATTAAGGGGAAGTATATGCAAAAAATAATGATTTCGCTGTTTTTGATCATTGGCTTAACAAATTTATTTTCAATTTGGAACAATATTCCACAGAATTCCGGGATTAAACTATTTGAAGCTGAAACAGTTGATCTGAACATTACAGAATTGAGCTTTAGTTTGGATGGATACGAAACCGAAACAAAGCTGGAAAACGAAAAAAACTATCAGAGAATTTCCTATTGGAACGAAGGGGAATTCGTTGATGTAGGAAAACCCGACCTGCCAAGATTTACAAGGCTTATTGCTATTCCCGCTCAAGGTGAGATCACATATCAAATAACTTCCATAAGTGAGGAAGTGATTCAGGATGTAACTGTGTATCCCAGGCAAAGCCTGATTTCTGAAAGTCAAAGACAGGATAATGATTTTATAATTAATGAGGAATTTTATGATGGTGATGTGATCTTTCCCCTGGAAATAGTAGAGATCGGCTCACCAGTGATTATGCGTGATTTCCGCATAGTTCCGGTTACCATAAATCCTTTCCAGTATGATCCCCAGGAGAATGAATTGCGTATCTTCACGAAACTGGAAATTACTATCGAATGTAATGGCAAAAGCGGTTTGAATCAAAAAAGAATACAACACAAAAGGTCACGTTTCTTTGAATCTATGTACCGATCCACGATTGTGAATTATAACTCAAACCTGCGGGAAAACACTGATTTCCAGGAGCCCTGCTACCTGTTCATCTATCCCGAGGATACTGGTGTTGAAGGTATTCTACAGATTCTGGCAGATTGGAAACACCAGAAAGGTTTTGATGTGGTAATGGTAAACACATCAGAAACCGGAACTACTGTAGACGAAATTAAAAGTTATATCCAAAATGCCTATGATAATTGGGAAAATCCTCCCGAATTTATCTGTCTGGTGGGTGATGCGGGAGGAAATTATTCTATCCCCACAGGACATATCGGTGGCGGTGGTTACAATGGCGAAGGTGATCAGATATATGCCTTACTGGAAGGGAATGATATTCTGGCAGATGTATTTCTGGGCAGGCTTTCCTTTAATTCTCTCATAGAATTTCAAACCATAGTTGCAAAAATCCTGAATTATGAAAAAGAACCTTATCTGGCACAAACAGACTGGTACAATAATGCACTCCTCGTGGGGGATCCTACAGATTCCGGACCTTCTTGCATTGATACAAAACAAAATATCAGGCAAATGATAGAATACAATGCCCCAGATTTTAATTTCCAGGAAGTTTACAATACTTCCCAGGGTAGCTGGGTAAGCCAGATGCAAAGCGGACTCAATGGCGGAGTAAGCTATTTCAATTATCGTGGTTTTGTTTACATGAGTGGCTGGAATAATAATTATACCGATAATCTGAATAATGGTAACATGCTGCCAGTGGTTGTTTCCCTTACTTGTTTAACCGGTGATTTCGAAGGTACACAAGACTGCATAAGTGAAAGATTTTTAAAAGCCGGTTCACCGGGCAATCTAAAGGGAGGTATCGCTGCTATTGCTACTGCCACAGGGAATACTCATACATGCTTTAATAATTGTGTCGATGCTGGAATTTTTTACGGTATCTTTGTAGATAAAATATATCATCTGGGCGGAGCTTTGAATAGAGGAAAATTAAATCTCTATCTCAACTATCCCAATAATCCTGCCAATGCGGTTCATCAGTTTTCATATTGGAATAACCTGATGGGTGATCCCGGTATGGAGATCTGGACAGGCGTTCCCCAGGAACTGGTTGTCTCCTATCCGGATGAAGTAGTCTTGGGAACAAATTACTTCCAGGTAGATGTGGAAGATATGAATAGCCTTCCTGTGGAAAATGCCTGGGTTACGATATTGAAGGGAAATGATGAAATTTTTCAGACCGAGTTGACCAATGAGAACGGTTCGATCATATTTCCTCTTGAAACGGGTGAAACCGGTGAAGTTACAGTTACTGTAACAAAACACAATTTTATTCCTCATATAAATAGTTTTGATATTATTGCAGATCAAGCATTGGTAAATGTTGCTGAATACCAGATAGATGATGATAACAATGGTAGTTCCACAGGAAACGGAGATGGAATAATTAATCCCGGTGAAAACATTGAATTGAGCATAGCACTTGAAAATTTTGGAACTTCGACGGTTAATTCTGTTTCGGCTGATATCAGCTCTTCTAGCGAATATATCACTATTACCGATTCGCATGAAGATTATGGTAATATTGCTCCCGGAACCTCAGTTTATTCCCCTGATGATTTTGATTTTATTGTGCATCCGGACGCACCCGATGATACAATAATACAACTGGATATTACAATATCGGATGCTTTTGATTCTCAGTGGACAGATTTTATTTTTCTGGCAGTAGAAGGAGCAAACCTGGTTTTTATAGACTACACAATACTGGATAATGGGAACGGAATTTTCGATCCCGGTGAAATAGCCGAATTACTGATCACACTCGAAAATACCGGCAGTGTGGGGCTTATCGATGTATCTGGTATCATTAGCTGCGAAAATAGCTGGTTGAATCTTGATGATCCGAATGGATACTTTATTGAAATCCAACCCGGCAGCCAGGTTACTAATACAGGCGATACTTTTCAGATCAGTGCTGGAGCTATGCTATTTCCCGGCACACAATTGCTTTTCGATCTGCATCTTTATAATGCTGCAGGTTATAATGATACCATCCAGTTTGTGATAGATGTAGGCGTGGTAACTGTAAATGATCCGCTTGGTCCCGATGATTATGGATATTATTGTTATGATGATGGTGATACGGGTTATTATAATGCTCCTGTCTATCAGTGGGCAGAAATAGATCCGGCTTATGGAGGAAATGGAACTGTAATACCCCTGCAGGATAGTGGAAATATGGGTGATACCGATTTGATAGATCTTCCCTTTAATTTCAAATTCTATGGAGTTGATTATTCTAATATCACTGTTTGTTCCAATGGTTGGATAGCACCGGGAGAATGTGACCTTAATTCTTTCATGAATTGGGGCATTCCCGGTCCCGGCGGACCATCGCCTATCATTACTCCCTTCTGGGATGACCTTATAATTATCAATGGCAATGTATGTTATTATTACAATGAAGACATGCATTTTTTTGTGGTTGAGTGGTCGCATTTATTAAATGAATATAATGGGGCTGAAGAAACTTTCGAACTTATTATTTATGATCAGGATTATTATCCAACATCCACTGAAGATAACGAGATCTTATTCCAATACAAAGTTGTGAATAATATAGACCAGGGAAATTATGGTGGTGCTCTGGTAAACCATGGGCAATATGCCACTGTGGGCATTGAAGATCAAAGTGGGACAATTGGTGTGGAATATACTTATAACAATACCTATCCAACTGCTGCCAAACCCCTGGAAAACGAAATGGCGATCTTATTCACCTTACCTCCTATTCAATATGAAGAACCTTATCTTATAATAACCGATTATATCATAACTGATTCCAATGGGAACGGTCAGATAGATTATGGTGAAAATATCGATCTGGGCATTGAGCTTACAAACCTGGGTATAAATACTGCTCATAATATCTCAGCAACGCTCTCTACATCCGATGAATTTATTACCTTGAACAGCGATTTTTCTGGTTATAATGACATTATCGGTCTGGAAAGCGGGATAAATCTTACCGACTATAATTTTGATGTGGCAGAGAACTGTCCCGATGGACATATAGTAGCGATGCAGCTTAATGTAAATTGCGATGAAAATAGCTGGGAACTTTATTTTGGATTGGAAATTAACGCACCGCTTATTAACATTCAATCTGTATACATCGATGATGAAAATAATAATATTCTCGATCCCGGAGAGAGTGCAGATATGATCGTAACTTTTATAAATAATGGGGGATCCGAAGCATTTTCTCTGCAAACAGAGCTGATATCCAGCGATCCTTATTTTACATTGAATTCGAGTACTTACAGTCTGGGCGATCTGCCGTCCGGTGAAGAAGTGCAAGCTGTTTTCAGTGTTTCTGCCACTGCTAATGCTCCCTTGCGGCATGAAGCGCTGATTAGCTGGAATATGACTTCTGCAGTTAGCTATTCAGCAAGTGGAGAATTTTCTCAATTCATTTCTCAGGTTCCGGTTTTCTTAGAAGAGTATTTCGATTATTTTCCACCTCTTTCCTGGCAAATAATAGGAGATGGATGGCTTTCAAATCCAGCTAATTTAGCTGGAGGACAACCTCCTGAAATTGCTGTTGTATATATTCCACCTCTCTACTCAGAACAAAAACTTATCAGTGCTCCCATTAATACCCTGGGGTCGATGGAATTGGAATTGGAATTTAAACACACACTTCTGGAAAATATAAGATCGTACATTGTAGCAATAGAAACAACTGAAGATGGTATGAACTGGACAACCATCTGGGAAGCTTCGGGAAATATTCCTCCCACTATAGAAAACATTTCTATAACCGGTGGTGATGTTGGTTCCACTGATTTCCAATTTTCTTTTGTTCTCAGGGGAACTGAGAACATAGCCATAGCCTGGGTCTTAGACGATATTATTTTTAATTCGGTGGATGTGGAACCTCATGGTTTTATTGTGGGCGATATTGTTTTAAATGGCGGGAACGGTAACGTGGAAGATGTGGTTGTTTCTGCCGGTGGAATATCCAGACATCCTGACGTTAATGGACATTACTGTTTACCTATTCCAATAGGAATATATGATATTACAGCATCTCTTCCCGGCTATGTTACAACTTCTGTAGAAAATATATCTGTAGGCTTATGGGAAACCGTTACAATTGATCTTATACTTGATGAATTAACCGCAGCCGATCCACCTCAAAATCTCTCTGCAACCACATATTATAACAACGTTACACTAAACTGGGAAATGCCCGGTTCTGAGCAAATAACAAAAAAAGAAAAATCGGGTAATAAAACAAAACAATCCATTCAGAGAAATTCAATTTCCAGGAATGAGCGTTCTTTCATTGGATACAGAGTTTATAGAAATGATGAAGTAATACATGAAATATCCTACCTTCATATTACATCCTATCAGGATTTTGCTTTACCACAAGGAGATTATAATTATTACATTACCGCTGTTTATTCCGATGGAGAATCTGATCCATCCAATTCTGTATTAGTGAATATTGTACTTGCCCCACCTCAGAACCTTACCTACCAGGTTAATAGTGGTAATATAGTTGTTCTGCAATGGGATACGCCACCCGGAGATGAAACAAGGAATATCACCGGTTTTAGAGTTTACAGAGATGATGTGATGTTAGAGGAGACTATAGTAGAATTTTATGTTGATGTGAATGTCCCTGTGGGATCACATAGTTATTATGTTACCGCTCTTTACGGGGAATATGAATCCGAACCTTCCAATATAGTTGAAGTTGAAATTACTTCTGCAGGTAATGATCTGATCCCGATAGAGACAAGCCTGGGGGCTAATTATCCTAATCCGTTCAATCCGCAAACGACTATCAATTTCCAGTTATCAGTAGACAGTAAAATTAATCTTTCCATCTTTAATATTAAAGGTGAGAAAGTGAGAACATTGGTGGATGTACAATTGAGAGCTGCCTATCATACAGTTGATTGGAACGGAAAAGATGAAAGCGGTAAACCTGTTGCCAGCGGGCTTTATTTTTACAGGATGAAAACATCAGATTACCAGAATATGAGAAAGATGATATTATTGAAATAAGATACGAACTGCATTCTCATCGCAATAATAATTTGAATTTTGTAATTTGTTATTTGGATTTTTTTTTAGTTTACTGAAAATAATGGTACCCTCCACCTTCGTGAACTATGGTGGACAAGTCCGGCGCTGTTGCCTATCTCGATGAAACAATGTTTCCTCTCGCACGACGCTACTTCGCTTCCCAATTTTCGCTTTGCTTAATTTGTGTCCCAAGCTCGTGGTCGAACTGCGTTCTCATCGCAATAATAATTTGAATTTTTATAATTTGTTATTTGGATTTTTTTTCAGCCTACTGAAAATAATGGTACCCCCGGCGCGATTCGAACGCACGGCCTTTTCCTTAGGAGGGAACTGTATATAGGGGCATAACTTTCTGTAATATAATACGTTAAGACATATCTCAAAATTGCCGAGCAACAAAACAGCAACAAAATATTAGGTTTTTTTAAGATTAATGTAAAAAATTTAAATATGAATGGAATTACCTATTTTAGGATAGTTCCGATATTAGTTCAGCTTTGATTTACCCAAAGAATGTAATTCAGATACTATTCTTTGCAATTTCTAAAATAAACAATAGCGGGGGAATGGCTGGGCCAAATAGACGAAAGTATTTCAGAATGTAAGTGTTCGATTTTTAACGTCCTCAAATAGGTGTTCTAACCACAGAGACGTTACCATTTTTCATGCTCCCTTGATGGCAACAGTTTACTTCTTTATTATTTTAGTTGACTTGATATTCTTATTTATAAAAATCTTTACGTTTCTAGTTTTAATTAAATTCATTTAAGATGGGAGTTTTGATGGCTAAACTTGTTACAAATCAAAAAAAGTTTCTATCTGAAATAATCGATAATATTCTACCCAGTTCTAATAAACTGTTTTTTCTTGTAGGATATTTCTACTTCTCAGGTTTCGAGCAAATGTATAAAAACATTAATGATAAAAAGATGAAAATATTGGTTGGTATGAATATTGAAAAAAACATTTCCAACAAAATTAAAGAATTCACAATAATTCAGCAAATAAATGAATCCAGATTGGAGATAAAGAAAAGCTATTATAAATCCTTTGTCGAAGTTTTTAATGATACAAATTATTTCGATTCCGAAGAAAAGCAGGAAGCTTTTAGAATTTTCATCAATAAGATAAAAGATGGATCGCTGGAAATAAGAAAGACAGAAAATCCAAATCACGCAAAACTATATCTGTTCGAACATAAAGAAGAGTTCAGCCAAAATGGCTTAAATCCGGGAACAATGATAACCGGCTCAAGTAATTTAACAAGAGCAGGTTTGAAAGAGCAACACGAAATTAATGTAATTTTAAGAGATGAATATCCGGAAGGAAAAAGAATTTTTGATGAATTGTGGGAAACAGCTATCGATATTGTGAACGAAGAAAATTTAGATGAATTTATGGAGGAAGTTGTCGAGAAAGTCTGGATTGATAAACTCTATAGACCATATTTATTTTACATCCGAATATTAATCGAATATTTCTCCATAAAAGAATCAGGTGAAATTACTTTACCTGATAAAATTACCGATGGTCAATTCTTCAATCTAAAATATCAGATAGATGCAATAAAGAAATCTATCCAAATTATCGAACAGCATAACGGAGTTTTAATTTCTGATGTCGTAGGTCTTGGTAAAAGTATCATTGCTTCAACAGTAGCATATAATATGCGAAAGAAAGTTATTATCATTGCTCCACCAACTTTGCATCATCAATGGGACAAAGAATATCGAACCATTTTCAATTTTAATGCTGTTGTTTTCGGAACAGGTTCGATACATAAAGCTCTCGATCATTTGCAGAATGTCTGGAACGACGACGAAGTTCTGATAATAGTTGATGAAGCTCACAAATTTAGAAATGAAAACACCGATGACTACATCAATTTGCACAAACTTTGTCAGGGAAATAAAGTGATGCTGCTTACAGCAACTCCATTCAACAACCGTCCGCAAGATATTTTCTCGATGATTAAGCTCTTTCAAATTCCTGCCAAATCTACTATCCGCACGGTCGATAATCTATCTTTCCAATTTCAAAAAATGATCAAAGAATACAAGGCAATAAATAAAGAGCGGAAAAATAAGGATGTTGATGAAGCAAAATTGAAAAGGAGAATCCAAGCTCTGGCAAAAGATATCAGGCATATTCTAGAACCGGTTCTTATCAGGCGCTCACGAATCGATTTGGATAAAATTACAAAATATAAAAACGATTTGAAGAAACAAGGCTTCAAATATGTGTTTGCGGAAGCCCCAATTGAAAAAGAATACTATCTCGGTGAACTTGCTGAATTATATCTAAAAACATTAAATGCAATTTATCCTGAAGAGTCCAAGAAAAATAAAGGAAAGAAAAAAGATAAAATCGAATTCATCGGAGCCAGATACAAACCTGTAAATTATCTGAAAGATTTAGCGAAATTTAAGGAAAGATTGAAAGCCGAACACCAACACATCGATGCTGATGCAATACGCGTTGCTCAATCCAATCTGGCAGATTTTATGAGAAGACTGCTGGTTTCTCGTTTTGAAAGTTCCGTAAACGCCTTTCGATGCACGCTGAATTCGATGATCAAATCTATGGAATCAGTTAAAAAATATTATGTAAAAGCTGCCAAAGTTCCCGTTTTTAAAAAAGGTAATTTACCTGACATCGATTCATTGGATTTAGGAGAAGATGCTCTAAATAATCTGGAAAATTATAATTTTGAAAATGAATTAGGAAAACAACTTGAGAAAGGTCTGTTCTTCATTCCCAAAAACGACCTGAAAGAAGATTTTATCAAAGACTTGAATCAGGATTTGAATCTGTTAAAAAGCATTAGAAAAGATTGGTTTGAAGATGGGATTCAATCTGACCCAAAACTGGAAAATTTCAAAATTGAGATCCAAAAGCAATTGAAAAAAGATCCCAAAAGGAAAATCGTTATTTTCAGCGAATACACCGATACTGCCAAATATATTTATGATGAAATTAAAAAAGATAAAAATATCAGAGCGTTTTATTTTTCCTCAAGTGTCTCATCCGTTAAAAATAAACGAATTATCAGAGAAAACTTCGATGCTTCCAACAAAATCCAAAAAGATGATTATGACATTATAATTGCAACAGATGCACTTTCCGAAGGTGTAAATCTGAACAGAGCTGGAACAGTTTTCAATTATGATATTCCGTACAATCCAACCAGGGTTATTCAACGTGTCGGAAGAATCAATCGGATTGGGAAAATGCTTTTCGATAAGCTCTACATTTATAATTATTTCCCAACTGATATCGGTGAAGAGGAAATTCGAATAAAACAAATTTCTACCCTCAAGAAAGCAATGATTGATGCACTTCTGGGAGAAGATACAAAAGTTCTTACCAAAGATGAGGAACTGCGATCTTACTTCCACCAAAAATATAATGAAGCAATAAAACTTCAGGAACAGGAATCGTGGGATACAAAATATCAGGATGATCTGTATTATCTAAAAAAATCTCAACCTGATTTAATTGAAAAAGCTCTCTCCATCCCACGCCGTTCCAGAATTCAACGAACTGAAAAGAAACCAAAATCCGGAGTTATTATTTTTGGGAAAAAAGCAGAAGATCATACTTTCAGATTGGGAATAAGCGAAACTGAATCCTCTGCTCTATCTGTGGAAGAAGCATTTGAACTCTTTGAAGCTGAAATTCCCGAAAATCCCAAAGAAGTTTCCAAACAATTTGAGAAAATCTACCAACAAACAAAAGATAATATGTTCATTTCCAAAACTCAAATTTCAACTTCAGGTAAAAAAGGTGAAGCCATTAACAAGATCGAGCTTCTGATAGAATTAATCCCCGAAAAGAAAGATTATCTTAACGATCTGTATTTTGTTGCAAAGGAATTGAATAGCCTACCTGACGGAGTGTTTACTCAAATCAGACAAATAGATTCCGAAAACCTGAAAGACGATATTCAGGATTTTATGAAATTGGTTACTCATTCTTATCTGGCAAAAATCATTAAAACAGCAAATAAAATTGACGAAGGAACTGAAACCTTGATTCTTGCTGAAGAATTAATTTAATTTGAAGGAATTTGAAATGGCTTTACCAATCAATGTAGATGAATTAATTAAGGGCAATATTATTGAGAACGAGCGCATCGAGTTTAAAGAAGGTTGGAATCCCGAACCTGTTTTGCATACAATATGTGCTTTTGCTAATGATTTTAACAACATCGGTGGTGGATATATAATTATTGGTGTTGCTGAGGAAAACGGTGTCGCTAAACTTCCTCCATCCGGTGTCCAAATAAATCAAATTGATAAAATTCAAAAAGAACTCTTAAAGATTTGTTATTACATTTCTCCAAATTATTTTCCTACTGTTTCCCCAGAGGTCATTAATGGAAAACATATTATTGTTGTTTGGGCTCCACCCGGAGATACTCGACCGTATAAAGCTCCAAAAAGAATTTCAGACAAGAAAAGCAAGCTATATTACATCAGACGTATGTCTTCCACAGTTCAGGCGAATGATCAAGAAGTTCTAAAACTGATTGAACTTACTGCCAAAGTTACTTTTGATAATAGGATCAATCAACAAGCAACCCTGGATGATATAAATCTTACAAATATTGCCACATTTCTAAAAGAAATTAAAAGCTCTCTTTATGAAGATATCCCCAAAATGCCTTTTGCTGATCTTTGCATCAAAATGAATATTGCACGAGGTCCCAAAGAAGATATACGACCCTTAAATGCAGGTTTACTTCTTTTTTCCAATGAACCTCATAAATTCTTTCGTGGTGCAAAGATTGAATTGGTTGTATATGAAGATTCGATAGGAGATAAATTCTACGAAAAAATCTTCATGGGTCCAATTCATGTTCAGCTTAGGAATGTATTGGATTATATTAACAATGGCTTAATAACAGAAGAGGTTAGAAAAATTAAGGGTATTGCAGAAGCAAAAAGATTCTTTAATTATCCTTACGAAGCAATAGAAGAAGCTATTTCAAATGCTGTTTATCATAAAAGCTACGAGAGAGAAAATCCAATAGAGGTCAATATCAGACCGGATTGCATTGAAGTTCTCTCTTTTCCCGGTCCAATGCCACCTGTTGATAATGAAATGCTGAAAAAGAATCGAATAGTTGCTCGCGATTACCGCAACAGCCGGATTGGAGATTTCCTCAAGGAACTTCATCTTACTGAAGGTAGAGGAACTGGCATTCCCAAGATCCGAAATTTTCTAAAGAATAATGGATCTCCAGATCCGGTTTTCGAAACCGATAATGATCGAACTTACTTTTTAACTACAATAAAAATCCATCCCGAGTTTAATTTGGGACCAAGTAGTGACCAAGTTAGTGACCAAGTAGGCACCAAGTCGGCACCAAGTAAGCACCAAGTTAAAATAATACGTAGATGCACTGTTGATACAGGAATTGTGGATTTAATGAAAATAGAGGGAAGATCAGATAGAACTAAGTTCAGGAACCAAGTTCTTAAACCATTGATCGAAGATAAGTTTATTGAGATGACAATTCCTGATAATCCCACAGATCCAAACCAAAAATATCGTCTTACCGAGCTTGGCAAATTGTTGTTAGAAAAATTAAAGAAATGATGTCGAACCCGCAAGTTACCGATCAAGTAAGCACCAAGTCAGCACCAAGTAGGCACCATGCTACCGACCAGGTTCGTGCTAAGAATGTCCTAAGTTTGTTTCAAGCTTGTCCTAAGCTGGAAAACCGTACAGAAAACTTCGGTAGTTTACCCAACAGGAGAAGATTAAATGACTTTTAATTTCAATACGCCATACAATCGGGAAAACTGGATCGAGTTTATAAAAACTAAATTATTACCGGACGATTTCAAAGAAAACATTGAAAATGTAAAAGACTCAATAGATTTCAAATTAAATCGTTTTGAAAAACTTACTTTTCTGGGTGAAAGCAAGTCATTGAATCTGGTAGTTTATGAGATAACTCACAAATCCGAATTTGATCCTCGAGTTTCTCTCTCAAAAGAAGCTTTCCGAATGATGGCAAATTTCAGCAAAAGAAAAGCTCTTGTCTTTTTTGTTCCGGAAAATGCAATCAATTATCGTTTATCATTAATTACAATTGATTTAGAATTAAAAGGAAAGAAAATACAAAAATTTTATTCCAATCCTCGCAGATTTTCTTTTCTAATGGGAGCTGATGCAAAACGTGGAACAATTCACGACAAGCTACTTAACGCAAAAACAATTGATACTACGAAAAGAATTGATAACTTCAATGACTTGAAAGAACGCTTTTCTGTAGAATCTGTTTCTAAGCAATTTTTCAAAGAATACAGAGAATTATATGAAAATATTAAAACAACTTTCAATAATATTCCTGTCTTTAATATTGTTGCATCTAAACATATTGATTCAGATTTTTTGGAGCTCTTTTCCAGAAAATTATTGGGACAGATTGTTTTCATTTATTTCCTGCAGAGAAAGAAATGGCTGGGCGGAAACCCATCAAATAAAAAATGGGATGATGGGAAAAAAGATTTTCTCCGTTGGGCTTTCAAATATTGTGAACAAAATAATTTGAACTTCTTCGATAGTTTTCTGGAAAAACTTTTTTACAAAGGGTTCAATGAAAAAGACGACTCTTTTGAAATCAACAAAACATATATCAAAGTTCCATTTCTTAATGGTGGTTTATTTGAAAAATTCTACAAATCCGATGAAACTTTGATTCTTCATCCCCCCAATTCTCTTTTTTCAAATAAACAAGAAACAGGCATTCTGGATATTTTCGATAAATACAATTTCACAATAGATGAGAACACTTTTTTCGAACAGGAGGTCGCAGTTGACCCTGAAATGTTAGGAAAAGTTTTTGAAAATCTTCTACCAGAAAATCTTCGCAAAGGGAAAGGAACTTATTATACACCTCGTGAAATTGTATCTTATATGACTCGGGAAAGTCTGATAAATTTCCTGAAGACTAAATTGCAAACACAAGATTGTGAAGATAATATTATTGATGAAAAAATCAGACGGCTTTTTGATTATAAAGATTTCTATATCAGCAAAAAAGAATCTGAAGAATACGGAAAAGAATTTGAAAAACAGTTTTATGAAATGCTCGATATTGTAGAAAATGTGAACAATTATTTAAAAGAAATCAAGATCGTTGATCCCGCTGTTGGTTCGGGAGCATTTCCTATGGGTATCTTATTGGAAATAGTTTCTCTGCGCGAATACATTGAAAAAGAATTTTTAAATAACAAAAAAATCTCGAGTTATGAACTGAAAAAAGAAACTATTCAAAATTCTATTTATGGTGTTGATATCGATCCGGGAGCAGTGGAAATTGCTAAACTTCGATTCTGGCTTTCTCTCGTTGTAGATGCAGAAAAACCCGAATCGCTTCCTAACCTCGATTATAAAATTATGCAGGGAAATAGTCTGATTGAA
Source organism: uncultured bacterium (assembly GCA_965370415.1). Taxonomy (GTDB): domain Bacteria; phylum Cloacimonadota; class Cloacimonadia; order Cloacimonadales; family TCS61; genus JACNIV01. Next base: position 77,472 of record CBDUTJ010000008.1, on the reverse strand, counting down.
AGTTTTGCGGGAATCGATATCGGGAAAAATAAAGAATACAAACAGAAAGCAGTCATTGATCATATTTCCAAAGTTCAAGCTGAATTGAACAAGGTAAATGCTGAAATTACAAAGATGCAATCTGAAGTTTTGGAAGCCTACAAAGTTAAAAATCCATCGGCCAAGAGAATGATGGAAGAGATGAACTTGCAACACAAAGAAAAAAAGAAGATTGAAAAGAAATTGAATAAACTGAATCAGGAAATGGAAGTAGAAGAATACGACAGAACCGAAGTAAAAATAATTAATAAGATTCATAATAAACAAAATGAGCTTTATATAGAAACTTATAGAAGAAAAAAAGAAGAACTAAGAGCAGAAATTGAAAATTTGATAGTGGAATTATTCGACGAAAAACTGAATTTCATCAAAGAGGAACAAAATACAATTCTAAAATTGATCAATGAAAAACTTGATGGCATCATTAATCTGGAAGAAAGAAATCGAATTGAGCAGAATGAAAGAAATAAATATGAAGTATTGAAGTTTGACATTCAAAAAGCAGAATACGAATTACATAAATATACAAAGAAAGATAAAATCCGACCTTTCTTTCCCTGGCACCTCTATTTTGCTGAAGTCTTTAATGAAGGTGGTTTTGATATTGTGATTGGAAATCCACCGTATGGTTTTAGAAAAGTTCTTTCAAAAGAGGAAAAAGCTTATTTTAGAAAAGAAAGGAAAATCAAATTTACAACAGGCGATATTGCTGAACTTTTTATTATTATCTCTTTGGGAAATTTAGTTAAAAAAGAAGGTACCCTTACATTTATCATTCCTAAAAAATCTTTATATGGAGAATCGTGGAAAAACGTGCGACAATTATGGTGTTCAAATGATCTTGTATTCTTGATGGATGCAAGTAAAGCATTTGAAAAAGTGTTATTAGAACAAGCTTCTTTTTCATTAAATAAATGTGATAATAAAAATAATGAAATATATGTAGGTTATTTAAATCAAAAAATAAATAAAGTGGAGGTTTTTGGAAAATTTGATACTAAAAATATATTTTCTAAAGATCTCACGAATGCCCAAATATATAAGGGATTGTACAAAAAAGAATTATTAAGAAAGATAGAAGAAAAATCATTAATAGATAGTTATAATTATATTAAAGCTGAAATTGGGATTTCTAATATTACAAAGTTCTTAACATATGAGGAACATAATAATTATCCCTGTGTAAAAGGAATAGATATTATTAAATACGGATTAAAGAAACAAAAACGATATATTGATGAAAATATTGCTAAACAATTTATTGAAAAATATCAAGAGGATAAGATTGTGGCTCAGGAGATAATTGCTCATATAGAAAATCCTTATCCGCACATAATGATAACAATCTTTTTTGATGATAAAGGAAGATTATTTAATGATACTTGTGTTGAGTTAAAAACATTAAAAGTTAAATTAAACAAAAAGTTTTTGATGTCTTATTTGCAATCTAGATTTTGTAATTGGTTTTGTTACAATTTTATTTATAATAGAGCAATTAGAACTATGCATTTTATTAATTACTATGTTTTACAAATTCCAATTCCTAAAGTAATAATTAAAAATGAATCAGAACAACAACCATTCATCAAATTAGTCGATCAAATCCTTCTCGATAAAAAAGCCGGTAAAGCCACACAACATCTGGAAGATAAAATAGATTTAATGGTTTATAAATTGTATGAGCTAACTTATGATGAGGTGTTAATTGTAGATCCTGAGTGTCCGTTCTCCAAAGAAGAATATGAGAAGTTCGAATTAGAAAGAGCACCAGAGAATGAATCTATTGTTGAAGAACAGAAAACTCAAAGTATACCCAAAGTACCAGTATCCAGTAAAAAGCCAGTTATCGGCAAACCTGTTCCGAAAAAAGTGGAAGAACCTGCAGGTAATATCCTCCTGGTATTTACAGTTGGTCAGCATGTAATCCATCCCACGTTTGGAGAAGGTGAAGTACAGCACGTTGCCGGCACAGGAGAAAAAGCTACTATCCATGTTAAATTCGGTAAACAAACTAAGAAGCTGGTTGCCGGTTATGCGAAGATGAGGGGAGTGTAGAATGGAAGCACTAGAGAATATTTCACAGAAACTTAACTCAATTATGTTTGAGAATTTTGTTTATAATAATGAATTTGAATTCCTATTTCATTATACAGATCTGGATTCAGTAAAATCGATAATCGAAAAAGGTCAATTCTGGGTTTCCGATGCTTTCACAACGAATGATAAAAATGAGATAATTCATGTTAAGAAAATAATAGATGAATTAATTAATAAGAAATATTCGAATATTGAAACTGAAAAGAAAGAAATATATTCTTTTGCCTTTGACACAGCATGTGATAGAATTAAGGCAAATGCTTTTATATTATGTTTTTCTTTAATTAAAGATTCAAAATCTCTGTGGAATAATTACGCTAAAAAAAATGACAAAACTGGTGTATGCTTACGGTTTGATTTTAGTAAAATCACCCCTAATCCCTTATCTGAATTAATATCTCAAGAACGTGATTTTGTAGATCATAATGGTGAGGATGTTAAAGTTCAATTACTTGTATTAAACCATTATGTTACTTATGATAATAATGAGAAACGAATTAAAATTGAAGAATATTTAGATCTAGTCACTGAAGTTCTAACTCGTATAGAGATAGATAATTTTGACGAAGCTTTATACAAAAATGAACTTGAACTATTGGTTGAGGTATTTACAGATATTCTACTATATTCTTTCTTTAGTAAAAATTCAACGTGGAGAGATGAAAAAGAATTCAGAATGCTTTTTATTTTCCCAGATATTGACAAACATAAATCTATTTTTAGATCAAGGGTGCGCGGAAAACAAGAGATTAAATATGTATCTTTAAATATGAAGTCGGATAATACTTTTTCTTTAAACAGAATTTTTGTTGGTTCAAAAAAAGATATAAAAAAAGTAAAACGGGAATTAAAATCTTTTATTAATGACGATATTAAAATCAAAACGATCTAATGGTATATAATTTGTATGAATTTATTTACGGGATGCGAATATCGTCGATCCGGAGTTGGATAGTGTGTTGGCTCAGTTTGGTTTGGATAGAGGGTAGTTTGAGAGAATGGGGGTGGAAGAGTTAGGGGAGATAGAGGTGATTAATGGAAGAAGTTAAATGCCGTCTTTGTGGTCAGAAAGCAGAACTAATTAAAAAATCAGAAAATTTTGGAGATGATAATAGCTATCATTGCAATATCTGCGGTTATTATTCAATTTCTGGTTGGAGATTACGTGATTGTAATTTTAAAAATTTTTCCCAAATAAACAGACTTATCTATGCAATTAGAACGCTAAGTTCAAAAAATAAAATCATTGAGCTAAAGCGTATCAAAGATTTTGATGTCCTTATTAGTGAAGTAAATTTTCCAGAATCATATCAGAAAAAGGTAGATATACTTATCAAATATTTATATGAAAATAAAAACGAAACAAGTGGTGGTTTTGCTGTTTCAGTTAATAATTGTATTATGTTTGGAATAGAAGATACAGATGAACTAGAGTTTTTCATAACTTATGCTGAAGAGGAAAACCTTATTCTATTTGATCCTAAGTTTGCTTCTAAAGGTGGAATAGCTTTTTTAACATCAACAGGAATAAAACGTTATGAATCCTCACTCTCAACTGAAATATCGGAGGAGAATATGGAAAATAAACCAAAAGAAAAACAAAATGTTTGCTTTCTCGTTCATGGGCAAGATAAGAACACTAAAAATGAGGTTGCTAGATTTATTGAAAATGATCTTAAAATTAAAGTTATCATTCTACATGAAAAGGCAAGCAGAAGTAAGACCATAATCGAACAAATTGAATCACATTCTGAAGTTGATTTTGCTGTTTGTTTATATACTGCAGATGATATTGGTGCAGCAAAAACGAAAAATATTACTAAGGATAATTTATCTTTAAGAGCAAGGCAAAACGTAATTTTTGAAGCTGGATATTTTATGGGAAAACTAGGTAGAGAAAATGTTATTATCCTTTTGGATTCTGAAGTAGAAAAACCTTCTGATAATGATGGAATAATTTATACATCTTTGAGTGGACAATGGAAAGATAATCTAAGAAAAGAAATTGAAGCTATTTATCAATAGCACTAATTTTCCAAAAAAATAATCCGAAAGGTGATAATTGTGGAAATAGCAATTATCAAGGTGTAAAATGAAATATATTTTTACAATATTGGCATTAATACTGATTGTAGCTGCAGTATGTATGGGAAAAACAGATTCCCAGATAAATAAGCAGACACTTACCTTTGATACTATTCGTGTTAGTTTTAATTATGATATCCAGGACACATTAACCACAATTTGCGATACATTAGTAACAAAAGTTGAAAGATCTAATAGCATATTATCAGCTATAAAAAAAATAATATCAGAATGCAAAAGGAGAAAAATATTTGGAATCCCGTTAGATCTCATAATTACTTTTGCTTTTGGTATAATTGCTACTATGTTTGGAGTGTTTCTAAATTACTATTTAACCACTCGCAAAAAAAGAATTAATTTCCAACGAATGTATATATTTTTTCTAACCACTGTTTTAGATGCAGCAATGAAACAATCAGAAAATGTTAAAGCGTTAGTAGAATTGCTAACAGAGGAAAAAACATATTCAATTTATAAAATGAAAGCTATAAGCAGTTTTAATTTTAATTCATTAAGAAAAGTTCCTTTAGAATTAATTATAGATAAAATTTTAAAAAGTCGAAAACAGGCTGAAGAATTTAAATACATATCCACTAATCTAGATGTACTTGAAACAATATCAATTCGATATATAGTTGATTTTGAAACAATGGTTACAAAGTTTAATAATTACCTTGATGAGTGGAACTATAACATTAACAAAATCAGAGAAATATTTGATACTGGAGCACAACTTTACAAAACGACATACAAAAGAGGAAAGGATCCCTTTTTTGATAAATTTGATGAGATATTTGCCAATTACCAAGATCAAGAAGATCAACGAGACTATTATATTACGAATATTTATTTATTAAAACCATTACAAAATCTTTGTAAAGAAAAAATTGAAAACCCGAATTCCGTCTATTTGAATCGTCATGTTTTGGCCTGTATGGGTGCATTTGATGATTGGAAAAGAGCAAAGGAAGTTTATATTGATATTTTCTCAAGTTACATTGAATCAATTGAGGAAAAAGTAAAAAGCATTGATAAAAATATATTTGTTTTGTTTAAAGTGAAATTATCGTTGAACAAAAATAAGAAAGATTCTGCGGCTGTTAAATAAAAAATAATATTATAAACTTAGGAGTTCATAATGGTATATGAAATAATTCAATCAATTGCAGCTGTTGCCATCGCAGTTGGTATTATTATTGCCATGAAACAATTAATTTATTCTAAAAAAAATGCAATAGCTAGCTTTGAAGATGGTTTGGATCACGAGTATAGACAAATTATTAATCGAATTCCAATAAAAGCAATACTTGGAGAGGAATTATCCAAAAGAGAATTTAATGGAACTTTAGATGATTTCTTCTCTTATATTGATCTCTCAAATGAAGAAGTCTTTTTAAGACAAAGGGGGAGAATTTCTAGAAAAACTTGGATTTATTGGAGAGACGGAATTAAAGACAACTTAAAAAAACCAGCCTTTAAGAGAGCTTGGGAACATATTAAGTCTTCAGATCTGAAAATATTTTCAGAACTTAAAAAACTTGAGAAATCAGGATTCAATGATGATCCTAAGAAATGGAAGTAGTCAGGAGGTTTTATGAATAATTTAAACACTGGAGACAAAGTATGTTGGTTTGTAGGTGCAATTATTGATGATAAAGATCAATCTAATCGCTTCATCGCAGATGGTATCTGGGAGAACGGATATGAGAATAAATATTTAGATTTAGTTAAATCAATGCTACCAGGTGAAAGAATTGCAATAAAATCTTCTTATACCCGTAAGCATGATCTCCCATTTGATAATAAAAACAATATGGTCTCTGTAATTGCAATTAAAGCCATTGGTGAAATTACCAAAAATTATAATGATGGGACAAAAATTGAAGTGGAATGGACAAAAATTGATCCAGTCAAAGAATGGTACTTCTTTACTAACAGAACAACTATATGGCGTGTTTTACCAGAAGAATGGACTAAAGTTGGTTTAATAGATTTTGCTTTTCATGATAAAAAGCAAGATATTGATCGATTTAGAAATGATCCATTTTGGCGAGAGCGTTTTGGTGATATTGTTGAGGATGAACGGAGATTTCAATGGACAAAATTCTATACCGCTTTAGCAGATAAACTTCTTATATATAAAAATGATCGTTCAGATTTAGTGTCTGCAATAGAAAAAATAGCAAAGCGAGTTGATTTATCTTATTTGGAAGAAAAACTATCTAATGGGACAACTACTTTTCTAAGAGATATTTGCCCATTCACGATCTTTGGTATGTTTAATCGAGGTATAACAGATTCAAATAGAAAGACCATTACCAAAGAGTTAGCTGAATTCCTGGATATTAGAGAACTTATTCCGGATAAATTTGATGGAATACCCACTTTAAATAATTTAAGATCCTGGTTTTATGGATATGAAGCTGATCGCAAACCTGATGATATAGATAAACTTTGGAAGGTGTTTGAAGAGGCAATTAAACACGCTGATTCAGAAGAGACAGAAGATAAATCATCTTTTATCGAAGCATATAATGCTGCAGCAAATATTCATGGCGTAGGATGGAATCTTACGATGGGTTTATATTGGATTCGACCATGGAATTACCCAACTCTTGATGGTAATTCCAGACAATACATTTCAAAGAAACTGAGGATAGAAATTGGACTTAATGGACCCCAGAATCGGTGTAGTGCATTAGATTACTTTGCTGTTATGGGTGATTTGGAAACACGGTTTCAAGAGGATGGTTATCCAGTACATTCATATCCTGAATTATCCTTATCAGCATGGCTTTATAAAGCCCCAACTCCGTATGATGATATTAGGGAGAAAAGATGGAAGGATCTAATTTATAAGTACATATTAAAGCTTTGTGAAAATACTAATTCAAAAGAGTTTAATCGACAGCAATTTCTAGAAGTATATTTAAATGATCTACAAGCTGCTTACCCCCAGAATAATACGATTGAATTCACAATAGATCGTAATTATCAGTTGCTTCGTGATGATGGGATAATTGAATTTCTAGGTAATGGAAAATACAGATTACTCATGGAATTTCCTGACTCAGAATCTGAAAATGAGATAATTCAACCCCCTATTGAAACTTATACGATTGATAATATTGTTAAAGATGGGTGTTTTGTTGATCGAGAAGAAATAGCCTCTATGCTCGAACGATTTCGTACCAAAAAGAACCTAATTCTACAAGGACCTCCAGGCACAGGTAAAACATGGCTTGCAAAAAGATTGGCTCAGGCTTTAATGGGTCAGAAAGATGAAAGTAGAATTAGAGCTGTTCAATTTCACCCAAACCTATCTTACGAAGATTTTATCCGGGGGTGGCGTCCTGTTGGAGAAGGTAAACTTTCGATGGTTGATGGTCCATTCATGGAATCAGTAAAATTAGCTTTAACTAATTCTTCAGATAAGTATGTAATTGTAATCGAGGAAATAAATCGAGGGAATCCAGCACAAATCTTTGGTGAAATGTTAACCTTATTAGAAGTTGATAAACGGACACCTGATGAAGCTTTAGAACTATGTTACAGGCGTGAGGAGAATGAACGAGTATATATCCCAGATAATCTATATATTATTGGAACTATGAATATTGCCGATCGCTCCCTTGCTCTCGTTGATTTTGCTTTAAGGCGTCGTTTCGCATTTGTAGAATTGGAACCTTGTTTTAATGAAATCTGGAGAAAATGGGTGGTTAATGAATGTCATGTCAATCCTGAAATATTGAAAGAGATTCACATTCGCATAACATCACTAAATGAAGAAATTGAATCAGATTTCAGTCTTGGAAAGCAATTTCGAATTGGACATAGTTATGTTACACCTCCATTGAAAACCCAAATCATAGATACTCGAAAATGGTACATCCAAGTTGTAAAGACAGAAATTGTTCCATTACTTGAGGAATACTGGTTTGATAAGCAGGAGAAGGTTAAAAAGGCAAATGAAGAACTTTTAAAAGGGATTTGATGCCTACAGCAATAAATGCAGAAATGAATACTAATCTTGGCTCTATCGGTCAAATACCAGTTCGTAATCTTTGGCTTTTAATGTTATACGCATCTGATTTGTTCCGTGAACTCAACAAAGGATCAGTTGCTGTTGAAGATAATCCTGATGATATTCCTGACCTTATTGCTGAGTTATTATCGCACATTGTAGAGAGAAGATTAAAAAGAAATTTAAGCTTTGGTTACCAAACAAAGAATTCCATTTTAAATCGTGTTCGTGGGCGAATTGACTTGCTTACGACGGAACGGCATCGGTTACTATCCCGAGGTCAGATTGCATGCAGATTTGAAGATTTAACTATAAATACCAAACGTAATCGTTTTGTCCGGGCAGCACTTGAAACTATTTCCGCTGTCGTTACTAATAGGACTCTAGCTAAGAAATGTAAGGTTCTGGCAAATAGTTTTGAGAATTTAGGTGTCTCCGGTATACGTCCAACTTTAAGAGAAATCAGTGTAGATAGGTATGGTCGTCATGATATAGATGATAAATTGATGGTTTCCGCTGCACAGCTAGCTTTTGAAATTGCACTTCCTACAGAATCTGCGGGAAGTAGATATCTTTCTCTTCCAGCTCGAGAAATAACTTGGGTAAGAAAATTATTTGAGAAGGCAATAGGTGGCTTTTACGATGTAGTACTACCGTCAGATAAATGGAAAGTGTACCCTGGTAGGACATATCATTGGATGATTGATCATAAAACTGCATCAATTGATCAGATATTGCCTTTAATGATAACGGATATAGTTCTTGAAAATATTGAGACTAACCATCGTATTGTGATAGATACAAAATTTAATTCAATATTAACTTCAGGCTGGTATAGAGAGAAATCCATTAGAAGTGGATACATATATCAGATATATACTTACTTACGTTCTCAGGAGAGACCAGATGATATTATGGCAAATCGTGCAACAGGATTACTATTACACCCAGCAATCGGACACATGATTGATGAAACTGTACTTATCCAGGGACATGCGATCAGATTTGCTACTGTAGATCTAGCTGCTAAAGCTGATGTAATTCGCAAACAATTGTTAAACCTTGTGAAGCTTTCTCATGAGTTCCAGCAGATCTAGCGAAATAGTGCCATGGTGCAGTATCACATCATGGAATTCTTTTTTAAATTTTGTACCAATTTATTATAGTAGAGAAGATGAGAATATGATCGCTCAATTCAAGAATATTTTTCCTGATACTAAAATCACTACGATCGTTTCCAATGATATAATCAAAGAGGGTGGTGTGCTTAATTGTATTACCTGGAATATTTATAAATAATTAAGGGGATATTATGCCTAAGAAAAAAATTATTGTTTATAAAATCGGTCGTGATGCAAAAACAGGTCGATTTATTAAAGTTAAAGAAGCCCAAAGAAGACCATCTACTACTGTTGTTGAAACTATCAAAAGAAAAAGTTAAAATATTTGGAGAATAAAGGGATTGGTAAAATTCAAAGAGTTCCAATTAAAGAAGTATGGAAGAAAAAATCTTTCGATTTTACTCCCAGGCTTTGATGAAGTGCCTTGAAAGAGGTTCAAAGGGGGCTCTTTAAATAATGGTTTCCTCAAGTCGTTCAACTGGTTTCTCAAAGTTATCATTCACATTATAGATAGTGTTACTGAGCCTTTTTTGTTTTTCTCACTGGCGCGAAAATTTGATGAAGTTTATTAAGGACTGAATGATATTACTGGAGGAATAATGAAAGACAATGAAACTATTTCAATGATTGAGTTATTGGATGCTAATAACCTTTTTAATTTGGGGCACACAAGTATCTATGAAGTCTTGCAAATCCAGGAAAAACCATTTGATATATTATCCAGGGCATCAGAAATGGAACTGTCCAAATTATTATATCCGAATAAATCTGAATATGATACTACCAGCTTAGGAGATGGTATAGGATATCACTCATTTCTTTATTCTGAGATCCAAAAACAGAAAAAGGATCTGGTCAATTTGTGTAATAAACTCAGTGATGAAAGTGATATGCTTAAAGACAACATGGGAATTATTGTTTACAATAATTTTTTAAGCGAACACTTTGATAATATTCTGGAATCATTTAAATCAGGATCCTCAGATGTTTTTTCTGGAGAAATATTACAATTTATCAAGCAATACGAGATTAAGTTCAATTTTCTTGGATTCTTTATCATATATACGAAATTTATAAATTTATTCAACGTAAATAATAAAATAATAGAAAGTAACGAGGATTATATTGATCTGGAAACGCAGTTACGAACTAACTATGAGATCATAATAAACCAGTATTTGCAATTTTATCAGGTTTATTTATTGAGAGAGGAAGTTAAAAAGAATTTCAAAGAATCTCAGCATTATAAAGGGATATATCTGGAAACAATAGAAGAATTAAGTAAGTTTAAAGAGAGATATAAAAAAGAGGTAGCTAAGAAAGAAACTCTTTACTCTGTTGCAATAACTCCAGAAGTATTATTCAAACTTATTGACTTTAGAAACACTAATACTGTCGAGGGTGCTATGAAGCTGACCTCTGATTATTTTACTGATAGACATAGTAAAAATAAAAGTTTACCTCCCGTAGGTTATGAACAGTTAAAAAAATGGATAAAAAAGAATCGCAGATTTGTCGATAAATTCCAAAATATGGGAGTTGCAGAGATAGTAGATAATCTTGAAAGAGAAGATGTGATCTCATGGTTTAAAGAACTAGTGAGAATTGATTCTCGTTTTTTAAAATTACTTCATTTACTATAAGAAAAAGAATAAGTAATTTTTTCCCCAAAACCTCTATTTAAATAAAATAAAAAATACCGAAAAGTACCGTTAATCCCCTAACGCTCACTAAATTATAGTGTTGTGAATATTCTTGATTAACTTTATTCAATACCGAATTATACCAATAGCCAGCATTCTTATGCCCTTTTAAAGAGAAACCAGAATTCTAATAAAAAAAAACCCCGGGGTTTAACGGAGGTTTTTTATGTAAGATGTTTTAGAAAAGATCTTTCAGAAACTGGAGGAAATCCAGCAGGCTATGGTGAAAAACACCAAGCCATTTATGAATATGGAAGAGTGCAGAAGTTACATGGGTATAAGCAGAAATTCGCTTTATGCAAAAACTTCGCGCCATGAGATTCCATATTTTCGTGTGGGAAAAAGACTCGTATTTAGAACATCAGAAATTGATGAATGGATACTGAACCATCGCAATAAAGTTAAGAGTAAAGAAGAGATCAAAAATGAAGTTACCACCAGAATCCTCACTGAGGAAAAAGGTGGTAAATTATGAAACCGTATAACTATCGATTAGTAAAGAAATACAGAATCTATTCCATTATGGAATTAAGTAAGGTTCTTGGTGTGCATCCCGATACTATAAGATCCTGGGTAAAACAGGGATTGAAAATTGTACCTGAAACAAAAAGTCCAATTCTAATAAAGGGCTTGGACACTAAAAACTTTCTCATGCACCGATCCCAAAAAAGGAAATGTAAGCTTAAAGAAAATGAGTTTTTCTGCCTTAGATGCAGGAAAGCATGTAAATCAACACTCGAAAATGTCCGTATAGAAATTCTAGAATCATTACTATCAGTAGGTAATAGGAAAGCAGTCATTTACGGCAAATGTGATACATGCGGATTGGAATTAAGGTTATTCAGTTCTGTGCGGATTGTTCAAAAGTGGTTAGAACAGGGATGGGCATTTAAAGAGAATGTGGCACAACGATATAGCGGGGTTGAATCCCCCGACAACACCTGTTCTCAAAGTGTAGAAATTTCTAATTTCACAGGAGGAAATCATGATTGATAAACTCCTGAAAAAATATATTGTTTTTCTGGAAGAGGCTGAGGGCCTATCCGAAAAGACGATAGATTCGAAGTTGGGATCTCTGGATATTTTCCTCAGATTATATAAGGGTGATTTGAAGAAATTATCACCTCAGAAATTGATTAAACTGAAAACAGACCTAAGAGATTTTGAGCCTCAAGGAAAAGCGATCAACTTGAAAAGAGTAAGAAGGATCCTTAACGATGTATCAAAGTTCCTGACTTGGCTCTCGTTTCAACCCGGTTTCAAGAGTAAGATACAGCATGATATGATCTCTTATCTCTCATTAAGCAAAGAAGAAAAAGCTTTAACGATGATTTCTGCAATAAGAGAGTTTCCATTACTGGAGCAAGTAGTTCAATGGTGTGAAATGATCAAGATCGTAAATATCATTGATCTTCGGGATATAGCAATCATTGCCTTCTCAATGTGTTTTAGTCTTAGAAATGCTGCAACGCGTTCCATGTTATTAGGTAGTATTGATAGGATTTCTTTGGAACTCAAGCAATCACCTTTAGACGGTGTCAAAACAAAATTAACAAAAGAGATCCATACATTTTGTTTCAGGTTCCACCCTCGACTCGTATACTACATCAAGGATTGGATTGATACTCTCTATAAACTTGGCTATTCCCAATCTGATCCTTTGTTCCCTAAATCAAAATTGAAGTTAGATGCTAATGGAAATTTCGCTGAGCGTACTGAAATTGAGCCCGATTTCATGAAGAGCTCATCGACGTTAAACAATATGCTGAAGAGAAGAGCTGAGCAATGTGGTGTTCGTTATTATTCATCTCACTGTCTTAAACATTCATGTGCTTATCATGCACTGAGATGTGTTGAAGATGCGCATCAGTTAAAGGCTGTGAGCCAACAATTCGGGCACAAAACTATTGCGCTTGTGTTAACCACGTATGGAAACTTATCAATTCATCAACAGCGTGAAGCTATAGAGAGCATGAATTTTGAAAATAAAAATAAGTTTAAATTCTAAGGAGAGAAAAATGAAATATAATAATCCGAAAATGAATGGGTTAAGTATAGCCCTTGATACAGTGAAATCTCTGACACGCTCGGGGGGATCCAGAAGTTAGATTACAATAGCAGGCAGGGGCGTGTATGCGCCCCTGCAGGAGGAATTACAAATGGATAAGTATATGATAAATTACATTCAAAGAAAGAACTTAGCTACACTGGTGGGTATGAATCCAAAGACGATCTACCGTGCAATGAAGAGTGGTAAACTTAATACAATTAAAGTGGGAGAGGTCAATCGAATTCCCAAAGCTTCTGCCTGGGAATGGTGGAATAACTATCATGCTTCTAAGACAGATCACCTGAAGAACCTTGAGATTAAACGGGCACTGGGTATAAATGAGAGTGATGAAGAAACTGTCTTAATAGAAAACAGGTCTTCCCAGAACGATCAATCTACTACATTAATTAAGATTCATGATGCTGACTATAAACAAAAAAAGAAAGCTAATGATTCAGACAGCAGATTTGATGCCCAATTAAAAAGTTTTGGGTTTGATCGGGATGCACAAGGGATTTTTGTTTATGGGCAGAATGATAAGATGTACCTAACTAATTTCAATAAGCTGGAATATATCTGCAATATGAATATCAACGAGGAACGAATTAGAATAATCAAGCTCAATGATATTACTATGGAACTTAAACCTCAGGATCTGCTAAATTCAACTAACTTTAACAAGAGGTTATTATCATGCAGCAATTTCGATCTACAAATGGGAAAGAGTCAATTCTCGAGTTTCAAAAACCTTATCCTCAACCTTGATAATAATAAATACATAACTACTACATACGGTTTTGGCAGAGTTAATGACATTATCTTCAATCTCGGCAACAAGGTAATGATAAAGGGGAAACTGAAAGATTATAAAGAAACGATCTGGATTGATCATTCTGGCTATAGACTTGAAAAAACTGATTTGATCTATGTATCTGATAAAGAGGTAGATTTCAGTGAGATCTGGAACAGCTTTTATCAACTGTATGGGATGCAGGCGATTCTGATAATAGGTTTTGCGATAGCGACTTTGTTCTTTCAGCAATATATGGAGAAAAAGAAACATTTTCCATTGCTCTATATACTAGCTGCCTCAAGTAGAGGTAAGAATGGCTTATCTGATCTTATCTGCAGTCTTTTCGGTTTGAATGAATCTCTGGCCAATATTAATTGTGCCAGCAACTCTACCAAGATAGGGATAGAAGGCAAATCATTACTGCTTCATAATCTTCCTCTGGTTCTAAATGAGCTTTCTGAAAAGCATTTCAATTTCATAAAGAGTCGCTATGACGGTCAAGGCTCTGTTAAGTTTCATGATAAAAATCCAAACAATATTTCAGAAAGATCGGTCAATGGATCTACGATGGTAACAACGGTGTTAGACCCGCTAGATAAGCAGGTCGTTAGCAGATGCATATTTATCGATCTGGATGTGACTGAGCTTAAGAAGCAGTTTTTTGATGTTGTAAGAAGAGAATCTTCTAGTTTTTCTGGCTTTATCATAAACGTCTTGAAAACAATTAGTTTTGATGATATTCTGGATTATATTCAGGAGTTTGGAAACAGCATCAACTCCAAGATAGCTCTACCCAGGATAGTTGAGAACTATTGTCTGATAGGCGGCTGTTTCAGTGCTTTCAGAAAGATGGCTGAAAAAAGTGAAGTTTTCCCTAAACCCGAAGCGGTAATTTCTTTTATAGAAGAACAGATAAAAAAAACCGAAAGCTATCTGAACCCTCTTATTTACTTCATATATGAAGTAGAGAGACTAGCAGATGTACCTAAAGCAGGAAATTATCTTGCCCATGATAGTGATTATGTCTTTTTCAACTTCAATGGGATTTGGTCAATTATCAAAGATTCTTACAAGGCGAAGTACTTCCCTTTCTTGAAAGACAGCAACATCAAAAGGCTTCTAGAAGATTCAGACTACATGGCTATCTATGGACCTGATTTTGTTCCGCCAGATAAAAGTATGCTGGGAAAACCGGTATCATCTCATCCGAAGAAGATTGATACTAAGACCAAGCGCTGTTTTGTGTTAAAAAAGGATAAGTTACCCGGTTACTATAGATGAGTATCAAAAGGCGTGTTTGTAACTAAAATGTAACCTTGTAATTAATTTAGATACAATAGGTTAAGGAAAAAAGTTACAAAACAGGTTGATCTGAAAAGAAACATACTGCCCGGATCTATTGCCGGGCAGTATGTTTCAAGTTACAAACTATTTTCTAGGAGGATTCAGTAAGCAGTAGAATGCTATTATGAACAAAATAATGGTTTAATGCAACATTCTTACAAAAAACTCTATAAATTGACCACAAAAACCATATAAACACGTATAAACAGTGCGTTTACGGGATATTTCTGGCATATTATCTATAGTGAATATAATAGTTCTTCGACGAAAGTCGAGGGGCTATTTTTTTTATCAGGGTAATACCAATCTCTGCTATCAAATCACTATTAACCAAGAAAAAAGGAGGAGAAATGTTAAATGAAATTGAGAAGAAGATAATCGTGCCGATGTCGGTAAAGCTTGTGCTGAAGTGTACTCGTGGAAGCATTGATAATGAGAGTTTACAACAAAAGAATTCTAGTGATACATTTTTGAAGGAGGAATTATGAAACAATTGGAAGTATTCATGACCACAAACCTGCAGCAGCAGATCGATCCTGATCTTACAGGCAGTCTTTTAGCAATTGTAATTCCGCTCTTCGTTCAGCATCCCTATGATATGTTCGTTATAGAACCTGATGAGAAAAGTAAATTACAAATCAGGCTGGCAGGATACCATTTTGAAGATCAAACACTGGATGAAGAGACGATCATCGCCCGGACAGATCTGGCGGGAGAAAACGTTATCTGGTTCAAGATCGACGACTATGGCGACCGTTATATAGGAACGATGCTACTGCCGGAGGATTATTGAATGTTAACTGTAAATTATCAACTACCATAATTGTTAATTAGTGTGGTAGTTAAACCAATCCCAAGGAGGATTATTATGAGCAAAACCAAAGCACTGATCACAGCATCCAGTCTCGATCTTTCCCTGCTTTCCGGAGCACGGTACCAGGATAACAGTATGATCCTATCAGCTGCTGCCAGGCGGAATCTGTTATCACTGGGTAAGAAGTTTAATCTCTATCTCCAGCAGAACCGCAGAAAAATTACACCACAGACGATCATAGATTTTCTGGTCGAACTGAAAATGAATTGCGCAGCTTCCACCTGGAATTTATCAAGACAGAACTTGAAACGTTTGCTGAAGTTGCAGCCGCATGTGCGGAAAAACTATTTATTAAGACTTTTGATCGACGAGATATTCCGTGATATCAGACCCTTGCAGTTGGACCGCAAGGTGAAGGACTATCTTAGTGGAGATGAGATAGATCTACTCGTCAATCAAAGCAGTCCCAAGTTGTCACTTGTAATTCGCACATTATTTCTGACCGGCTGCCGTATCTCCGAACTGATCGGTATCAGGTTAAGAGATATAAGTACTGAACAGAGAGGGGCAGCTCTTTCCATCTTAGGCAAGGGCAATAAGATCCGCACGGTCTATATTCCCAATGATCTGCTGCAGAAGATCAGGCAGGAATTTCAGGGTAGGAAGTATCTGTTTGAGAACCGTAACGGCAAGCAGCTGGATGCCAGCAATCTTTGGAAAGAGATCAAAAGAGCTGGTAATGAGATTTTAGGCCGATCGATCCACCCGCACTTATTGAGACATTCCACAGCCAATTATTTACTGCAGGACAAGAGGAAGAGTGCAAAATACGTATCGAAATACTTAGGTCATTCCAGCCCTGCTATCACGTTGGAGATGTACATTCACGAGCAGCCCGGAGCTGAAGTTGTAAGTCTCTTTAGATCGAGTGGTTAGAAGAGCGTAGTTGAAATTAATGATGAGAATAATGAGCCCAACGGCTCTTTTTTTTTGTCCAAAAACAAGAAGGAGGATCTATGAGAATTAACCGAAATTTAAAGCAGGTTCTGGTAGAACTGTTATTTGTGATAGGCGAGTTCATCTGCCGTCTTATCAACAAACGCCAGAGAAACCGTGATCCTGATGACGATGATTACTAACAAACATGACAACTGAATAAATCAGAATTCAAAAACAGAGATAAGTTAACAGCCCTTGCGACAGCGGGGGTTTTTTAATTAACCTAAAAAGGAGATTTTATGGAATCCAAAATAGTTCAGGATCTGATCGGCTTTTACCAAGCTTATAGTCATACCGATGTAATTAAGCTTATCGAAACAGATGTCGATCTCAAAAAATTCAAGATATTGAGAGATAAGTATTACAATATCTATATCCCAGAGAAGTTGAATAACCCCGCCCCGATGCTGTGTGCTCACTCCGATACGGTGTTCTCTCATATCCCAAATTCCTTCCGTATAAACAAAGGCAGATTGAGTTGTAAGAATAAAAATATCGGTCTGGGAGCCGATGATCGTAATGGCTGTTATCTAATACATCAAATGATGCTTCAGAAGCCGGCTGATTTTATCTTTGCACTATTTGATCTAGAAGAGCTGGGCTGCCTGGGAAGTCGCTCTTTTAATCTATTCCCCATCCAAGAGCTTGTTTCAATATTCATTGGATTAGACAGGAAAGGAAGCAACGAATTTGCCCTATATGGATATGAAAATGAAGAACTGCTCTCCATACTCGATAAATTTCCTAATTATCATATAGATTACGGTTCCATTACCGATGTTGCTATCCTTGCTGATGTCACTAATATCTGCTGTTTCAACCTATCCGTTGGTTATTACAAACAACATTCAGATAGGGAATTTACCATTGTCCGGGATGTAGAAAAAGCTGAAAAATTCCTGCTCAATCTTCCCCAAGAGTTCTGGGGTAAACAGTATTTTGTAGATTACATCTTTCATGATGAATCTATGCCTGATTTTGACCGCTATTATGACTCTTATCCTGATATCTTCAAAACCAGCCTTTTCAAAAAAGGAGAGAGCTATGAATAATGAAACCTTACATTCACAAATATTGGATTTTTATGATGGTGCTGTTACAGATCATTATGCCACTCGTTGTATTGAATTCTACGAACAGAAGAAGAAGAGGTTTTCCTGGTTGTTCGGAGATCAAGACCGGATCAAATTATCAATCTCTGATCTGGATGCTGCTGATTTCTTCTTTTCTCATAACCAGGATTTTAAGAACCTTTACCATGAAACTAATGAATTCCTGAAGAAAACGAATTCTCCCCTTGTATCCCGGGATTTGGAAATGGCAATATTCAAGAACAGGATTCAATATCAGAAGAATCAGTTCAAGTTCTCAAAATTCTATAACCGTCATGTAAAGACAGAAGAGATGTCAGAATTCAACTTTCAGAGCTTCTATGACAAATTTAAAACAGCAGAATGCATTCTCTCAATTCATCCTCTTGATTTTCTGGGAGCATCAGCAAATGCAAGCTTTTCAAGTTGCTTATCCATTAATAGTTGTCATCATGCAGGTTGTAGTGCCTACCTGCGGGATGATTATACTATCATTGCTTTTACAACCATTGATGGTAGAAAACTGGGCAGACAGTGGCTCTATTTTGATGGCTATTACATGATCATGGGTAATATTTACGGATGTATCACGCTTCCCATGCAAAATATGATCCGTGAACTGGTTGAGGAGAAATATGCTCAGTATCTCAGAGTTCCCAATAAGTGGATTGTATCGAGAGACAAATCAATTAGTGAAGACTGGGTAAATAACTGCGGACATGGTAGTAATGACCATGAAGACTACTCAGTTTATTTTGATTTGGATGTTAATGCCAGGATCAGGCATAAGGAAAAAACTTCCAATTTCGGGGATCTTTACCTGGATTTCCAGGATGGGTTGGATAAGTATGGAGATGATACTAATTCCGGACATATAGGGTTGAATTATTGTGCCTGTTGTGATGCATCGATTGAAGGTGAATCAACCTACACAGAAGATGGTGAAGTCTGTGATTATTGCTTAAACGAGCATTATACCTTTTGCTATGAATGCGATAGATATTTTTACGAAGAACACACAATGTATTACATAGAAAATGAGGATCATTACATTTGTGAATCCTGCTATGATAATGGTGATTACGGCTATTGCGAGATGACAGAAGCCTATTATACTTCAGATAACCTTGTAGAATTAATTCAAAGCGATGGAACAATCATCTCTGTTTACAAAGATTATGCTGAGGAGCATTATCATATATGTGATATCTGTGGAAAATATCACGAAGAACCTTTAACCCAAATACCTGATGAGCAACTGGTTTGTAATAAATGTCTTAAAGATGATTATGAACTTGTTGATGGCAGCTATGTTCTGAAATCAGAACATGCTGCATAAAGAGGGCGATGCCCTCTTTTTTTAGCTATTGGCTGAATTATCCTTCAACCACAAAAAAAATATTTGACAAATAATGTTAAATTATCTTTTTTCAATTGTGTGTATAAGGATTATGCTATGATAAATTACTACGAAAATAAGATTACTATTGTAAACTTCTTCATATCCTGCTTGAATAATAAGTATATGATAGTCAAAATAGTATAATATATGTTAGCTTTAAATATAAACCAGGAATGCATTTAGTATTGTAATTTTAATTTGAGAGAGTGATTCCAAAAATGTTTAAAAACAAAAGTAATGATCATTCCAACAAAGAAATAATTATTGCTGCTGGCGGATTAGTTTGGAGAAACACAGCACGCAGTAGTGAAATTATTGTTGTTCATAGAACCAGATATGGAAGTGAGTGGACTCTGCCCAAAGGAAAGCCTGATCCTCAAAAGCAAGAAACATGGCAGGAGGTTGCGTTAAGGGAAGTCAAAGAAGAAACTGGTTGTGATGCAATAATTACAAGTTTTGCTGGCACTATTTTTTATAGTGTAGATACAACATTAAAGGTTGTCCTTTTTTGGAATATGAAAGTCGAAGGAAAATGCTCATTTGAACCTTCAGATGAAGTTGACGCAATTGAGTGGTTAAAACCTGAAGAGGCATTACAAAGACTAACTTATCCAAAAGAGAAAGAATTACTTTCAAAAACATATTATAACAGTAAAATGCAACTTCAATTAAAATATCCAGGGAAAATTGGAAGGATTTTCAGATCTATTCAAAGGATATTTTTACAGAAAAGATACTCCCGTCTGGCAGGTTCACTTCAAGCTTATTATGAAGAAATAAATAATCGTATTTGTATAAGCAAATCCAATGTAGAAACCGAGTATTATTGGGTAAAAGCTGTATATGCGTTACTTGAAAAGGTTAATTTAGCCTTATTGAAAAACAAACTCGATGAAGGCTGGAAATATTTTCATGCTGCCAAAAGAATGGAAATCTTCGGGTACAATGATGATGAAATTAAATGCATGGCTGCTGCTTTACAGCAGGAAACAGAAAAAAAACTCAGCAAATGGCGGCAAAAAGCAGTATTTAAAATTATTGGAAATCCGGAATCCAAATCAAACTCAAACACACTTAATAGAGAAAACATATACTTGGCTACATTTATTAGGGATGAACACTATGATAACACCTATCATAAAATCAGTTTAAGACGTGCTAATTTACTTAGATTGTTTTTTATACTAATACTAGGAATGATAACAATCCCGATATTAGCATACTTTGGATTTTTCCCGGAAAATATTGGGAACTATAAAACCATTATTTCAATAGAATTTTTTGGAATTCTGGGAGCTTCCTTAAGTGTGGCCATAACTCTTACTAAGAGTTCAATAGACTTAAAGATACCTGAACAGGTGATAGGTTCTTTTGTTACCTGGATGAGACCGGTGATCGGCGCTATTGCCGCGGTTGCGGTTAATGTCTTTTTACATACTGGAATCGCCGGCAAAGTGTTTAGTATGGACTTATTAACAGACAGTGGGGTATTAATAATTGCTTTTGTCACCGGATTTAGTGAGCGAGTTATTATGAGGGTTGTGAAAACGGTGGATTCTTAAGGGAAATATGAAAAATGAGAATGGCCTGCCTCAGGGGATAGTGCCGCGTTCATGGTTTCTTAAAAGTGACAGGTCAAAATGGATCAATGAAGAAAGTGTGCCCAGGGTCGGGCTTAAGGTGCAGTTGACAGACCCGCGGGTACGTTGGGTCGGGGGCGAGACCTATTTTTGGTTCGGCAAGCGGGTTGTTACGGGCAGGGGTGAAGGGTCTAGTGGGCTGAAATATGACTTTTTGAGGGAGCAATAAATTAAACTTGGGAAAATAATATGTCATCCGGTGATAAAACATTAATAGAAGTTATTAAGGATATTTTAGATTCTAAGGAAATTCAAGACACATTATATAATGGAGATCTCAAAGAGGATGATGTAATTATAGTAAATAAAAGAATAAGAGGGGATGTTAAGTACAGATTATTAGAATATCGTTGCCGCAAATACATACGAATTAATATACTAAATGGAGATGAGGAAACAAATAGTTCTAATATAACCAGTAATGAACAGCAATCGATTAGACAATTAGTTACTCTTTTAAGCACTCAATTAAATACAGTTGAAGTTTTTTACCTGAACAGAATTTATAAAAACACCCCATCAGATATGCGTATTCAAATAGATGAATTTAAAATGAAGACAAAATATAAAAATGATAATCTACAATATCGAAGAAATATATTATACCAGATTCTTTTTTCTCTTGTTGCTATTTATTGCGGTGAAGAAATTGATAATATTTTATTAAATAATGATTTGAAAGAAAAATTGAAAGATAATATTGAACGACGATTAAGGATTATAGAAAGATTTCGGTATTTTGTTGGGGGAGATAAAGATGTTAAAGGTAGATTAGTTAATAGCGCGTTTAAGTACCCACCATCAGGAATGCGCTATTCGAGAATACAAGGTATATCACCTTCATTAGATCTAATGAAATGGGTAAGAATCAGTGAGTCAATATCTACTGAAATTGATCATTATGGTTGCAGTGATGAAAATAATATAAAAAACAGTTGGTGGCATCAAATACATCCTGAATACAAAATATCGGTAACTACAACTTTTCCCGCTCACAAAGTTGGCAATTTGTTAGATTGGAAGGATTTCAGTCTTACAGAATGCAGTAAAAAAAATAGTTCCAGAATTTTCAGGGCTATAACCGGTATTTTAACTATCCCAATTGATCCTGATTCGAATGAGCCATTACCATCAGATGTAATTCAAAAATTTTATACTACTTATACATATTGTGATAGAGTCATACATATTGTACATCTCGATGAATTGGCAGTTTTTTTAAAGAAGAAAAATAAGGAAAACTTGTTAAATGATTTCGGTCAAAATGATCGAATAGCAATTATAAATCCTTGGAGAGAAGAATCAAACTTTATTGGTACAGGAGATCAGAATGATCCACTTTATGAAAGAATCTATAATTTAAGATTTGATGAGGTTATACCCGGAGATAATATTGTTATAATAAACCATCCCTTATATAAAGGTACTCGAATGGGATCATGGCAATTGGAAAATGCAATAGTTACGGATATGCAAGGCATTACTATGCCTGATGATATAGAAGCAAAGGGGCTTGGCATAGGTCCGAATCTAATCAGGTATATCCAACAGCATCTAGCTAAAAGTATTTACTACACCTATTGGATTTCTCAGGGACGATTAGAAGGCGAGTTTTCAGATGAAAAACCGATAGATGAAATTGATTTAATTAAAAAACGTGATCACGAATTTCAAAATAAATGGAATGATAAAACAGCAGCACCAGAAGCACCATTTAATATTATTGTAAACGAAAAAAGTATAACAAAAGGTATCTTTAAAGAAAAGAAAAAAGAATTGGGGGGACTTTTTGCAAATATAGAATTTAGATTTGAACATGCAACTACCGGAAATAATTTCATTGAAGAGGATAAATTGGCATTTTTCTTTAGATGGATTGCTGACTATCCATTTCCAAATAAAGATATTGAAGAAATATGGAATAGTAAAAAAAAGTATAAAGAATGGATATATTCTTTGTATAGATCTAAAAACGAGGATGATGAAATATATGACCTTTTACATAAAGCAACTGCTTCATTATATAAATTACCTTTTATAAATGAAATTAAAATTGATAATAGTAATAAAAAATTAAAACTGTATGGTGGAAATTTTTCCAGTAATGTAATTCGGTCAATCTATTTTGTATCATATCCACGATTTTATAATATTGAAAATGAAAGTAAAAATAAATATTTTTTCAATCATTACAGACATCCGGTAGAAGGAGAGTATGAAGTTCAAGCAGTTAATATACAATTTATAAGTGACAGTGAATTACATGTTACACTACCAGATCAGGATCAGGGGGTGTTAATATCAACAACTCCACAAGATGGAACTGAAATATTATACTGGAAACCGATTATTAAAATCTCATTTTTTGATCCACATAATAGATTATTAATGAGAGACCATCTTTCACCATCCCTTCTTAATGAATTTGATGAACTTAATAATAATCAATTGACCATTGAATGGTATGAAAATTTAAATGATAATGAATATAAACATATCATATTAAAGGATTCAATTGCTTCATTGCAATTTGAAATTCGTTCTGAATTTGCCTTTCAATGGCCAATTATTGATGATATTGGTGAAGTGTCGATTGACATTGATTCGATTTGCAATTCGAGAACTGACGAAAATAATACACCATACATTATAGGGCACCCTTACTTTAATATGGTTTATACTCCTTTATATCGAAAAACAAAAATTGGAGATTCATATGGTATTAAAGGTATACAACCAGTCCCATATTTAATTCCATATGATTTTTATCGTGGTAATCAACCCTATCAGACTATTCGAACAACTCGTCCAAAGTTTGATCCTAATCTGGAGTCTTAACAATGAGTTCTTTATCAAAAATAGTCAATGAATTATTAGAGATTGTTAGTCCCCTATCTTCAATTGATAGTGAAGATATGATTCTTTTGTTGGGTTATAATACTATTGCTGAAGATTTATCCGGCAACTTAACTGAGATCTCAACTAATCTTGAGGATATGTTTTCATATATTGTTGAAATAGATACTATACTCGCATCTGATGATGTCGATTATCTCCAGGTTCAAAATATAATAGAAACATTTTTCACATCATTTGTTAAGCTTATTGATAATATCAATGAAGTTAGTAATATTATTGAAAATGACATTGGAGGAATTGACCCAGAAGATCTTGTGTCAAGTATTGCAGACAGACTAATAAGCTGGTTAATAGTCCGTTATTTTGATAGAAAGTTTCCGGCTTTATATAAAGCATTAAATGTTTTGGGTATATTCTGTTTAAAACATCATGTCGAATCAGTGAACAGGCCTTCATTCACGGAGTATAAAGTAGAATGGGAACGTATTATTGAAATTATTTGTGATCCTGTTGATGCAATTAAGAGTATTTATAATTGGGGAACAGCAGAAGTTAATTTAGAACCACTTCTAATGGAGTTACAAGAATTTCTCTGGCTCAAAATGATTCCTGCCGGGATGTGTGATACACCAATTTATATGTTAAATAAATATAATGAAATGCTGGGAGATGAATTCCCAATACCATCTATTCCTACAAAAACTTTAGAAATAATTATTTTTTCTCAACCGGAAATAGATCTTGATTTACGTGTATCTCTTACTCAACTGCCTCCCCTTGGAGGAGACCTCTCGACTTCCGGTATCGGTTTATGTCTGGAAGTAAGCACTGATGTACATATAAATATACCTATTACTAAATCTGCGGAACTGCAATTAAGTGGAGGATTAGGAAGATCAGCTGGTGCTTATTTAACAATTATTCCAGGGCAATCACCTTCTGTATTTTTAGATACACCTGATATAAATTGCGGCACTATTTCAACTGCAATATTACTTTCTTTATCTTCCGATAAAGGCATTCTCATAGGTAAACCAAATGGGAATAGATTTGAAATAGAAGATATAACAGGAAAAGCCGAACTTACCTTAAGTTTTTCAGAACGAACAGATTTCCTTTTTGAGATAAGTCTTCACCGTGGTCAAATAATAATAAAGTGCAATGATGCCGACAGCTTTTTATCTAAAATACTACCGGAAGATGGGATACAAGCTGAGTTTGATATTACTGCGGGAATTTCAATTTTTGAAGGTTTATATTTTCAGGGAAGTGGAGCTCTTGAGGTAACGTTACCACTTCATTTTAAATTGGGACCTATTGAAATTATTAGTATCTATCTCAGGTTCGGTTTTCAAAATAAAGCATTGGATATTGCGATAGGGGTATCTATCACGGCAGTGATAGGGCCCATTAGTGCTAGTATTGAGCGGATCGGTCTCCAGGGAGATGTAACTTTTCCATCAGATAAAAAAGGTAATTTAGGTATTTTTAATTTTGATCCTTCCTTCCTTTCCCCTACTGGTGCCGGCCTTGCCATCGATGCAGGCCCGGTAACAGGCGGCGGTTACTTAGAATTCGACAATGATAATAAACGCTATGCTGGCATCCTGCAGTTAGCCTTTGGTGAAATTGGCCTCATTGCCATAGGGCTTATAACAACCCGTATGCCTGATGGATCCAAAGACTTTTCTATGTTAGTCATCATTAGTGTGGAGTTCGATCCACCTATTTCTCTGCCCTATAACTTCAATCTCTCCGGTGTAGGCGGGTTTCTGGGTATCAAGCGCAGTATGAATATAGATTATCTGCGAGAAGGTTTAAAACAGGGAACTTTGGATTCGGTGCTTTTCCCGCAGGATCCAATTCTCAATGCATCCAGGATTATAAGTGATTTACGGGCTGGATTTCCACCTACAAAAGAGCGTTATGTAGTTGGACCAATGGCCATTATTGGCTGGGGAAATCCACTTGTCATTAGAGCAGAAATCGGGATTTTTATTGAAGTTCCAAGTCCGGTGAGAATAGCGATTTTAGGACAGATTACTGCTGAGTTTCCTAATGCTGAAGAGGATAGTGAGACTATTGTAGTCATCCATATGGATATACTTGGCGTTCTGGATTTTGAGAAGAAATCCTTTGCCTTGGATGCTGTAATCTATGATTCCCGCATTCTGGCCTACACTTTAAGCGGTGATATGGCAATGCGGCTCTATTGGGGTGACCCGCCTTTCTTCCTTATGTCTTTTGGGGGATATAATCCAAAGTTTAAAGTTCGTCCAGGAACACCTGTATTACGCAGAATGATGCTATCTTTAGGCAGTGGCGATAATCCACGGCTTTCTCTGGAATGTTATATGGCTCTCAGTTCAAATACTACCCAATTTGGTGCTAAGTTGGAGCTAATATACCGGAAATCCGGTTTTAAAGTACATGGATATCTTTATTTTCATTGCTTGTTTATTTTCTCTCCTTTTTCATTTGTTGTTGATATGGGAGCGGGAGTAGATGTATTTAAGAGAAGCAGATGTCTGTTTTCTATTACTCTCGATTTTACTCTTTCCGGTCCCACTCCTTGGAAAGCCAAAGGAACAGCTAAGTTTAAAGTTCTATTTGTTAAAGTAAAAATCCGTTTCGATAAAACTTGGGGTAAAAGGCAGAGTATTTCACTTCCAGCAACAGATCCCTGGGATGAGCTAAAAAGCGCCCTGGAAAATCCCGGAAACTGGAAGGGATTACTACCTGGGGAAAAAGAGCAGGTTATCCGTATTAAGAAACTTGAAGATTCACCTGATGTCATCACAGTTCATCCAAAAGGCAGGCTTGAGATAAGTCAGAAGGTTGTTCCTTTAAATATGACATTAGAAAAATATGGAAATGGTCCCATAGCCGGAGATATTGAATATAAAGTCACGGAATTAAAAATAAATGATGTACTTATAGAAGACCCATTAGAAACAGGAGAATTAGATTACAGCAAAGACTATTTTGCTACAGCCCAATTTATAAAAATGTCTGACTCTAAAAAATTATCAATAGCTTCTTTTGAGAAAGAAGATGCAAATATTTTAATAGGTTCAGATGAAATATCTATGGGACCGGAGCTACCTTATGATTTGGAATATGAAACCGAAGTAATAGACGAAAATAGAGTAACTAAAGCGCTTCCTTCAACACCAGTGTTTTGGAATGTTGGGGAAATACTTATTAAAGGTCGGGCCAGAAAGCAAAATTTCCTAGCCGGTAAGAAATTTAAAGATTCAGTTATTAAACCATTAGTAAGCCTTAAAGATGAGAAATATAAAGTGGTTACTAAAGATGGGTTTAATTCTGTTACAGAGATTGTGAATAGTTACAGTAAGGCTCAGGAATTGATGCAGGGCTATTTAAAATCTCATCCGGAACAGGATGGGAATTTACAGATTGTAAATGAATATGAGGCGGCAATATGAGTTTAGCCAAGTATTTTTTTATCCCTTGGATTCGCCAAGGTATAGGTAGCCGAATAGATATTATAGAAAACACTGCAAATCAACAAAGATTAAAAATTCCATTTGGTTTAAAAATAAATCAGAAAGAATCCGAACTGATAGAAAGGGATATAGAACTATTTGGCCCGGGTGACGTTGTAGGTTTTGATCAAAACAGCATTTTACGGACAGATCCTAAAAATAATATTGGAGATTTTGAACCTAATTATTTTCCTTTGATAGAATTTTGGGAAGAAGATTTTCCATGGATGGTTACTCCTGGAAGGGAAGAAGGTAAACAATGGCAATCCTGGGTTTGCCTTATTGTTTTAAAAAATCCTAAAAACCTTAAAGACAAAAATGATGATGACGGTGAATTTTTTGAACCACTCCATTATGATGACTCGAGACCAACTCAATATATTACAGTTAAAAATATTAAAAATAGTCTGCCGAATTTAGAATATTCCTGGGCCTGGGCTCATGCCCATGTTACTGCATCAGATAATGATAATATTGATTCCGTAAAACTTAAAGAAATTATTGAGACCAATCCCACTAATATTGTGTCACGTTTAATGTGCCCAAGGCGTTTGGAACCTGGAGTACTCTATACCGCATTTGTAGTCCCCACATTTGAAAGTGGTAGAAAAGCAGGCCTGAGTCAAAATATAAATGAAGTAAGTTTACTTGATAAGGCTTGGGATATTGTGGATGATAATGAAATCGAACTTCCCTATTACTACCGTTGGGAATTCAGAACTGGCTTGAGAGGCGATTTTGAATATCTTGTCAGATTATTAGAACCCAGACCGTTGGATTCCAGAGTCGGTAAAAGAGACATTGATTGCTCAGATCCTGGTTTTGGATTATCCGTTCCTGAAAATATGAAACCATTAAAATTGGGATTAGAGGGTGCATTAAAACATTTAGATTCTCAATTTACTGAGTATCCGGATGGGTTAAAAGAACAGTTTGAACAAATACTTGATATACCGGAAACGTTAACTCAAGCAGATACAGACATTCCGGAAGATATATATATAGTCTCACCCATTTATGGTAGATGGCATGCTGGAATAAAAATGATCAAAGATAGTGGTATTGCCTGGCTAAGGCAACTCAACCTTGATCCTCGTCACCGCGCAACAGCTAATTTTGGAACTGAAGTTATTCAGGAAGAACAGGAAGATCTGATGCATGAGGCCTGGCGTCAAGTCGGGGCTGTAGAAGAGGCAAATCAGCGGTTAAGAGAAGCACAGATGGCTATTGAAATTAATAAAAAGATATTAAATAGTAAATTATTAAAACTTCCCCAAAATATGTTTATTCAGTTAACAGCCCCGCTACACAGCCGAATGCTCAGTTATGAGAACAATGAAGAAAGCCGGGTAACCCTTAAGAGCTACTTGGACAAATCAACACTCCCGGCAGTAGTTTTTGACCATGGTTTTAGGAAAGTTATTAGAAAACG
Source organism: uncultured bacterium (assembly GCA_965370415.1). Classification (GTDB taxonomy): domain Bacteria; phylum Cloacimonadota; class Cloacimonadia; order Cloacimonadales; family TCS61; genus JACNIV01. The sequence goes on along the minus strand of CBDUTJ010000008.1, from coordinate 48,470 downwards.
GGGCATAATCCGCACCAGGCAGCAAAAGGTTAATGACCTGGGATATGGTGATCTTTTAGATCGAATGAATAATGGTGAAGTACAGGGAGCAGGACCGGCACCGCAAGCTAATGGCAGCGGAAGTATTGGACAAATTTCTGATGAATTAAGACCATCTTGGGCAAAAGGTTGGTTTTGGAAGATTTTAAAGGTATTGCCCAATTTATTACTAATACTATTTGTTCTTGGTTGGATTGTTATATTTGTTCTAAATTCTTTAGGCATTAGTATTTCTTATACTCACCCACTTCTATTAAGTATTAAATCTGTTTTGATTTTAATTGCGTTTATAATTCATCGTAAAACGCGCAAAGGAAGAATTGCTGAAAAAATTAGGGAAAAGAATTTAACATCAGAACTTGTAGCATCCGCTAACCCACCATCCGATTTCCAAAATGCGGAAGAATTTCGTTCCTTCGCAATGTCTCTTCAGACTTTTCTAAACCAAAAACCGGATATTAAATACACTCCTAAACCTGCGGACCTAAAACTGGTATACTCTTATTTAATTAATACTTTGAATCCTGAAAAAACCATTTCAAAAAAACTAATTAGCCGTATAAAATTACGAAATTGTGTAAACGAAAATGAGATCATAGATCAGATTATGGCTGCCCCAGAATTTCCACAGGCAATGTATGAACCTTTACGGGATATTTCTCAAGACTACCTGTTGCCAGGATTGGAGTATATTCAGCAAAATACCATCACATTGCTTGAGACCAATAGGAATTTCATTGAGTCTTATATGACAGGTTTAAATGTTGAGTTTGCAAGTGAATTGCTTTGGCGCGAATACCCCACGGATCAAAGAGGCACATATTTTCGTCAATTTTGGGATGTATCAGAAATAATAAGACCCCCTTTTATGGATCAACAGTTGCATGAACAGGCTATTGAAGAAAATGCAGAAATACTTGATGATATTGAGAATGAAGATGAAAAACAAAATAAGTTAAATCAATTTATAGAAGAAAAATGGAAAGAACTTTTAAGGGATATTAATCCCATCCACAAATGGAGAAAAAATTCACAATTGGGGCAAAACAAAGGTGATAGTGTCCAGAGTCTTGAAGATAACCTTGTTTTACTCATCCGGGGAGATTTGTTAAAAAAATACCCTACAGCTGTAATTTATGCAGTTAAAGCCAAGTGGAATGAAGATTTGACTCAAGATAAAAGGGAACCGGATTTTTCGTTTTTAGATCTGGAATCAGAAGAAATTATAGATACAGAAATACCTGATGAGAATTCTGACAATAAAAATATTAAAGTACAATTTCCCATTTTTAAGGGTACACTCAAACCGGACATCACATTTTTAGGATTTAATCTTACAGAAGATGAAGTCAGGGGATATACACAGCGCTTTGGAACTGATGAACTGGGCAATACTATTGAAAATGATCCTGGTTGGTTTTTTGTTATTGAAGAGAGAATTTCTGAGTCGCGTTTTGGTTTGGACGCATATTTAAATGGAGAGGCTATTCCTGACCCTAATACAGTCTCGGATTGGGATGATTTATCGTGGAAGCATTTCTATCATACTGACGGTGACAATATTGTATGTGACCTTCCTGAATCAAAATACATTGATGGAGTAGAACCTCATAACGAAATATCTGATGGAATAACTTGGGGCGACCATTCCGGTAATATAGCTTATATAACTCATCAAAAACCGGTACGAATTGCAGTTCATGGGGATGATATGATGCCGGAATCAAATAATCAGGAAGAGTGAATTAAAACAAATGTATAGAAATATTAAAAAAATAGGAATAAGATGAGCGATAGCATTCAAGACATTTTAGAAGAAATAGAACAACTTCGAATGGAAATAGAAAAATACAGAGAAGAAATTTCCACAATCCGTACCAATTTAGCTAAAGCCCGGCATATAGAAACCTTTGAAAAACGAAAAGGAACCTATAGTGAATCATCAGAGATTTATGAAGTAATTGAGAATTATTTAAACAATCTGGATGAGAAAGACACTCTAATCAAAGATAAAAAAGCTGTCTTAAATAAAAAGTTACAAGAATTATCAACAATAAATTTACCGGAACAAATAATTAAACAATGTTCTAATAAAGTACCATTTTTTATGCTCCCGGTACGCTTGGAGACTAAATATATGTGTTTAAACACTGACCGTCCTCAGCTTTGGGTACGTATTTATCCGGATGATATAGCAATTGATACTCATGAAGAGAGTTTTACAGAGGAAGAAGTTGATAAAGCAAAGTTTTACTTTAATGAGGTAAAAAGGGCAGAGGAAAAACAAAAAGAACTTAAATCACAGCTAAAAGATGAGGTAGGTGAAGAAAAGCTGGATGTTATTTTAGAATTAGGAGAAGAAACATTCTTAAGTGGGATTGATTTAACTGAGGTAGTTCCTGAAGGATTTAATAATATAGATGACGGTATTGATTATTGGCAACAATTCAGGAAACTTAGAGAAACTATAAAAATTCCCGCCTGGATGGAATTAGTGAATTCTTTCGGTCCATTTCGGTCAGCGTATATTGTTCATAATGAAGAATTCTTTTCATCAGATGATATTCCATTAAGACAGGAATCCTGGAGCCGTTCACCTCAAACTTATGTAATGCCGGATTATTTTACAATTAGGTTGTATCGTAAAAAAATAGTTGATGGCGAGATAATCCATGAACCTTGGGTAAATGAAGATGGCAAATCAGATCATAATGGAAAGTTGATTAGTTATCCGTTAGCAGTAGGTCCCGACCCACTTTCTGAAGATGATGATCCAAATCAACTTTTTTTTGATGTTAATTCGGAATGGATGATAGACTTTGATAAGGCAGTTGAAATTGGTATGGGAATCAAAATAAACCTTAAGGATTTAAGTAAAGAAGAAATTAAACAAGGTTTTAGTCGCATTATTGCTATTGGAATTAAAACTCCAAAGGATGAAGATGGGCATGTAGATATTTTAAAAAAATTAATCAATAACCACCACTATACAGGGGGGGTCAGTTTTTTAAAACAGGGTACTCCAACTAATAATACAAATGAAACAGAATCAGAATTTAATAGCAGTGAGGATAATTACCTTGAAAGCTATATGCTCGAAGTGAGAAATAAAAATTTTTCTGATGAAGATCCAGATAATTTGGAATTATCAGAAAAGAATAAAGATGGATATCGTTTTGCTAATGCTATAGGTTTGAAACAACACTTGAATGTTTTTCAACACATGAAAGGTGCGGATGAAACAGATAGCCTGGATGCAGAGAACATGGCGAGAGCCCTGTGGCCAGTGACATGGGATGCTTATTTAAGTGAGGACCTTTTTGGTAAACTCTCTTATAATGTTGACAAAGAGCAATTAAAAAAACATTTTATTAATTATGTGAAAGCAAGAGGAGACTTTTCAGCTATACGAGTAGATGATATGCCCTATGGTATTTTACCAACTTCAGCAATTTCCATTTGGGAAGTAGCAAATGATGAGGAAAAAAAAGAATTCTATAAATATCTTTCTCAATTATTAAAGAATCTCTCTAAAATCTGGTTAAATTTATCAGACGATATTGATGCGATACCAAGAACCGGCGCATCCGATGATCCTGAAAAAGAGCTTATAAATATATTGGGCATGCAGGCTTCATCTTGTAGTTTTCATATTCGTAACATTGCGGAAGAGGATTATCTTGAGAATCTACTTAAGTTTGTCTGGCCTACACTATTTAGAACTGAAAATATCTGGAATAGAATAAGTAATACCATCCAACAATGGAGAGGTTCAACAAATGAAACAAACGGTCAAACAAGTGAACCGAATTCTTTTAATGAATTTTGGGATCAGTATATCCAAACAAAAGAAAAATCAGCAGAATTATTTAATGAAGTAACAGGTCATCCACCACACATCCCGATTCTTAATACAACAACTTGGGGAGATGAATATAAGTTAAATGTTCCATTTATTCAGGATGGTCCACTATCTGATTCACTACCTTTAGAAAATAACTACATAGAAACTCTCCTAAATTGTAATATTGAAGAAATATCACGAAACAATTATCCTGAACCTCTTCCACCATCGATATTATTTATGCTTTTACGTGAAGCTGTACTTGCAAAAAAAAATGATTGGAGTGGCGATGAAGATCCTTTTCGAGAATCGTTGAATCATTTAAGTAAATTGCCCACTGCCAAATTGGAACGCTTAACATCTGAAATACTTGATTTGTCAACTCATAGACTAGATGCCTGGGCTACTTCAATAGTCACTATGCGTTTAAATAATTTAAGGGATATAAAAAATATTGAAGGTATTTATATTGGCGCCTATGGTTGGTTGGAAGATTTAGAGCCTGAACCAGATAGACTGAATGGGGGATATATACATGCGCCATCTACGTCACATGGTGTTACTGCGGCAGTTTTAAGAAATGCTTATTTATCACATGCAGATAAACAGAATGCAGATAGAATGTCAGTAAATCTATCTTCAGAACGCGTAAATAAAGCATTGTGGTTTCTTGAAGGTATTAGACAAGGACAGTCTCTAAATGTACTGCTTGGCTATCGATTTGAACGTTCTCTTCACGAAACTCATAAAAATGGCAATCGTATTCTTGAATTGGATAAATTTATTTCACCGTTTAGAAGACTTTATCCTTTAAATGTAAGCAAAGATAAAGAAATTATTGAAAGTGGGAGTGTAGAAAATGTGTCGCCACGTAATGTAGTTGATGGCCTGACTTTGTTAAAAGCATATAAAGAGGAAGAAGGGTCTCAGCCTATTCCTTTTAATTCAGAAAATGAACTGCCAGCTTTAAACTCGCCTGAACATATTGCCATTGTTCAGGAAATAGAAGATTTAGATGAGATATTCGATGCAATAAATGATTTATTATTATCAGAAAGTGTACACCGGGCAGTACTTGGTGACTACCTTGGTTCCGGAGCGGTGCTTGATAGTGTCTCAGCCGATGGCAGTCCTCCAGATGAGTTCCTTGTGAGTAAAACACCTAGAGGCGGCGTAAATATAAAACATCATTGCCTTGTTCTATTGCCTGCTGAAACGACAGATATCGATATTGAGAAATGGCCAGCAACAAAGAGAAGTAACCTTTCACCTTTTCTAAATGCTTGGGCAATCAAAATTCTGGGAGATCCCACCAAGATTATTGGTAATGCTGAATATGTAAAAGATAGAAAAATTGAGAAATTGAAGTTTAATATATTGGGCATCATAAATCCGGAATCGGGTGATTTAAATACAAAGTTTGGAATTTCTGCCTTGGATTTAATCTATCTTTCTTCGTCTTCTTTAAAATTAGAATCTTCGGAGTTAGAAGAAATAATTACTTATTATATTAAAAAGGAAAAACAACCTGATAAAGATTGTGATATTATTGTTAATTATTCAAGGGATGATAGTTTTTCAGCGGATGAAAAATCATTCACAGAGGTAATGCCTATTGCTCGTACTTTGCTGAAGCTAATCACAAATACTTCATATTTGAAACCTCTGGATCTGTACCTACCGGAAGAAACAGAAGTTGGTGGCGAAGAGAGTCATGAAACAAATTTTAATGGTTTTTCTGAAACGGATTATAACTGGATTAAAGAACAAATTAAAAAAGATGAAGATCATGGAATATATTTTGAATTAAAAGGACTCTTTGAAAATTTAAATAATGCTGTTAACAATAACGAGATAGATCAAATACTAGTAAATATGGAGCAGATTATACAGTATAGTATTCCTGGAGCTATACCTTTTTCTATTAGTGAGGATAACGACATTGCAGTAGAAGAATTGAAAACACAAGCTAAGAGTGTTTTGCAGGGAATCGACAAACGTTTAAAAAGCTGTATAAAGTTATTGAATAAAGCCGAAAGTATTAAACCTAATGAATCAGATACCGATTCACCTGATATTAAAAATGAAAAATGGTCTAATGCTATTGAGACATTAGTGCAGTGTTTTAAAGAAATATTTGGTAAATCTTTTATTTTTCTTCCCCGGTTTACTGCTTCAAATAATCAAGAATTAGAATTGACATTTGGAAATCAAGACAAATTACTTGATAATGAAGATGAATGTTCACTATTAATTTGGTTACAACAAGCTGCCCAAACTCATCCTAATTTAAGACAAATGGAATTGTTAATGATACTATCGGAAATAAGAAATAAGGAATCGCAAACACTAACTATTGGTCAGCTACCATATAAAGAAAATGATCGCTGGGTAGCTCTTCCCTGGAAAGATGGAATGGATAGAGAAAAAGAGGAAAATATTCAGGGTACTCTTTCGCTGGTTACTATACGTCCTTTTCAAGTTGATTTTACTAAAAATATTGCTGGTCTTATTCTCGATAAATGGGATGAAATTATCCCCATGGAAGAAGAAACTACTTCTCTTGTTTATCAATATAACAGACCAAGTAATGAATCACCGAACACTTGTTTGCTATGCGTTTCTCCCGTTGTAGATGGTAATGATGGCAAATGGCAATGGGACCACTTGTTGAAGTGCGTTGAAGAGACAATGGACATGGTTAAAATTCGGGCTGTGGATCTTGATGCTTTAAAGAAAGTGGGAAGGTTTTTACCTGCGCTTTATATGAAAGGTAAGGCCCAGCTAAATAATACAAGACTGAAATTTCCGTTCCACATTTAGGATAGAGGAATAAAACTATGGAAAGTCAGGTTTATGAACAGGTTGTAGCAGTTTATTCTGTAGAATTACTACAGAGATATCGATTCTGGAAAAGATTGGAACCCAGGGCCAGAAATGATAATTTTATTCGGAGTGTTCAGTCCAGAATTCGAGATCCCCTTTGGATGCTCACCCGCCAGTGGCAGGTAGGAGAATTTAAGGCAGAAGATGCCGGTTCACCTGTGAAAACATACATGCAAACCGAAAGAACACATCTTACACACTATAAACCAAAAAAATTTGAACACCCCGGTTCTGCAAAACCTATTCCGGACAATATTCCTCTCGAGAGATTGGTTGAACAGGAAATTTTTTTTGATTATCGAATGAGTATTCAAATAGGTTTGCAATTTGAAAAGGAATTAAAAAAGAAAGATGTAAGTGAAGAAATAACAATCGATATTAAAAGAAAATTTGCTTTATCTTTCCCAAATGAAGATGACAGAATTAAAATTGATGATGAGACATTAAGTATTTTAGAAGCGATTGCCAAACCAGATGATTTTGAGGATGCTGCTCAGATTCCAATAAGTGGGGAAAAACTATTCAATATTGATGACCTTGTAAGTAAGGATCCTCAGATTCCTGACGATCTACAGCAAATATTTAATAGTGATTTAGATAAGATCACTGATGCATTAAAAGCCCTACATTTGTGGTATACTAAAGTCTATTTCCAACCCGTGTTAGAGGAAGAAACGGCTTGGGATCATAGTAATTTTGATTATTCATTTTGTGTTTCGGCTCCAAAAAATGAGAATGAACAACATGTATTGGAAATAACTGATTATACTAGCGGAGATCTAGACTGGCTCCATTTTACAGCAATTAATGATCCAGATAAAAAATTAGACTATAATGAAGATACCGGACAAGGATTCGAATCTGATGAAGAACAGCAGTTTATACCTACTCCGGTGAGTTTTAAAGGAATGCCAAATTCCAGGTGGTGGGCTTTTGAGGATTCCAAAATTGATTTTGGAAATATGGACGTAAAAACAACAGATTTAGGTAAGCTTCTTCTTATGGAATTTGCTTTTATTTATGGTGATGATTGGTTCCAGATTCCTGTACCTCTAAAAATTGGTTCACTCTGTAAGATTAAAAAATTAGAAGTTCGTGATGTTTTTGGCGGAACCCATAATATAAATCGGGCTGGGAGTGAAGAAGATCAATCATGGCAAAGATGGGAGATGTTCAGTATTTCTCATAAAAGGGAAAAACAAGTACAGCAAATATATGAAAATGGGACATATGACTCTGCTGATTTTCTGTTTTTACCGCCTACACTTGGAAGAAGTGAAAATTCATCAAATATTGATGAGGTTAGATTTATACGTGATGAGATGGCAAATAAAGTATGGGCCATTGAGCAAATTATTACAGGTAATTTAGGGCAACCCTTGGCAGGATTTGATTGCTGGAAACATATAAATTATAAGATAGATGAAAAAACTAATACCCAATCCATAATAAAATTATTAGATTTATTTAATAAATTTATGCCAGATATTCTGCAGAGTAAAATAGAGCAGGCTCGTGGAATAGAGGGAATAGTAGAACTTATAGAGGAATTATCTGAGATTGATGAATTGCTAAAAAGCTTAGAATGTTTAAAAGGAGAAATTGCTGACAATACAAGTATTGAATATTTAAACTTGATTTTTGAGCTGAATTTGGAAATCATAAAAAATAAAGATGCTTTTCAACGAATAATAAATGATGAAACAAATATTCAGAATCTCACTTTATTAAGAAGATTCTCAGGTGTTCTAACACCATGTATTGATTCACTTGAAAAGATTTTGCCCTACTTTAGAAGAGCAAATTACACTTCAACCTTGGAATTACTTGAAACATGTAATCAAGTTATTAAAGAAGAGCTAAATAAATTAATAAATATATCTATCTTATCTGAAGATCAAAGGGCCATATTTTCTGAGATCGAAGAAAGTAGAGATGATAGTTTATCTATATATAAAATAATGTCAGTTGTCCCGAAAAATTGGATTCCATACATACCCATAAGTACAGGTTCGGGACAACGTTCCATTCAATTAAAGCAGGCTAATTTAATAAGGAATGAAAAGGATAATGAACCGAAGCCAGTTAAAGCTCAAAGTAGAATTCTAAAATCTGCCGAATCTAATGGCGAAAAACATTTAGTTAATGAAGAAGCTGTCGCAAGGCATGGTATAAATATACAAATACAGCGACAAAGAACCCGTTGGATTGACGGGTCAACTCATACATGGCAGGGTAGAAAAGTTGGACCTGGAAAAGGTGAAGGATCAAGTGGGTTAAAATTTGATTTTTTAAATAATAATACTAAATAAGACTTAGCCAAATCCTTGTAAGATTTATCTCATATTTCAGTTGCTTATTACAGATGGTTATTGTGATTCATTTCCTGAGTCACCAGATTATCCGGTTCTGTGGATATTAACTGGAAAAGCAAGTTTCACTCCACCTTTTGGTGAGGTGATACATATGGGATAGTGGGGGTTTCCCGCTATCCCAAAGAAGGTAATACCCTCTTTTAGCTATTGACCGATTTATCCTTTAAATTAAGCCTTTTTAATTGATATAAATGATTTAAGAAAGTAAGTCCATTTGTGGTTAAGTAAAGTAATAAAAGTGGATTGTTCAAGTGATAATATATAAAAAAGATGAAAAAACTTAGTGCGAAATATAAGCTTGTTTGGGGATATATTCGTTAAGCGAAATTTTGAAATTGATTGGTTAAAATAATATATGAAATAATTATAGAATTAAGGAGAATTCAAAATGAAAATAATTGGGGAAATCAAATAATTCCAAACCTTATAGTTAATCACATATAAAATTGTACTTTCATTGTTTTCTTGACAGTAATTTATTGTAATTTTCTTACAATAATAAATAATGGAGAATATAAAAGGGATTATGGAACTAATAAATATTAAGAGATAGGACTTAATTGAGTGAAATGTTATAATTATAAATCATACAAAGAATATTTAGATATTCAATATAAGACAAATGAACCCCGTATTCCTTGGACAATACAAAAAAAAAAATTGCGACTAAAAGACATACAAATCATTAAAAAGCGCTTTAAGGGTAAACGTTGCGTATGTTTAGGTTGCCGTCATGATATTGAAGTGGAAGATTTCGAGAAGAATGAATTTAATGCTATTGGAATTGATATTCTACCAACAAATAAACAGATTCTCGGAGACATCAATAAACTCGAACAGTATTTTACTGAAAACGAATTTGACTTTGCTTATTCAGCCCATTCTTTAGAACATACATACAATCCAATACATTTCCTTCAATCAATACGTAAATTATGTCGTGAAGGACTTTATCTTGTTGTACCAATTCGTGATTATCCGGATGTTGAAGAACCAATATTTTTTGATTTTATGCATACTCGAAAAATTACTGATGTTTACAGAGAATTAAAAACTGCATTAGGTGACTTTAAAATTCTTGATCATATTATTCGGGATGATCCAAATTTGCCAAGTGGTGCTGAAATGTGCTTTGTTATTAAATGGAAATAGCTATGTATACTTTGAATGTCATGAAAAGTCCAAAGGTATTATTAGTTAACCCGTATTCAAAAAGGTTTCCCTGGGAATTAAAAAGAGGTGGTCACCCTGTTTCACTTCTTACACTTGGAACTTATCTCATACAAGTTTTAGGCATTGATACTGAAATTCTGGATGCGACAGCCAAGAATTTTATAAATGACACAAAACTTGAAAATGGTAAAATCCGATTTGGTTTAACACCTACAGAATTTAAAAAAGAAATTGTTAAGTATGCGCCTGATATAGTTCTTTTTTCAAATCAATTTACTTGCCAACACTCTTCAATGATTGAATGTGCATCACTTGTGAAAGAAGTTTCTAATAAAATCCTTGTTGGTGTTGGTGGATTACATGTTTCTGCATTACCGGAAGAAACTCTGAGAAATGCTTGCATTGATTATGTATTTTTAGGTGAGGAAAATTGTTTAAATGACTTTTTCTTTGCGTTAAAAGGCAAAAAGGCATTTAATGAAATAAAATCATTTGGTTATAAGCAAGATGTAAAAATTATTCTAAATAATGAAAAATGTTATGTTGAGCAACTTGAAAAATCTCCAATATATAATCTGGAATTATTAGATGAAACATTATATGAGAACCTTCTTTTTCATAATGGAGTTTCAAATGAGAAATTTATTGATATAGTTACTGAAAGAGGATGTATCTATAATTGTAATTTCTGTGCTACAGGTAATAGAGGAACCCCATATAGAACTCATTCGATTCATCAGATTGATACATTATTTTCTGAGCTTAAAGAAAAAGGTTATCAACTAATATTAAACGAGGATGATATTGGATTTTTTAATAAAAGCCGTATTAAACAACTTATTAAATTATATAACCAATACAATTTTAGTTGGCATCAAGTACACGGAATTGCACCTAATCAAATTGATGACGAATTGATTGATTTAATGGCAGATTCAAAATGTGAAAAAATTTATCTTGCCTTAGAATCGAGTAATCCTGATTTTAGATTCTATGTATTAAATAAGCCAAAAGCAATTAGTTCTTTTAATAATCGGGAAATTGTGAAAACTATAAAAAAGTTAGAGAACAGGGGCATTAAGGTGGATATTGGATTAATTATTGGTCATCCTTCACAAACATTAGAGGATATTAAAACTGATATTGAATTTGGGAAAATGTTAAAAGACTTCGGCGCTGATTTTGTAATGCCGTGGATTCTTACAATATTCCCCGGCACACCTTTTTGGAATAAATTGAAGGACTTTAGAGTTGGCAATTATGACGACTGTAACGTAATGACTGGAAATTTGGCAAATGAAGTTTTTAACCCGCAAATAATGCGTAATATACAAGAAGAAGCTATTGAATATATAAATTCTGTTTCTTACAAAAAGAAATTCTTAAAATTTGGTTGGGATTCGAATTAATATTGTTATAATAAAAATAATGAGGATTGTATGGGGAGAAGTGAAAGAACGTTAGTTAGTCCTGAGGGAGCTCGCAAATATTTTAATAGGTTAATTTTGTTTCCAACATCCGTTATCATTTTGTATTTTTTTATTTTTTCAATCATTAACGCTTTCATAAATCGTAATGTAGGTTGTCTAAGGAATTGGATAGGTATAATAATATCGTCGCTTATGGTTATTCTTTTGTTATGTCTATATAAAATTGCCAGTGGGTTTATGGACAAAGCAAATTTTAAAATATCTTTTGATCTATGGTTACAAAAAATTATTCGTCCATTAATATTAGGAGCAATATTTGGTGTTTTGTTAAGTTTAATTTATTTCATTTCATTATTTCTCCGATTCGAAGCTGATGAAATTGAATATGATACTATAATTGCTAATTTTTTTGCTATATATATCACTTGTACTGGTTTGTTTATAGCTTTCTGGGGATTGTATCATGAAAAAATACCAATTATGGATTTAACGTATTTGATGGAATCTTTGAAACAAGATATGGATAGATGTAAATTTAAGTTTGCTTGGGCATTTCCTGGTCTAGATTTTGGTTCTTTATCTGCCGGAGGTCAGATTTCTAAAGAATTTCGTAATTCTTTGGAAAATCTGATTGCTATTCGTGGCAGGGGTATTGAAACAACTTTGTTTATTTTGAATGCTGAAGAAATTCTTAACTTTTATCAAAGCTATAAACTGGACGATACTAATACAAAACAAAAATATACAAATAAACAAATTGGTGAAGCAGTATTTACATCAATACATATGATTAATAAAGCAAGAAGTAATTCTTGTAATATTCACTGGGTAAAACCAGAATTCAAATATGAATTAATCATAATTGATGATATAATCTATTTCATAAATACATTTGGACTTCCAATTAAGGTGCTCAATGAAGAAAATGAAATCGAATTCATTGCACCAAAAAATAATGAAAACAATAATAATATTATCAATGTTGATGTAATCGCAACAAAAATTCAAAATGCTACTATTGCTGGTTATCTATTAGAAGAAATGGAGTTAGCCGCTGAATCAGCTATTTATAAGAGTCAGGAATCTCCAAATTTTGAAGATATGGATAATTTGAATGAGAAAACTAAAGATTCATTTAAATATGAAATTGAAATAAAATATAGAAATAATGGGAGGTAAATAATGAATAAAATGAAAGTTGTGATAATATTAGCAATATTATCAATTTTGTTTTTCTTATCATGTGATAGGAAAAAGAGTGAGCAATCGGAAATTGAGATCGCAGTATTTCAAATTGTGGATTACGAATTAATTCAAAATATGAGAGAAGTTTTTGAAGATGAAATACTGAATTCGAAATTTGCGAAAAAAAATAAGGTAAAAATTCTACCTTATGAAGATGCTCATAACGATGTAAATTTAGTAAATCAGATTGCAGACAAATTAATTGCCGAAAAGCCGGATTTAATTTATGTGTTAGGAACACCTGCTGCACAGGCAATCGTTCAAAGGACAACTACAATTCCCATTGTTCAAGGAGCTGTTACGGATCCTGTTACGGCTAAAATGGCAGATTCTTGGGAAGCTTCCGGAAGGAATTATGCAGCTTCAACAGATTTTCCTCCCGTGAGATCTCAATTTGAAATGCTGAAAAAAGTTCTTCCAAATGTTAAAACTATTGGTGCAGTGTATAATTCCGGTGAAGATAATTCAATTGCCTTGATGAATAGAGTGAGACCTATTGTAAAAGAAATGGGATATAAATTAGTTGAGCGACCGGTTACCGGAACTTCAGAAGTTTCTACTTCAACAACAGCATTGGTTGGTAAAGCTGATGTGATTTATGTAACTACAGATAATACCGTTATAACTGCACTACCATCTCTATTAGAGATTGCCAAAGATAATAAAATACCAGTAATGACATGCACTAAAGAGGATGTGAAAAAAGGAGCTTTGTTTTCTTTTGGTGTTAGCTATGAAGAATTGTCTCTAATTGCAGCCCGTATTACATTAAGAATACTCGAAGGAGAAGATCCTGCCAAAATCCCTATAGCATTTGCTGAAAATCCTTATTTTTATTGGAATGAAGGTACAGCAAAAAAATTAGGATTAGAATTGTCTGATGAATTGAAGGAAACAGTTCACACTTGGTTTGAAAATGAAAAAGAAATTAAAAATCCATATATGGAGTAGAAAATAGAAGAATTAACATACAAATTACTATCTGCTTTATCTCAGGGATTAGCATTTTCCTTCTTTACTTTAGGAGTAGCTATTGCTTTTCGTTGGATAAAATTTCCGGATTTAACGGGTGATGGTTCATTTACTTTAGGAGCAGTAATTACGGCTAAGCTTATATCCGTAGGCTTTTCAGTATGGATTGCTATGCCTATTTCAATGATAGCGGGTACGATAGCAGGCATGATCACATATTCTATGTATCGTTATTTACGAGTGCCAAAAATACTTTCCGGTGTTTTGATGATGATGGCATTATATACTATTAATTTAAGAATTCTTGGTCGACCCAATCTACAAGTATATAGAGATCGCAGTATATTTAAAGTTCTACCATCAACTTTAGGAAGCGAATGGGCTTTATATGTTTTTTTAATTTTTGCTGTGATTACAATTATAGTTTTCTTTATTATTTATACCTATCTTGAATCAAGATCTGGTCTAACTCTTAGGGTTGCTGGTGCAAATCCAAAAGTTGCTTCACTGCATGGAATCTCACCAAGGAAAGTTTTTTTAGGATTGGGTTTAGCCAATGCCTTAATTGCATTATCAGGTGCTTTAATAGCACAAAAATCATATAGTGCTGATATTCATATGGGTGTTGGGCAAGTTATTGTAGCAGTAGCAGCTCTTTTTGTAGGAATGGTAATTTTTCGAAAATCTAATACTAAAAATCTAATTGCAGCCAGTTTGATAGGCTCTCTTCTATATATGCTACTTATGCAATTTGCCTTGGAAATTGGCGTTAAGGCTCAGGATTTTCGTTTGATAAGCACGTTAATAGTTCTTGTTAGTATTACAATTGCAACTAAAACTAGAAAAAAAGAAACTATGCGTCGTGGAATGGACACTTTTGGTTTGGATTAAATAATGATTGTTATTGAAAATCTAAAAAAAACATATGTTAAGCGAGGGAGAGATAATTTCATTTTGGATATACCAAAACTCGAAGTTAACGAAAATGAAATAGTATATTTAATTGGTCCAAATGGTTCAGGGAAAACTACTCTCTTAGATATAATTCAAGGTCAAGTCCTACCGGATTCTGGACATATACAAATTAATTCATTTCAAAAAATTGATTTACTTTCTACTGAACCATATAAACGAGCCAAATATTTAGGTGTTGTACCACAAAATAGTGAAGAAGCTCTTGTGAACGAAATGAACATTATTGATCATATTTTATTTGGATTGTCTCAATCAAAGGAAATAAATTGGTTTTTTCCAAGAATAAGAAATAGTAAAAAAGTAAGAAAAATTGTATCTCAATTTAATATTGGATTTGAGAATCGGCTATCTGAACCTGTAGGAAATCTTTCTGGAGGTGAAAGACAAGTTTTATCATTTTGTTTAGCTACCTTAAGAAATCCAAATATACTATTATTGGATGAATTTACAGCATCTTTAGATCCACAAATGGTTATACAAGTCTCAAATCTTGTAATGTCATATATCAAAGAAAATAAGTTAAGTGCTTTAATTGTTACACATCAGCATAAAGAAGCAATTGAAAATGCTGACCGAATTATCGTACTTCATAAAGGTAAACTATATTCTGAGTTTCATCGGAATAGTAATAACTTCTCTGAGAGAGAATTAAAAATACTGTTTAAACAACTATATGAAAAAAAATTGGAAATAATATGAGAAATTGCAATTCTGAATGGGAAGATACTTATAAAAAACTTATTGATAATGAAGTACTTTGGTCTCAGAATCCTGAAATTGAAGATTTTGTTTCAATTGCTAGAGAAGAAAGCGTCATAAGAATATTAGACGCAGGTTGTGGAGACGGTAAAAATCTTGCTGCATTAATTAGAGTTCCAGAGTTTTATTGTGTAGGTTGTGATAGCTCTCCTTCAGCATTACAGGTTTGCCAAAAAGAAGTTATTCTCCGTAACAAAGAATTAATTAAATATAACAACTTAACTAAAGAAAGAGTTCAAGAATTTTGTCTAATACAATGTCCAGTTGAAAAGATGCCCTTTATTGATAATCATTTCGATGCAGCAATTTGTATTGATGTTATAAATCATAATAGAAATCCATATAAAATATTTGATGAATTAAAACGTGTTGTAAAAAAGAATGGAATTATTTATTTTAGTCTTTTTAATATTGAAGATGAGATAATTAGTAGCGAAGCACATAAACTCGAAATGAAGCAACTTTCCGATGGTATTAAAAGAAGAGAATATATTTATTCTTTCAAAAATGGTGATGGAGAAATTATAGATTACTATTTTCGTTTTCTACATGAAAATGAAATTGATGATTTTCTTGCCCCAACTGATCTTGAGATAATAGATAAAAAAGTAAAACTCTGGCACAATCCTGCTCATCCTCATTTTAGACCCTATAAGCATACTCATTGTAATCATATGATTATTGCTAGAAATACTAGTTGATAATCTCACCTAATGGTTGAAATAATCCATTTTTATATATTTTAGCATTTGCATCATAATAAATTTCATTTATTTTTTTTATCGATCTCATTAAAGTATCTTTTTCACGTTCACTAAATACATTCTGTGTGAACTTTTTATTTTCTTCACTAAAAAAGATCACTTGTTTTAGTGTATTGACCGCCTTAAGCTTTTCATTATTATTATAGAAAAGTGGTCTCAAACCGAGAAGATTTGCCGACCAAGCTAAATATCCTTCCATTGGTCCATCTAAACAATCAATAGTAGTATATTGTAACCCATAAGCATTTATTCTATTTAATAAATTTAGAATACAGTTTTCAGATCGGATAAAAATATTTTTATCTTTAAATACAGTATATATTAGTATTGAAATGTATAAAGCAATACTGGTTGCTAGCATAGACTCTCCACTTGGATTTCGTATTATTCCCCCAGTAAACGAATGCGGTAGAAGTCTTTTATTGTCAGGAACTGAGGACATATTTAATTCAATTAAATTTAATAATCTGTCCGCTAGCATAATTCTCTTACTTTTCTGTATTTCTTTCCAGGACACTAAACTTGAAAGCAGCCATGCTACTACCCATTGAGAAGCTGTGTTGCTTGCGGCAGCTGCACCTGGTTCTTCACTCCAAGCGATATGACCAGGCACTGACAGTTGCTCAAGGTCAATCATAAAATCTAAACTACTCTTGATAATTTCAATATTAGATTTCTCATGGTCCTTTATCCAATATATACCTTTTAATACTGCCTCAATTGCAAAAGCTGTTTCCTGTAAATCCTTCTCCTCTTTTTTTTTTATCCTACTTTCCAAATCCTTACAAATATTATTAAACAGTAAAATATCAGATTTTGTGGGTTCATTATTGATGAAGGGACGTATTAAAAAAAATCCGCTGAAATGACGTAATACTTCTGGTTTAATCTGGTTACCACCAGCTGAAGTCGGTTCATAACTATGAATGACTGTACCATCATTGGTGAAAACACTTGTTAATAGAGTTGATAGATTTCTTATTAAGTTTTGATTATTATGATAATTATAAAATCTAAGAGATTCCAATACCATATAAGTTCCCGTAAGGCTCCCAACAGGAGATAACGATTTTTTATTCTTAATAAATCTGGCAACTAAAGTTTTTGACCACGCTTCGGTATCGAGACGATCAGCAATCAAAAGGATTAAAGATGAAATTTCTATTTTCTTTAAAAGTGAGAAATCGAAACCCTCAACTAATAATTTTAATCTCTCAGAATTGACATTCCAGTTTGAGTGCATCGAAATGGGAATTCTTTTCTCTGAAAATGATATACGTAGTTTTAAGCTTTTATAACATTTAAATAAAAGATAAAAGATAAGAAAAGATAATATGAATATAGCAATGAAGATAATTAAATAAAAGGTTTTCAATTTTTTAATATACACAACTATTGCAATTATACCTGAGATTAATCCAACTATTGCGCTAATATTCTGATAAATTTTCAGAACCGAGCTAGTTTTATTATTCATTTATATTTATACTTCATATTATTATTAAAAAAATTGAGATCATCATAAATTAAGTAAAATTTTCTGTAACAAATAAAAACAAAAATAATTTTAATAACTCATAAAAAATAATAGAGAGAAATAAAAATGCATCGGATAATGTGTGCCCTAGTTGCATAAAAAATAATGAGTATTTTGGATAATGCTATTGTTACTCCTTCTTGAATAATGCTCTGTACTGACGAATTCGTTTGTTGTAAGCTCGTAAGGGCTGTTCTTGTCACTCGTCATTTGAATAATTCTTTACCTCCCATTATCAAATCTGTAGGTAATGCTGATACATAACATCGCAATATAATATCCTTACATCTAAGCTTAATAACATTACACTTAAAGTACATTTTTTTTTAGAATTAGACGTTTCTCTTTAAAATAGTTAATAATTATATGTCAATAAAAATATCTTACAAAATCAATATTGAAGCGCTAATTTATAGGTCTGAAAAACATATAAAGGCAAGGGATGATGTTGTTGGTGAAGTAAAGGGAAGCGGTCTAGCTTCCTTTTACTTCAAAAATCCCGTTCAGTTGATAATAAATGTATCTATTTTGCTTTATCTTTTCGATAGAGTATAAAACTACAGCTGACAAATTATCTTCCAAAAAAGTTCTTCTTAATTTAATGTGAATTCATAAGATGAACTTCATTTGATGGTTTTTCCAGTCTCAAAAGCGACCGTTTAGGAGACTTTTTAGTGAGAATAGTATTTCTCTCTTATTTCATGCTCTGATAGGTTAAAAACTTATATAAAAAGCAAAGTATAATAATATGTAATGTATTTTCAATGAGACTTAAAGAAGAGAGTTTAATTTAAGGAAATAAGTAAACAATAAGTGTGATGTTATTAAGCTTAGATGTAAGGATATTGTATTGCTAAGGTTTTTATCCTGTTTTTTTTACAAGATATTTTTATATTGACATATAATTATTGATGATATTTAAGAAGTAGTGTTTAATTACAAAAAAAGGATACTATAAGTGTAATGTTATTAAGTGAAGATATGAGGATATTATACTGCGAGCTTCGCAGTTTGTTACTATGTTGTGTGTTTATTACACAACCCCGAAAGGAAGTAAATTTGAGGTAAACTTTTAAATTGGTGTTAAAAGTTTGAGATTAATTATGAAAATCAAGGTAGACCATAAATATAGTAACATTTGATTCTTTCTGGAGCAAAAAATGGATGTATTAGAAAAAATATACTCAGATTTGGATTTTCAAAGTGGCGAGTTGCTTTCAGTTGAAGACACTCCGGATAGGCTACGTAAGAATGTATGGCTGGAAAAAGGTGAGTGGCTCTCTGCAGCGAAACGAGCCGGTGCTAAAAAAGTCTTTTTTATTGAGAATAATCCGATTGCCGTTTTTGCAGAGTGTGGAGCAGATCATACGGAAAGGTATAAGGCATTCAATCGTATTTGGAGCCTTGCACGCCCCATGTTGCTATTTTTGGCTTCTCCTGGCGAAATAACAGTATATGACCTGGCTCAAAAACCTTTTGATTTTTCAGAAAAACGCAAACGTAAAAATAAACTTAAAGTACTTAAAATACTGGATGGACTTCATTACATAGAAAGAGTTGCTCAGGAACTACAAGATTTTCACAGGGATAATATTGAATCTGGAAGGATATTTGAGAAAGGACGTTTTGGAGATTTGAAAAATCGTGCGGACAAAGCTCTAATACGCGATTTAAAAACTGTCCGTCGTGAATTAATTCAAGCTGGGTTATCTGGTGAAAAAGTAAAATATGCTAATGCCCTAATTGGTCGTTCAATATTCATCCGCTATCTGGAAGACCGTCAAATTTTGACGAAAGATTATTTTAGTGAAGTTGCAAGACAAAAAACCAGCTGGACAGAAATTCTTAAAAATGAAACAGCATACACCGTATTTGACTTTTCACCGAATAAATCGTTCTATCCGCGAATTCTAAAAAACAAGGATTTCACTTACGCATTGTTCAGATCATTAGCTCGCGATTTTAACGGTGATATGTTTCCTGATGTGGATGCAGAAGAGACAACGATAGAGCAACCTCATTTGGATCTTGTTCAAGAACTCCTTTACGGCAATGCCGGTATTCAGAAAAAGCTATTTTTCTATTCTTATCGCTTTGATATTGTACCGCTTGATCTTATCAGTTCAATCTATGAGGAGTTTTATCATCCTTCAACCAATGATTATGAAAAGAAAAATAAAGTCCGTCAAGATGGGGCGTATTATACTCCACCTGTTTTGGTGGAATTTATTCTTTCCAGAACATTAACCGCTGAAGTCTTAAAAAATACTCCTCGTGTACTCGATCCTGCCTGTGGTTCAGGGATTTTTCTTGTTGAAGCATTCCGTCGAATAGTTCGCTATAAACAACATGAAAAGAAAGCCCCTTTGTCATTCGATGAGTTGAAAAACATTATAGAAAAACAGATAGCTGGAATCGAAGTCAACAAAGAAGCAGCCAGGATTGCGACGTTCAGCCTATATCTCTCCATGTTGCACTATCTTGATACACCTTCTATTAACGAGCAAATAAAACAAGGTAATAAGCTTCCCAATCTGATTGCATCAAACAGCCATTCTAAACATCATTATCATTGTATATGGGTCGGTAATACGTTTAATGTGAAGGGTATTGAGAGTAATAAGTTGTGGAGGGAACGTTTTGGTCCACAATGTGCCGATGTGATTGTCGGAAATCCACCTTGGGGCGCACCGAATAAGCCAGATGAAGCAACCAAAATCCGAGAACAGGTTATGCTTGAATGGTGTCATAATAATGATAAACCAATTGGAGATAACGAGCCGTCCCAAGCTTTTCTCTGGAGAGCGCTAGACTTTCTCAAAGATGGCGGGAGAGTGGGAATGCTTGTATCAGCAGGGGTCTTATTCAAACATAGCTCAACAACCCAGGCTTTTCGTGAGCAGTGGATGAGTAACGTGCGACTGGAAGAAGTTTTCAACTTTATACACGTAAGGCAATTTTTCTTCAAAAGAGGAATATCTCCATTTTTATCTCTCTGCTTTATAAAAGGAAAGCAAAAAGATTTTCCTGTAACTTACTGGTCTGCAAAACAGATTATTGCTTTGAAAAAAACACAGGCTATATTGCTTTCAAAATATGACGCTCATATTCTGCGGAACGAAAATCTGTCGTCCGGTAAGTTATGGAAAAATTATTGGTTTGGTCGCCATAGTGACCGATTATTTATTCAAACAATCATTCGTTGGAAGCGTTTACTTTCTGTTGTTGACAAGAAGACTTCGGCTCGTGGCTTCCAAGAAGGTAAGCGGTCAAAAAAGTCAGACTGGCTTCTTAAATACAGGGAACTTCTTGTTGGTGAATTCGGAAAATACACCGTTATTGATGATGATATGCTTGTTGAACCCCCTAATCGGGTAGAATCACGTGGAAAGAATGAGGAAATATATTCAGGAAGTCGAATTTTAATCAAGCGGGGAGTTCAGCAAAAGCAAGAGCCTAAAGGACAAATAATTTCAAATTTTGTTGAAGAGAAGTTTTGTTTTAGGAATTCAATTCACTGCATAAAACTTTCAAATAAGAACAAAGACAATTATTTACTTTTACAAGGAATATTATGGTCTTCTTTTGCCAGGTATTTCTTTTTTTTAACCTCTTCCAATTGGGGTGTGTGGCATTATGATATTCATCTTGAGGAAATTTTTGATTTCCCGGTCGGCGATCTATTTGAAAAGAGCAATAAAGAGACCAGGAAAGTCATTGCCATCGTCAATAAACTCCGCAACTATCATCCGCAAAAGCAGGATGTTTTATATCCTGATGGCGTACCGGAAGAGGTGATTGAGGTAAAACGCAGGAAATGGGAAATAGAATTGGATGAGACAGTCTTTGAACTTTACGGATTAAATGAAGAACAGAAAGATCTGATCCGCGATTGCTGTGAAGTTACACTACCATTTTTCTACCAGCCGTTTGACAGCATCGGTGCTATGCCTGCGGTGGATAGCAATAATCTGTCATGGATTTCAACTTATGCAAAGATTTTTACCAGACGTTGGAACGCTTATCTTGGGGATGATGAAGAAATGCGCGGGAAAATTCATATCGGTGCGCATTGCAATATGCTTGCAGTCGAGTTTTTCTCGACGGACAAAGACGATAGTTGGAATCTAAAACCCAAAAATGATTCCTGGGGATATATACTGGAACAAATTGGCAAAGCATTACCACAACCAATGAGAACTTCCCAAATCTTACTGGATGGCTTGGTGCATATTATCTCAGATGATGGGATTATCGTTATTAAGCGAAATGAAAAGCGTTTCTGGACTCGCAGTCTCGCGCGGGAAGACGCTGACGCCACGCTGTGTAAGGCAATGTTGAAAGATGGAAGAAATTTGTAATGGCAAGACGAGCTCTTCCTTTATTCTCCAATTTATGGAAACGACATGAAACGCTCTATGTTCATGTTTTTTCGATTGCTCTTGCTCAATTAGAAATAAAAGCGTGTCCATTGGATGATGAGGACAAAATTTCAGAACAGCTTTGTCCTTTTCTGAGTGCTGTCTGTTTTAATAAAAGTAAAAAACGAAATTGTGAAATTCGTACGCCTGACTGGGAGAAACCCATTCAGCCTGTGGTTGATAATGAACTGAAAGACGGAAAGGGGAAACGTCCGGATTTTACCTGCAAATGTTATAATCCGTTTGCTTCATGCACAGAAGAACATGAAATAGCTCTACATGTCGAATGTAAGCTTCTTGGAAATCCAACCAATAAAAGCTGGATACTTAATGAGAACTATACGACCAAAGGCATAAAACGTTTCGACTGCCCAACACATGAATATGGCAAACGGGCATCTTCCGGGATGATGATTGGTTATATCATAAGCATGGAACCAAAACAGATTGTTTTTGAAGTAAATGACTTTCAGCAAAAACATTTTCCAAATAATCCGGCGCTTTCTTTTGAATTTAACAACCCACCCGTATTCAGGGAAAGACAGAATCTGAAACGAAAAAAAGTAACTCCCGAAGTTTTTCAACTTATCCATTTATGGGTGGATTTGAGGGTATGACTTTTTTACACAGGAAACAATATGGACTGGTATGTTAACGTTTTGATAGAGGGCATAACAATGGGATGAACGCAGGTTTTTTAAAAGCTAATACTTTTTTAAACCGGTTATCCCAAGCATTCTACATACATGATAATAGAATGGTTAAATGGGCATTAAAAACAGTTCTTTAACTAGAGTGAAACCCTTGTTTGATCGTATCAAAGACGATCCAAAAAAACTTGATGTTCTTTTTTCTATGATGTCCGAAAATCTTAGTGTTCAAATAGATTATTCAGAGTATGAAATATCATACGGTAAATATGAAAAACATCTAAGACCACCAAAGTCACTGTTGATATGGCAAATAGAAAACAAGGAAAGATTATCAATACCAAAGAATTTTGGTGTAAGGCAAACGTCTCCTTCTTATCTAAAAAGAAAAAAGTTCTTTGATGGAGATCCAAGAACTTTTAAGGAAGCACAGGCTCTTATTCAAAAGGATAACGCCCCAGCAAGAGAATGGTATGTTTTTGAAGGC
Source organism: uncultured bacterium (assembly GCA_965370415.1). GTDB lineage: Bacteria > Cloacimonadota > Cloacimonadia > Cloacimonadales > TCS61 > JACNIV01. The sequence continues at coordinate 24,913 of CBDUTJ010000008.1, read as the reverse complement.
TATACTGTGCCTGACGTTTTCATTGAGACGAGGAGCCATATAATTATCGGAGAAGCAAAAAGAACAGAAAGCAAACTAACAACAAAGACAACTTGGCTTGATGAACGAGATCAACTAGTAAGGCACATCGACGCTGTGATCGATAGCAGCAAACAAGTTTTATCGTTTTTCTTGTTTAGCAAACTAGATTTTGATACTCATTTTTCTCAGAAAATGAACAATTATAAGAACACTGAATACTTGAAGCGCTCTTTACCACACAGAAATTATAATATTATAGAGAGAATAGCAAAGACATTTATCGGATATACCTTTTGGGAAGATGTTGGAAAGGTGTTTTCAATAGAATATCCGGATACAATCTATGGCAAATGATGTAGAACAAACGGATGGAGCAGACCTAGCTGCTATCACGGTTCTTGTATACGCAAGAACACGTGCCAACTTAACCCCAGACAGATCATCCCATCCGTTACACTTCTAGCAGCTCATTCCAGCTAATCGTATAATTGGGAAATTTTTTTTTAACGTCTGCTGATTTTGTTCAGAATATAAATTTACTCAAGACATATTAAGCAGGTTAAAGAGGATAATTTTATTTAAATACCTTCGGTTATAATATTAAAAGCTCGGCAACTTATCAATAGCTTCATCTTTTTTCTTATCAATTAATTTGGCATAAATCTGGGTTGATTCTAGGTCTTTATGTCCTAAAAGTTTACTCACTGTGTAAATATCTACACCTTTAGTCAAACACATCGTAGCAAAAGAATGACGGGCACAATGAAATGAGATATGTTTTTCTATTCCAGCATCCTTAATCCATTTCATTAAATGTCGATTTATTGCTTTATTATCGTACAAGTAAAATATTTTGTCATTTTTGTCTTTGGAGGTCACTTGCTGTTCTTGAATTATTTTTTCAGCTATTGTATGCAACTTCATCCTCTCATATTCTCCGGTTTTATTCTGCTTGAAGGATAAATAACCTTCAGAAATCATATTGAATGTTAGTTTTTGGATGTCTCCCAAACGTAAACCGCTAAGACAGGAAATTAAAAATGCATTTTTAGTTTGAATATTCTGTGTTGGAGTCTGAATTAATTTTTTTATTTCTTCAATGGTAAGAAATTCTCTGGGTTTTTCCTTATCCTTTTGTTTTTTAAGTCTAAAATCTGTTCTTTGAGCAGCCTGTTTAGCTGGATTCACCAAAATAACGCCGTCCAGAACTAGTTTATTCAATGCTGCAGAGAATACTTTGTAATAAACAATGGGGGTTGAGTAACTGCACTTTGAGCTTAAGTATTTATAAAATGATTCGCAGAATTTTGCATCAATTGATCTAATCATTATCTTACCGTTTGCGAATGAATATAGATGTTTATAAAGGGACATCCATTTCCTGTATGTGCTTCCAATTTTTTTACTAGCTGAAGATTTGAAATATTCAACGAAATCTGCTTTCGTTTTGTCAGTTTTAAATTCAAATCCTGTATCGTTCATTAATAACTCAAGTTCTTTCTGATCTCTAAAAGCTATGATGTATCTCAAGATTTCCTTGTCAGCATTTAAGGAATCTTTGGTTCCCTTTAAATATTTCCGCAAATGTATATATTTTCTTTTATTATTATGCCAGATATCTAAATAGACACTAAAATGTCCTAATGGCGTTCTACGGAATCTTATTTTGATTTTTTTACTCGCATTAATTCCTTCGATTATTTTTAATAATTGTTCATTTTCTTTGTTCATAATCTCACCTTTTAGAATATATAATAAGCTCAGAGCAACAAAAGCGCAACAAAAATATACGAAATATTGGTTATTATTGTTTATAGTTGTTTATATTTGATAAAATGTGGAATCTTCGGGATGCTTAGTATTACTGCCTTTTCACGCATTAAAAAATGGTACCCCCGGCGCGATTCGAACGCACGGCCTTTTCCTTAGGAGGGAACTGCTCTATCCTGCTGAGCTACGGGGGCACTCTATTACATTGACAAGGAAAATTTTTCTTTGCTTTTAGTGTCAAGTGAATGATATGATTTGACAAAAATTCCACTAAATATAAGAAAATTATCGTAGAAAAATGGAGTTGAAATATGTTGAATTTTATTAAAATCAGAAAATATCTGCACCAAATACCTGAACTGGCTTTTGAAGAATTTAAAACAAAAGAGTATTTAATAAAAATTTTAAATTTTTTTAAAGATATCAAGATACACACATTCGATTTTCCTGGTATTTTAGTGGAATATTCTCATGGTAAAGATGATTATATCCTCTTTCGTTCGGATATGGATGCCCTTCCGATAAAAGAAGAAACCAGTTGCGATTTTACATCGGAACACCCGGGAAAAATGCATGCCTGCGGACACGATATGCACATGACTATTCTCCTCGGATTGATCGAGAAAGTTGTCAGTGAGAGAATCGAACAGAACATTCTTTTTGTTTTCCAACCCGCCGAGGAAGGAAAAGGAGGAGCCAAACGCATTCTAAATACAGGTATCCTGGATAAATTTGCAATAAAGGAAGTTTACGCTCTACACGTAAAAGGAGATATTCCGGTTGGAACAGTATCGACCAAACCCGGAATATTTTTTGCCAATACAGAAGAAGTAGATATTGTCTTCACAGGAATTGGTGCCCACGTGGCTCTTGCAGATAAGGGAAAAGATGCGCTGGATGCAGGCTTTGAGTTCTATCGACTAGTTAATGAAAAAATTAAAGTGAATTTCCCTGACCAGAAAAATATTCTCTGCAAATTCGGGAAAATGTACGCAGGAAGTGTTCGAAATGCAATAGCCGCAAAATGCAGACTTGAGGGAACAATTCGAGCATTTTCAAAAGAAGATCATGATTCATTGAGAGAAATTGTAAAAAAATCTGTAAAAGAAATTTCCAGGAAATTCGATATAAATGGTAAATGTGAATATTCCAATTATTACAAAGCACTTATAAATGATGAGAAGCTCTATAAAAAATTTGTTAACGAAATCAACGATTCAAAGTATACATTCAGGGAAGCCGATAGGTTGATGGGAGGAGAGGACTTTGGTTTTTTTGCGGAAAAATATACCGGTCTTTTCTTCTGGCTGGGAGCGGATCAGGGAGACAGGTCAGATCTGCATTCTTCTAAATTTTTACCGGATGAAAGAGCCATTGCTATCGGAATTAAAATATTTTGGAGTTTAATAGAATAGTAAAAAATAATTAATAAAAAACCTATTAATCAGATTACTGCAATAAATTGTAGTTTAGTTATAGGTCATCGTCATCCAGGTCAATATCGTCCAGGTCATCATCTTCATCTTCACGCATCCAGTCTGGGCAGAAAGCAATATTTTCAGTTTTATCCCAACCATCCACATTCTTCAATCCAAACCTTTCCAGAACATCTGCTTCCCAAAGCGAGTAGCGCACTTTGTCATCTATCACTTCATACACAAAAACAGGGTTATGATATTTTCTTAAACTGAAATCGCTGTCGCTCAGCTCAAAAAATTCTTTAATTTTTTTCAGATCTCTTTCGGCAATCATCATAATCGGCCTCCGGATTTTTAATCAGAAATCATTGACCTTTTTCTTTATCCCAATTTCCTCGTTCACAAATGCAGGACAGGAAAGAAATGTCAAATAAAATAGGAAAAATTTTAAGAAGCGTTCCGGGAATTCTGTGGTTGTTATTAATATCTTCAGAAGCTTTGGGATTCGAACCGGGTTTCGAAGATTTTTCCTCTGGTTATCAATTTGAACTTTATCATTCCTGGTTGGAAAAGGGTAATTTCAAGATAGATTTTCCTGCCGGATTCACAGCTGATAAAGTGGTGAAAACTTTCCTGGATGACAGAGGGAAAGGAGTGATAGTAGAATACGACTGGCAAGATTGGAAGATATATGATCAACGGGAAGTATTACCCTTTGTTTTTTATGTGGATGAGTCAGTGAATATCACACTCTATCTCACTTATTTGGAATCGTTTATATACCGTTTGAATGCTGCGGATAAGGAATTTCTATTCGATTTTACCGATCTGGGAAAAATTGAGCTCCGCTATGCAGATAAATCAGGCAAAGAAGCACTTTTACAACTCTGGAATGATTTCTCTTCCAAGCGGATTAAAGTGGAGCCAATTGAACTTTTTTCGGAAAACGATAAACTCGGGTTCAAGGTCAGATCGCAAAGTGCAGCAGAATTGGAAATTCTATTCCCGGAAAATTCAGAATTAATCACCATGCTGGATAAGATAAAACTTAAAGAATTAGAAAAATCCCAACCTGCATCTTATTATAAACCTCGTGAACCTGTTGTAAAAGAGAAAATACTTCCAAAACTGGAAGAACTGTCTCTATCCGAATATATCAAAAATTGTGTCCAAACACCACCCATTCGAGAACTGTTGCATAACAAGATCGGTAATATCGAGGATTTCTTCAGTTCAGAATTTCCACATCATCAGATAGTCCACAAAGAAACAGGTTATTCGTTGAAGATAGAACCTTATGATCAGAATTTCTATGGTGATTTAAATCTGAGAGTTGAACAAAGGACTGATGGTATAAATATTCTTACAAAGAACGATTTTCGATTTTCAGGGAAGGATATCATATTTGAAAATGGGGAACAAATAGCATTTTCTCGTCTTACAGATCATGAATTCGAGCAGATCGCACCGTTCATTCCGCAGCTTCTCTATGAACACCGAGCCCTGGGATCCAAGTTGCTGAACTTCCTGCTTATACATGACGACATACCTACAACTTTAGTGGTTTACGGTGATGAGCGTGAGCTGTATGAGATCGATTCCTATGCCGATCTATTGCTGCTTTTAAATGAATACTGGCGTGACAGGATTTTATATTTCAGCCTTAAAGAGGTGAATAAAATTGACGGCTTTATCGAATTCAAAGGATTCCTGATAGCAGCTGCTCCCGAAGAAGAAAGCTGCGATATGGCTGAGATACTCTTTCACCTCGATAAAGATTTCAAAATAGACCTGATAATGATGATACTGCATCCGGAAAATAAATCGTAATGGGAGTGATATGAAAATATTTGAAACTCATGCCCATCTGGATTTTTCTCAATATGATAAAGATAGAGAACAGGTTTTACAAAACTGTTTTAAAAATGGAATAGAGTACATCGTCAATGTGGGAGTAGAGCAGAAAACGTGTCGGCAGAGTATTGCACTGGCAGAAAAATATAAACAGATATTTGTAGCCGTAGGATTTCATCCACATGATGCTGAAAAATACGATAGAAATTTCCTGTTGAAAATTGCCCGACATCCCAAAGTAGTTGCTATCGGAGAGATCGGACTCGATTATTATCGTGATCTCTCTCCGCGCGATATTCAGAGAAATGTGTTCGAAGAGCAGATCAAAATTGCCATGGAATTAGAATTACCAATTATTGTTCATGACAGAGAAGCTCACGATGATTGTTTCGATATCCTGTCCAGGCATAATCCGGAGAAGGTGGTATTTCACTGCTTTTCGGGAGATGAGATCTTTACCGAGAAAGTTATAAAAAAAGGCTGGTATATATCTTTCACTGGATCTATAACATATAAAAATAGCAATCTGGAAAATGTTATTCGCCTGGTTCCACCCGACAGGTTCTTTATCGAAACTGATTCTCCTTATTTAACTCCTGTTCCCATGCGCAGAAAGCGAAACTCTCCATTATTTCTTCGTTATGTAATTGAGAAGATAGCTGATATTCGTGGTATTTCTCCCAGGAAGGTGGCGGAAATAACCTATCGCAATGCCTGTAATTTCTTTCTGGTTGAAAAGAAAAATGATTTATAAGGTCAGTTCTTAAAAAAAGCTTGAAAGAAAAAGTCGAATAAATATTTTTGCCACAGAATTTTTAATTGGAGGGAAAAATGGCTGTTATCATTAATAAAGAAACCTGCACAGGATGCGGTGCTTGTATCGAGACTTGTCCGGTTGAAGCTCTTGAAATGGTTGACGAAAAAGCAGTTTGCGATGCAGAGAAGTGTATTGATTGTGAAGTTTGCATTGAAGCCTGCCCCGTTGAATCAATTAGTTTATAAAAAAGATTTAATCAATTTTAGAAATTAAAAGCCGACACAAGTCGGCTTTTATTATTAATATTATAATTAAACTTTTATTGACAAAATATATGACGAAAGAAAATTTTCGACAGTTTTCCATGTTAAATTTATTTTTTATTTTTACCTTTAAGATTATAATCTACGATTATATCTAAAAATGGAGAAGAATATATGAAAAATTACAACATGGTTATTGATATAGGCAACACCCATATTGTAATGGGTTTCTACTCCGGGGGAACAATAGTGTGTTCCTGGAGATTAGGTACCGACAAATACAGAACAGAAGACGAATATTACACTATTATAAAAAGCCTTGCAGTAGAGAATGAAATCGATTTTAATAGGGTAAGAAAAGCTGTGATCTCCTCAGTTGTGCCGGAATTAACACGTCTGTTTTCTCACTTGAACCAGAAATACATTAAATGTCCACTGCAAGTGGTTGATGCTTATACCGATCTGGGACTGAAATATCCTGTAAAGGATCCCGGATTTATCGGTTCGGACCTTGTAGTAAATGCCTTTTCTGCCTTAAAAAAATACAAAACGAACTGCATTATCTGCGATTTCGGGACAGCCACTACCATTCAGCTTGTGAGTGCAGACGGTAATTTTTACGGAACTATCATTTCACCAGGCGTAATAACCTCAGCTAAAAACCTGTTTGAATCTGCAGCGTTGCTATCGAATATTCAGTTGCAAACTCCTGAAACTTTGCTGGGAACCAACACAAAAGATGCTCTTCTTTCCGGTATTATTACAGGGAATGCAATCATGCTGGATGGATTTGTTAAGGCATTGAAAGAGCAATATAAAAATCTGGGAAAAATTAAAACCATTGCCACAGGAGGTATTGCCGAATTGATCTGCAGAAATTCAAAGGAGATTGATGTGATCGATAAAATGCTGACCCTGGATGGTCTGAACATGATCTGCCAGCAATAATCAGGTTAAATGAATAGAAAAGTATTCCTTTTGATATTAGCACTATTTGGTTTTGGAAGCGTTGCTGCAAACGTATTCCTGCCGGCTATCAGCCTGAATGGATGTGCTCAAATGGAAGGTAATGAGATCGATTTCTATAAGCTTCACAAAGGATATTCTATCACCAGCGCTCCCAGAAATTTCTTCAGTGGAATTCGAATTACCACAGAAAAAGAGATCGATTTTGAAGAAAAAAACGTTAAGCTTCAAGTCAAATATAACCAGATAGAATTATATCCTCCTGTCTACATTTCGCTAGATAGTTATGTTCAAAACAATTTTAAAAAATTTTATCGTGATAAATTAAAAGCAAATAGCAGGGAATTGCTTAGCACTACAGACAGATCGGAGAGTGCTGGACTTATCCCGGAGATCATTATAGATCTTCCTAAAATCGCTCTTCCAAAAGCTGTTCGCAGATTCATGGGAAATAAAGCCGGTCGTCTTAGCCTGGACGGAAACCAGAAATTAACGTTTGCCGGCAGCAGTTCTTCCCGCTATGATCCCGGTACTGAAAAGAAAAGAAGAAATAATTTTGATCTGGAGATAAGACAGGATCTGAACCTTCGCCTGAAAGGAACTATCGGAGAGAAAATTCATGTTAACATCAATCATCAATCCAGTTCCGAAAGTGATGTAATTGTAGTGCCAACCGAGATAAACATTAACTATGAAGGTGTAGAAGACGAAGTTGTGAAACGTATTGATGGTGGAAACATATCTCTGGCTTTAACCGGCTCCAGGCTTTTCAGTTACAGTACTTCTTCGGAAGGTTTGTTTGGTATAAAAACGGAATTGGAAGCCGGCAACCTGGAAATTACAACCATCCTGGGAAAAGATGAAGCCAAAAAAAGTACTCAGACCTGGCGTGGAGATTCTCAGGCAGATTCTACTGTGATACAGAGCCGTAACTATGTAAAGCGGACGCATTATTTCATCGATCAACCAGATTCATTATATCAATTATACAATGAAAGCATTGGCCAAGAAGGTGTTGACTATCCCATGGGTTGGAAAGACAATGCTATTGTGCTGGAAAATGGTAAATGGATATTAACTCCAGCAGGAGCTGCTGTTTTACCGGATCCTGAAGAAAAAATTACGGTTTATATGGATGATGGCTATGCTAATAACAACCAGACAACTATTGAAGGAAGAGAAATAGACTACGAGGATGTTTATTATTTTGATGTTCTGATAGAAGGTTCTGATTACGTTGTTGATTATGAGGGCGGAATCATAACCCTGATCCTACCCAATACAATAAGTAAACAATACACTGTTGGTATAACCTACACCAGGATGGATGGTATAGTTGTGGGTGACGATTCATCTGTACCGGTGCAGGTGAAACTGCTGAAAAAAAGGAACCAGGATTTCACTAACGACCTGGAATATTGGAACCTGACTGTTCGCAATATCTACAGCCTGGGTATGCAGAATATCCGTAGTGATGGCTTTGATCTTAATATTTATTCGCTTAACCCCAGCAATGAACCCATTTACAATATTCCTTCCGCTCTTGTACCATCGGGGATTGAGCAAACCAGTTTGACATATAATGATTACCTGCGGCTGGATACGAATGGATACGGTGGGATAAATGGAGATGATGCACCGATACACCTGGATTCCGGTCATATCATATTCCCCTTTATCAAGCCTTTTTATGCTCTTGAAGACAGCGTAATATATGAGGATGAGGAAGTATCTTATACAGAAGTTAGTAATTATATTTCTGTTAAAGGTCAAATCGGACGTGACCAGGTTTCTCTGGGGCAAATGAATATTCTACCGGGAAGTGTGATTATTAAAATTGGTCCCAATAAAACCAAGCTGACAGAAGGTATCGATTATCTTGTCGATTACGATTTTGGCATGATCACTTTTCTCGCTTCGGAAGCCAAAAATCCCGATGTAGATATTTATATTGATTACCAGTTTAAGCCGTTGTTTTCGGTAGAAAGCAAGACGATCATGGGTATTCGTGCCGATATGCGATTTAATAAGAACTTGAAAGTAGGTGGAACATTTATTTATCAATCTGAAAAAGTAAAGGAAGACCGACCGAAGATCGGTAATGAGAACCGTAGTATCATCCTGGCTGATATTGATGGCGAACTGGAATATGAACTACCTTTTATAACAAAGATAATCGACTGGTTTCCACTAATAAGAACAGATAGTAAATCGACTGTTACTCTTTCCGGGGAAGTAGCTATGAGTCTTCCCAGGATATACGGCAGTTCCAAACAGCACGACAAAAAAGAAGCCTACATCGATGATATGGAATCTATTCTGGACACCTATCCACTGGGAGTAACCAGGGTAACCTGGGATCCGGCTAGCCGTCCAGCAGAATTCCCGGATGGAAATTATATCGATTTTGGAAAAGCTGCTATAAATTTTTATAATCCACAGGACATATATGCCAGGGATGTATACAATCCCGGATCTCTTACCGAAAAGGAAGAGAGAGAAAAAGTTTCTGTTCTTGCCTGCAAGATCAAACCATTAGCTTTGGGGATTCCGGGAATGGAGATGAAACACTGGACCGGCGTTATGAAATATATCGGGAATGAAATCGATTTTTCTAAAAAGCGCTATATTGAGATATTGGCAAGAGTGGATACCCTGAATAATAATCAACCTTCAAAACCTGTTATTATGCATATCGATCTTGGTGCAATAAACGAGAACTTTTATACTTTTACCGACGAAAACGGCGAGGGCATATTGGATATGGAAGATGGTCTTGTAGCCCGGGATGGTATTCTGGACGGACTGGAGGACGTTGGACTGGACAGAATTGCTAATGGTGACCCCGGAGATGATCCTGATGATGATTACGATAACGATGAGGTTACAATTAACGGCGAGGTAGAATATCCCAAGATCAATGGAACAGAAGGAAATAACAAACTTGATACCGAAGACCTCGATAATAACGGTAGTTTGAATACTATTGATATTTATTTTGAGTATTCTGTATGCCTTAATGATGGCGAAGAATTCCTGGAAAGCGAGTATAAAGGTTGGAGATTGTACCGCATCCCATTGCATGATTCTGAGAATTATCGGATAGTATCTAATGAACCCGGGAAAGTTCCCAATATTAAGAAGATAAGTTATGCTCGTCTCTGGTTTGAAGTAGAAGACAGTACAAGAGTGAAGATTGTATCCATCGGTGTGGTGGGTAATAAATGGGAAGAGGGTTTCATAAGAGATGAGAACGATAATATCATCGTTTCTGAAGAGGAAAATATGCTGGTCGGTATCATTGATAATCAGAAAGATATGCACTATACTCCAGCACCTCATACAGTTATCGAAGAGAGGGGAGAAGAAACTCTTGAACAGTCTCTGATTATTGATTACACCAATCTTAGTAGCGGTCATTACGCTCTGGCAACTCAGGAGTTCAGAGAACCTTACAATCTTTTAACTTATAATAAAATCAGATTCTGGGTATATGCAGAGGCTTTGGAATTTGCTCCTATCGGAGAAAAACCTGATTCTTTAATAATAAGATTAGGAGCCGATTCATTAAATTATTATGAAATACGACATGAGCTTGAGCTAATGGAATATTATCCGGAAATGGATAGAGATGCCTGGCACCAGTTTGAAATACCTTATTCCTATATAACTCACCTGAAATCACTTTCTGCAAAAGATAGTGTTTCCTACATAAAAGATGGTTACAGATTCAGCATGATCGGTGAACCAAATCTAATCAATATCAGGCAAATATCACTTGGCATGGTTGCCACAGAAGAGTTCAGTGGGAGGCTGTATTTTGATGACATCAGGGTAGCAGATCCCTACGAGGATATCGGCTTTGCTTCCAGGGCTACCTTTTTTACAAAATTTGCAGATTTTTCCGATCTTACTGTTATTCTGGACTGGAGGACGGAAAATTTTCAGAATTCCGCTATTCGCAGCGGTTCTTACAATACAAGTGCACTTGTTGAAAGAACCCAATTGAACATATCTAATGAATATTCTCTGCACAAATTCTTTCCTGCCGAATGGGGATTGAGAATGCCCTTAAACTTATCCAGGAATCAATCTCTGGGTATCCCGCGGTTCCAATCTGCTTCCGATATTTTAAGAGAAGATCTGAGCGAGGAAGATAAAAAACGTGAAGTCAATAGATCATTGATCTACAATGCCAACATTAATATCAGTCAGGACAAAACTCCAAAAAGTAAGATACTTGCCTATACTATTAAAAACACCACCCTTTATTCCAGCATAGAAAAAAAGAAAACCCTCTCGGCCATCAGTGCTGATACAACCCTTACCTGGAATTTGCGACACACCTACAAGCTCACTTTCAATAAAGATGATGTTGATATCGGTTTATGGGGTAATTATAAATTCTTCTTCTTCCCACAGTCTTTTAATAATACTTTTAACTATACCGATGCTGACCCTAAACGCTGGTACTGGGAAACTATCACAGATTCTATTCCGCATTGGGTTGTGCGAAGCAATACCACGCGAACCCGGACACTTGATACAACTACAAATGTGAAATATGATATTTTCAGTGATATTTCTGCTTCATACAACCTGACAACAAAACGGGATCTGATGTTGAGAAATTACTGGAAGAAATATAATATTGGAGAAGAAAAAAAACGTAATCAGGATATCGGGCTGAAATACGATCCGAAATACCTGGATAATATCTTTGTGTTCGATATAGATACGAGTGTAAATTATAATGAGGATCATATTAAAATTGGTACGCAGGATACATTGTATTACAAAGGAAATGTTACACGAAAGATAGGTGGCAGCTTTACCTTAAAAAACCACGACCTTTTACATGACCTGGCAACCTGGCTGGATAAAAAACTAAGTCCTGTACCGTCCAGTACTCAGGAATTGGAAATGGAAGAAGAGCAGGAAAAATTTGAACAAATCCCTGAAAGCATGCCCGAAGATCAAAAATCTAACGAAGAAGAATTAGGAAGAGAACAAATTGAAGAAGAAACTGATTTGAGGTATGATTTTCAGGAAGAATCCCGTGATGATACCACTTTGAAACCAGCCGAAGAAAAAGAACCCGAAACTATAAAAAAAGAAGAGAGTATAACTTCCGGTATAGATGATGGAGAAACCGAAGTTCCTAAAAGAAAAAAGAACATTCTGGCTTCAATTGTAGGCTATATCAGCAGAATAGAAAATATAACTATAAATTATGATAATACTTACAAGACTACCTATGACGATAGAAAAGAACGCCCCGATTTTCTATATCAGCTCGGACTGCCGCATATTCTTAATGAAACCGGAGATAACAAAGAAATACTTTCCAAGAACATTAACGACAAAATATCTACTTCTGTGGGATTTCCCATTTTGAACAACCTGAATACAACTTATGGATATTCCATGGAAATTAAGCGTAGCTTTGGTAATTACAGCAACATGTCTGTAAGAACAACTTTTCCTAATATAAGTGTGGTTTTAAGTGAATTTGAAAAACTGATAAAAGTTGAAAATATACTAACCAGTTCCCGCCTGACCAGTAGCTATGTCTATTCTATTACCGAAGATGGAGACCTGGATTTTACCAGTCCAGATAGAGAGAATATCAATATTAACTTTAATCCGCTGCTCTCCTGGCATGGTAATTGGGTTCATAACATTACCAGCAGCCTGAGTGTTAATTATTCCGATTCAAAAACAATAACCCATTATACCAGTTCAGTGAATCGATCAATAACACAATCGATGGCTGCACATCTTGAATGGTCTTTTTCGGCAGCCAAAGGATTAAAAATCCTTTTCTTTAAAAGAACAAAGCTGAAGAATGAACTTACCACTCAACTCAATTTTAACCTGGAAAAAACACGCGCCACTATAAAGGGTCGTGAAACGTTTGAAGAAACCACAAATAAGATCAGATACACCATCAGTCCGGGTGCTTCGTATAAATTCAGTAAAAATATTTATGGTGGCCTGACCAGTAATTATGAATGGAGTGATGATCATAAACGTGACCAGCAAATAAGCACTTTCAGCCTGAGCATCTGGATCGAAATAATGTTTTAAAAATAACATTTTTTTTGGTAATTAATATAGTATTATAATTTCTTTCTAACACTAAATAGCTATTTTTACTTGACATTGATAGAATTTAAAATAATTTCCGAAAACAATTAAGGAGTTTTTATGGTGAGTAGTGCGCAGAAATTCAGATTAGGAATTTTTATAGTTGTATTTTCTGTTCTGATGATAATCTTTCTGATACTGGTAGCAGGTAGTAAGATCATGGAAAAACGTGATATTTACTATATCCGTTATGAAAATACTTCAGTTTCCGGTTTGCAGGTAGGTGGTCCGGTAAAGTACCGCGGTATCGGCATCGGCCGGGTAGATGATATTATCATCGATGCCGAAGATGTGACCAATATTATTGTAACCGTAAGTATAAAAGCAGGAACACCCATCAAAGAAGATATGCGAGCTTCCCTGATTCCCATTGGTATTACCGGCCTGCTGCAGGTTGAAATAACCGGTGGTAGCAAAGAAGCTTCTTTTCTAAAGACAAAATCTTTTCTCCCAGCTGGAGTTTCCACTTTCGAAAGTATTTCGGGAAAAGCAGAAATTATCTCTGAGAAACTGGAACAACTGCTAAACAACCTTGCTGAAATAACTAACGAAGAAAACAGAAAAAAAATAAACAATATTATTAACAACGCAGATCAGATTATAACTGATAACCAGCAATCTATCAATAGTATTTTAACGAGCTTGAGTTCAACTACCCGGGATCTGGCGATCATAGCTGATGAAACAAGACAGATCATGCAATCGGGAGAGATTGAGAATATTGTTTCCAACGCTGAAAAAATAACAATTGATATTGCAAATTCCAACCTGGAAGAATTACTTATCGATATGAATACTGCCATTAAAAAACTAGATTTAACTTTGAGTCGTATCGATGCGACTCATCTGGAGAGCAGGCAGGATATTTTGGATACTATTGAAGCCTTGAAGGAAACAATTGAATATTTGAATGATTTTTCCCGACAGATAAGTGACGATCCGTCACTTCTTATCAGGAGCAGGAAAAAATAACAGGGATGTAAATTATGAATAAATTTGGAATTCTGTTTTGTGGTATAATATTTATTTTATTATTGGGTTGTTCAGCTGGAGAATTAGTATCTCCCAACTACTATATTCTGGAATATTATCAGCATTCCGAAAAGGAAGAACTGCGTCAGGAAACTCCGCTGGAACTTTCGGTTTATGTGTATGACACCAAGATTCCCAAAACTTATAATAAGAACCAGATTGTGATCAGGCATTTTGGTCCCCGCATAACTTATTCAAATTATGATCTCTGGGGTGTTAAACTTTCCAAAACTGTACCCGATCTTATCTCCAAAAGGCTGAACAGTTATAATATCTTTAAGCGAACTCAAAGAGAAATCCTCACCACTCGAGCCGATTATGAGATCATTACAAATCTCAACAATATTGAACTTTACAAATCGGAAACTGTACAGCAAGCTCGCTTGAACATAGATTTTGTTTTTAGAAAAAGCGAACAAGCAGATATACTGGTTGAGCATTCCGTAAACATAGAAAAAGCTCTGCTATTCGATGATGTGGATACCTTTGTACAGACGGTAAATGATATACTGTTGAATGAAACCGATAACTTTATCAGGAAAATAATTTTATATTCTGCGTTGGATGTCGAAGCTGTTCTTCCCTCCATTATAACAAAAGAAGCAGCAGAACCACTGATATTTGAAATTTCCGAAGAAGAAAAAATCAGTGGTGGTAAAGGGCTACTGCTGCTTCCTGCCATAACCCGCTCAGATAATGAACCCCATTATAAGATAATCGATAAATACGGGTATGAGCAATCTGGACAAATGGGAACAGCGATTCTTCTTCTGGATGGGATATACAGTATTAAATATGGTTCAGGAAAAGCCGATCAACTGATGGAACAGGATAATATCAAGGTAGTACCCAGATATAAAACTATCATCGAACCCGATTGGGGATGCCTGATAGTTGATATAATGGATGAAAAACGAAACTTTGCTAAAGTAAGATATGAAGTGTTCGATTTGGAAAATGGTGAAAGTTTCGGTAGTGAATTCCCGGCTGAAGAAGAGGTGGGAGAGCAGGAAAAGGTCTGGGTTCTAAAACCAGGTATTTACAAAATTACAGTTAATAATGAGCCTTTTAATACTTATCGAGATTTCACTACAGTTTTTGTAGAAAAAGGCAAAGTGCAGAAATTAACGATCGTGATGAAGACCGATGAGGATGATAATCCCACTAATATGGCCGGAGCTGGCATATTGGAAGAAAGCTTTCTGGAAGCATCACTGGCAAACCTCAAGTTTTCCAGTGCTATTCACGGCAATGTGAACATTAACAGCAACAACGAAGTAGATAAAGATAATCCTGAAACAACGATCACTTTTAATACACAGTTGGAAAATTACCTGATCTACGATAAAGATCCTCTTCACTACACCATGAAGAACCTGATAGAAGTAGGTATATCTAAAACCACTGATACCGATTTCCGGCTGGCCGCAGATGAATTTGACCTGAAAAATACTTTGATCTATTATTTCATCGAAGATGTTGGCTTTTACAGCCGTTTCGATATGAACTCTCATTTCTTTCCCGAGAAATCTTACAATTCAGATAAATTCTATTACACAAAAATTGATATGGATAATAACGTGGCAGATTCTGTTTTTGCAGATGAAATAGAGATAAAATCTTCACTCTTCCCGCTGGTTCTTAAAGAAGGGATCGGTATCAATTACAGGATATTAAACTTCTCTAGAGCCAATCTGAGCCTGCGAGCTGGTTTTGGTGTCAGGCAGGATATCAATAATGATTTTTATCAACTTGCAAGTGAAAGTACCTGGTTTGATTCTCAGGAGATTGAGCACAGAACCTATAACGAAATGGAATCTGAAAGTACGACAGGTACAGAAGTCTCCCTGGTGGGGAGTTTTCAGCTTCCCTTTAATCTGACCTACAGCACGAACGCCGACTTCCTGTTCCCCTTCAGTAAAGATGATGATTATTCCATGGAATGGGAAAATGTGATCAATCTGAAATTATTCAAATATATTTCACTGGATTACAAATTGAAGCTTGAGAACAAAATTCAGGAAGATGATGAATACATTGTAGAAAAACACAGTCTTTTTCTGAGAGTAACTTACTTCCTGAGATAAGATGAAATACGAAAACCAGATATTGTTCCTGGATGGGAAATTAACTAAATTCACCGTTCCCGATCTTCTGCATGAATTATCTCTGTACAAGGGAAAGAAGATAAGTACAATAGATCTTTCAGGAGTAAGTTCTATCGACAGTGCCGGAACGGCATTTCTGGATGAACTTATATTGAACTTGCAGGAGTTCAAGCCACAGCTTGTAAATATGAACGAGATCGTGGAAAGCGCTGTTTCCACCTTTACTTCACTGTCCTTGAAAAAACCTGTTTCCGATAAAAAAGACAATTTTTTTATTTCGATAGGAGAGGGGCTATTAAAATGGAGAGATTCAACCCGAGAGGCAATTTACCTGATCGCAGATATTTTTTATTGGTCTTTTGTGGGTTTGTTCAATAGAAAGAGTCAGCGTAAAGGTTCAATTATTCAGCAAAGTCTTATCATTGGTGTGGATGCAGGTGGTATAATTGCTCTGCTCTCCTTCATACTGGGTTTGATCCTGGCTTTGCAGTCGGCCGCACAATTACGTCAGTTCGGTGCCAATATTTTCGTAGCAGATTTGATAGCCATTTCCATGGTAACGGAGATGGGTCCCATTTTAACAGCGATTATACTGGCAGGCAGGAGTGGTTCTTCCATCGCTTCCGAAATTGCTACCATGAAGGTTACAGAAGAGATAGATGCGCTTCGAATGATGGCAATAAATCCTATTAGATATGTAGTAGTCCCCAAGTTTCTCGCTATCACCATCTGTATACCGCTGCTGGTCACCTTGTCTACTCTGGTGGGAATTTTTGGTGGTTTGCTTATTGCTGTTACTTATCTCGATCTCAGTGCTGTGGTTTTTTTCGATCGTGTATTTGAAATACTTACGATGAAGGATGCTCTGGTTGGACTTGGTAAAAGTTTTTTCTTTGCCTGGTCGATAGTGATAATTGGCAGCTATTACGGATTTAAAGTAAAAGGTGGTGCGGAGGGTGTAGGAAAAGTTACTACTCAAGCAGTGGTTGCTTCCATTTTCTGGGTAATTATCCTGGATGCCATAAACAGTTTAATTTTTTATTTTAAAATATGAAGAAACCGATAATTTCAGTCAGAAATCTGATTTCAAAATTTGGGGAACAAACCATTCTGCACGATGTCTCTCTGGATATCTATCCACGGGAAATAACTGTTATCCTGGGCAGGAGCGGTTGTGGTAAGACCACACTGGTAAAAAATATCTTACAATTATTTCAACCCAATTCAGGTTCTGTAAAAATTTTTAATAAAGAAGTAACCAGAATGGACGAATTGGAATTTAATTCAATGCTTAGCAAGATCGGTATGCTTTTCCAAAATGGAGCTTTGCTGAATTCGCTCACTATTTTCGATAATGTTTCCGTTCCCTTGGAGCAGCATACGGAACTTACGGCAGACATCATTGCCAGAATGATTCGTGTGAAACTGAAGTTGGTTGATCTTGCCCAGGCAGAAAATATGCTACCGGCAGAGCTTTCAGGAGGTATGAAAAAACGCGCTGCACTAGCCAGGGCAATTGCCCTGGATCCTGTTATACTGATCTGCGATGAACCTTCAGCTGGACTCGATCCACTAACAAGTGCCTCGCTTGATGAGCTTATACTGAAACTGAAAAAACTGCTCGAAATGACAATCGTGATCGTAACACACGAACTGGCCAGTATTCATAGGATTGCCGACAGAATAATTTTCATAGATGAGGGGAGGGTACTTTTCTCGGGGACGTTACAGCAAGCAAAAAAATCTGTTATCCCTGAAGTGGAAACCTTCTTCCGCGTTGGGAAATTCGGTTAATGAAGGAACTAAAACCAAAATTCCTGCTCGATGAGAACTTAAACAGATTAGCCAGGTGGTTGCGCATGCTTGGTTATGATGCAGCTGTCTATAAGAGTGTGAGTATTCACAATAAAATAAGACTAACTAAAAAAGAGAGAAGGATATATCTGACCAGAAGCCAAAAAACCGTTAAATTAAAAGAAGAGTTTTCCAGGTTCCTGATCAGAGCGGTTGATCATCAACAGCAATTAGAGGAATTGAGAAAATTCCTGAAGTTCAATGATGATTTTATCTTTACCCGTTGTATCGAATGTAATAGAAAATTAGAAAAAATTTCCAAAGAGAAAATAAAGGAAATAATTCCGCCTTATATTTACGAAACATTCATTGAATTCACTATCTGCCGCAAATGCGGTAAGGTCTATTGGCAGGGTTCACATTATGCTTCAATGAAAAGACAACTCAAGAATATGTTGACAATATAATTTTAGTAAACAAAAAGTTATCATTATGGAATAATATCTGTTCTTAGTAGTATAAATAATTAGTAATTATAGAAATTTTGGAGGCTGTAAATTGAAAAAAACAGTTATTTTATTTATCGGCATTTTTTTCTTATCCTTCTCATGTTTTGCTCAATCTGAAAGCGAAAATATAAATGTTCAAACTGGTGAAGCAGAGGAAATAAGTACATTAGAAGCACCTGTCAATTTTCTGGCTACAGCTCTTGATGATCAATCTGTAACACTTACCTGGGACGACATCTGTGAAATTGAAACGGGTTTTATCATTGAACGAAAAGGCGGTGGTGAAGGGTTTAGCGAAATTGCTTCATTAGATGTAAACAGTACTTCTTTCATTGATAAAGGGCTTACCTTCGGTGTGAAATATACATACAGAATTTGCAGTTATAATCAGCAGGAAAAATCAGATTACTCAAAAAAGGTTTCTGTTAAAACAATCTTTCCTCAACCCCTTGATCTTGCTGTAGAAATAATCGACGATCAGTCTGTAAAGCTCACCTGGGTGGAAAACTGTGCTTTCGAAGAGGGATTCATTGTAGAAAGGAAAAAAAAGGGAACTGAATTCCAGGAAATCGGGAGAACAGAAAAAGATGGAATTGAATTTACAGACGAAGACTTGCTGTATAGAAATAAATATACCTACCGCATTTGTGGGTTTACAGCTTTAAATAAATCGGATTATTCAGAAAAAACAGTAGCAAAGACAGTATTTCCCATACCTGCCAATTTCAAAGTACGTGCTCTCGATGATCAATCCGTAAGACTTTCATGGGAAGATAGATGTGATTTTGAGAAGGGCTTTATCATCGAAAGAAAAGTTAAAAAAGAAGAATTTTCCAATATTGTAGAATTAACCGAAAATACTACTTATTTCGACGACAAAGGACTTACGGACGGTAAGGGCTATTACTATAGAATAAAAGCCTTTTCCCAGTTAAATGAATCTGACTACTCCAGCGAAATATCTATTAGCACTTCCTTTCCTGCTCCACAAAATCTTTATGTGGATATTTTGAATGATCATTCCTGCAAACTTTATTGGGAAGATAAAAGCTCTTTTGTGACTGGATTTATTGTGGAACGCAAGGAAAACGAAGGAGAATTTGAACAGATCGCTGAACTTGGAGGAATAACTAAAAATTATGTTGATGAAACAATGGTCTTGGGAAGTAACTACTCATATAGGATCAGAGCACTTTCCGAGAAAAATACCTCCGCCTATTCCAACGAGATTAGTACAAAAACAGATTTTCCTGGTCCGGCAAACCTCTATTCTGAAACAATAGACGATCAATCCCTTAGATTATACTGGGAAGATAACAGCACTTTTGAAGAAGGTTTCAAACTGGAAAGAAAGGATGAAGACAGCGATTATGTAGAAATTTCTCTTCTGGAACCCAATACAACCACCTTTATTGATAAAAATCTGAAATACGGGAGAACTTACATTTATCGCGTTGCTGCTTATACCATTACTTCCACTACCGGTTATTCCAATGAACATTCGGCAAAGACCATCTTTCCAAAGCCTTCTTATCTCTCTGCACTGGTTTTGGATGATCAGTCAATAAAGCTTTCCTGGTTAGACAACTGTAATTTCGATGAAGGCTTTAAATTAGAACGTAAAGAAGACAGTGGCGAGTTTCGTTCTATTGCTTCTCTTGATACTGAAACCACCTCTTATCTGGATGAAAACCTCCATTATGGAACCAATTATATCTATCGGGTTTTCGCAGTAACCAAACTTAATAATTCAGATTATTCGAACAAAGTTGAAGTAAAGACTTTCTTTCCCGAACCCACCTATCTCTCTTCGGAAGTTATTAATGATCAGACAATTTCACTATACTGGGAAGATAATTGCAGTTTCGAGGCAGGATTTCGTTTAGAACGGAAAATGGATAGTAAGGCATTCTCCGAAATTGCGGTATTTGGAGAAAACATCACTACCCATATTGATAAAGATCTTAGTTTTGGTAAAACTTATTATTACCGGGTATTAGCATTTACATCTTTTAATGAATCCGATTATTCGAATGTGGAATATGCTTCTACTATCTTTGCCAAACCAACCAATCTTACAGCCAAAATTATCGGAGCCGAAGAGATTGATCTCACCTGGTCTGACAACTGTTATTTTGAAAATGGATATTCTATAGAGCGTAGTGTAGGTGGTTCGGATTTTAAAGAAATTGGGAGAACTTCTTCAAATATAAAAGAATACAAGGATTTAGATCTGGCTTTCGGTGCCGACTACACCTACAGAGTAAGGGCTTATACGAAATTGAATTATTCAGATTATTCAAAAACTGTTACCCGTTCTCTAGGTATTTGTGCACCAACCAGTTTAAAAACACGTATTATTGGCGATAGACAGATCAAATTAACCTGGACAGATAATACTAACATAGAAGATGGCTTTAAAATTGAACGACGAACAAGTGAGCAAGAGTTCGAATTCTATGCCAAGATTTCAGCTAATGTTACTTCATATATTGATACAGATACAGAGATTCATGTGAATTATTATTACAGGATCTTCAGTTATTCCAAAGGAAATAAATCACATTATTCCAACGAAGTACATGCAATTTGCCATTATGGAGAGCTGCGGGTACCAGAAGATTATTTCTCTATACAATCTGCCATAGATGCTTCCACCAGTGGTGATATTGTACTTGTTCAACCCGGCACTTACAAAGAGAATTTGAATTTTAATGGAAAAAACATTACCATAGGATCCTTATATTTGACTACAGGTAATGCCAAGTATATAGATGACACAATTCTGGATGGCGATAAAGAAAATAGTGTTGTCATTTTTGAAAATGAAGAAAAGAAAAATACCCGGCTCATCGGCTTCACAATCATTAACGGAATCGGTAATGCCTTGCGAGGTGGCGGTATCTTTATTTATAATTCCAGCCCCACCTTGAAAAACCTGGTTATAACTGGCAATACAGCTGATGAATTCGGCGGTGGAATTTATCTTTATAATTCAAATCCGGTAATGGAAGATTTAACGATCTCTTCCAATACATCGTCGGGAACACTCTATGGTTACGGCGGAGGAGTCTATCTGAATAATTCCAATCCGCAAATGACCAGGATAACAATAACCGATAACACCTGTACCGAGTTTGGCGGAGGTATATATATTTACAATTCCAATCCGGAGCTCAGGAATTGCATGATTACTTTCAATAAAGTAAAGGGAAATAAATACGGATTTGGTGGTGCTGTATATACTCAATATGCCCGTCCCATACTGTCTAGTCTTACTATATACGGAAATGAAGCCAGACAGGGTGGAGCCATCTTCTGTAACAGTTTTTCCAATCCTAAACTACTAAACTCGATTTTGTGGCAGAATAAACCGCAGGAGATCTGTTTTCATAAATTCGGAGATATAAAGATTACTATTGGCTACACGGATTTGGAAGGAGCGGAAGAAGGTATTCTTACTAATAATAACGGTTCTATCTTTTTCCAGATGGGATTTATCAATGTCGATCCAAAATTTGAAAATCCTGCGTTCAAGAACTTTCATTTGAAAGAAGGTTCTGACTGTATCGACGCCGGTAATCCAGCTGTTGAATATAACGATATCGATGGTTCTATCAATGATCTGGGAGCTTATGGCGGTGCCCGGGGAAATTGGAAATAATAAAAGATAATATAAAAATATAGTCAGGAGGATTTAAATGCACAGACACAAATGGTGTATTTTTGTTTTGATAGTAATTTGGATTTTCATTTTTGGTTTGAATTCAGAAGCTCAAGCACAGATCTTTCAAAGGCAGATTTATACGGGACTGCATGGCAGTGGCACAAAACTGATAGGTGGCGAGGAAGATGACAGTACCGTCAGGATGTTGGGTGAATTCAATTTTGGATATTATATCACCAGAAGGGTTGGCATTGAACTAAGTGGTGGTTATGGATTTGTAACGGTTCGAGATAAAGATCAATTCTTGGAGATAATGAGCCATATTTCTGAAAGACCGGATACACCCTATAAAACGACTTTCTTTCCTGTTTCTTTGAATTGCCGGTATAATCTTATTCAAGATCAGAACTGGATACCATATCTAATTGGCGGTTTAGGTGCAATGAAATGGGAATGTATAGATACCGATACAGACGAAGAGATCGAAGCCGGTAATAATTTTATGGGCAATATCGGTGCTGGTATCGAATGGGAAATTTCCCGCACTGTAGGAATGGATTTCGGTGTTCGTTACCAGAGAATATTTAACCAGACGCGCGACATGTCCGGCATGTCTGCTTCAGATCTGGTCAGACCTGATATTCAATCAGGAAACCTGGCTGTTGGTTTAGGTATTACAGTCCGCTTTGGCGGCTGGCGTGATACCGATGGTGACGGTATTGAAGACAAACTCGACAAGTGTCCTCTCAAACCGGAAGATTTCGATGGATTCGAAGATGAAGATGGCTGCCCTGAATTTGATAATGACGGTGATGCCCTGCCAGACTCTGTAGAAACCAATACTGGTGAATTTATCAGTGCCGACAGCACCGGAACCGATCCCAATGTAGCTGATACCGATATGGACGGCGTTAATGACTATGACGAGATTTATACCTATAATACTAATCCGCTGACGGTGGATTCCGATGGCGATAGTCTGAGCGATGGTGATGAGATCAATAATTACAAGACCGATCCGAATAATGTCGATACCGACAATGACGGTTTGAATGATTATGATGAAATTAATGTTCACCAGACAGACCCGACCAATCCTGATACAGATGGTGACGGTGTTTTGGATGGAGTGGATAAATGTCCACTTAAACCGGAAACCTACAATGGCTTCCAGGATGAAGACGGCTGTCCCGATAAAAAACCGGAAATTATCTTCACGAAAAAAGCTCCCATCATTCTGGATGGGGTGAACTTTAAAGTAGGTAGTGCAGAATTAACAGACGGAGCCAAACTTGTTCTCGGTAAGGTGGTCCGCACATTGAAAGATTATACTGAAATGTGCCTTGAGATCAATGGACATACAGATAGTTCAGGTTCCAGATCGTTGAATATGAAACTTTCTCGCAGAAGAGCCGAATCTGTACGTGTTTATCTGATCAATCAGGGCATCGAAGGATTCAGGTTACGGGCTATCGGATTGGGACCGGATCACCCGATCACTTCTAACAAGACAAAGGCAGGAAGAAAGAAAAATCGTCGTATTGAATTCTTCAGAACAAAATAATATTTTCGTAAGATAGTGCAACTTAAATGCGCACACTCTGTTAGACAGGGTGTGCGCTGTATTTTATACGATTTTCAAAACGAAAACAAAGTTAATTATAATGCGGATTTGTTATTTGACAAAAGTTTACATTAAATATTTTTTACACAGTAAATGAAGAATTTATATTTATTATAAGAAAAAGGGAGGGAAAATGAAAAAATCAGTAGGGGTATTTTTTATTTTGATTTTTTTAAGTGTCGGTTTGAATGCTCAGGTTGAAGCCCATAAGCCTTATATTGGTATTCATGCAAGTGGAATTAACCTCTTGGGTGGTGATGAACCCAATCAATGGAAAATGTGGAGTGGTGGCCAAATTGGATTATATTTTAATAAAAGGATCGGGATAGAATTATCAGCTAGCACAGGCTGGTCACGTCCCGAAGACAATGATGATTTTCCCAATTATTATGCAACCTACCTTACTCCAGTATCGCTTTCTATGAAATACAATTTTACCAAAGGTATGAAATTTGTACCATATGTTATGCTTGGAGCCGGAATGTTATATTGGGATCTGAGAGATGTTACAAATGAAGGTTCTGAAAAGTATTCACTTTCAGAAAAACTTGGTGAATCTGTTTACGGGGAAACCAAAAATGATGCAATGATCATTATGGGGTTAGGTTTTGAATATTATTTAAGTAGAGTAATTGGTATAGAAGCGGGATTTTGCTATAATCACGTGGTAGAGCATGAAATAGACTTATCCGGTTATGGTGGAGAACAATTAGGAATCGTTGAAGCAAGATTGGGATTTAATATTCATTTTGTAAGTGCAAAAGATACGGACAAGGATGGTATTTTAGATAAGTATGATGCTGATCCATTAAATCCTGAAGATTTTGATGGGTTTGAAGATGAAGATGGAGTTCCTGATCTGGATAACGATGGTGATGGCATTTTAGATGTAGACGATAAAGAACCAAATCTGGCAGAGGATATAGACGGCTTTGAAGATGAAGATGGAGTTCCGGACCCGGATAACGATGGTGATGGAA
>CBDUTJ010000007.1:0-93150 GCA_965370415.1 uncultured bacterium | reverse complement strand
ATTCATAACAATAACTTAACTACACATCGCGTCAAGTTAAGTTGTCATGAACCTTTAATTATCCTAATTCAACTGATTATTTTTTGTTAAAATAACTTTCCGAAACTTATCTTTAGATTCCCACTTTCGTGAGAATGACACTATAAAGAAGTTTCGTAAAAGTGACGTAAGTTCGTAGAATCTTGATTTGCAACGAACCAGCACTTGATGCGCAGCGTGATCCGAAGAATTTCGAAAAGTGTGCATCAAGAGCTGGGGAGGACATCGTGAGCTGAGGAGGAAACCCATCTTCGCTCCACACTCCTGGGGAAGTGTGCATCGTGAGCTGAGGAGGAAAGCCTATCTTCGCTCCACACTCCTGGGGAGTTGTGCATCGTGAGTTGAGGAGGAAGCCCATCTTCGCTCCACACTCCTGGGGAGTTGTGCATCGTGAGTTGAGGAGGAAGCCCATCTTCGCTCCACATTCCTGACGTCATTGCGGGGCAAGTTTGGGTACTGGTATATTCATTATCCGATTTTATCAGTTGCTGAAAATAAATTGACTCTAAAACAACCAAAATTTTTAAGGTATCTTTGTTGTAGTTAGTAATATAGAAAATAAAAAGTGTTCTGCATAATTAAGATGGTACGTCTTTCTGAGAAAAACTTACATAGGCATTCGACGAAGAATCTCATTATAAGCGGAGATCCTTCCAGAGAACAACGCCTGCCCCGCTGCATAGCTGGGGTGCAAGATTCGTCCAGCCTTCGCCAGCTTCGGCTTGGCAAGCAGGAAGATAAAAAACTATATTTTGCAGAAACCGTTAAATAAAATGAGGAATAATGAGAAAAATTAAAAATATCGCCATCATCGCTCACGTGGACCATGGCAAGACCACCCTGGTAGATGCAGCTTTAAAGCAGTCCGGCATCTTCAGAGAAAATCAGAACATTGTCGAACGCGTGATGGATAGCAATGACCTGGAAAGAGAGCGAGGGATCACCATATTTTCCAAAAATGCATCGTTTACCTATAAAGATTATAAAATAAATCTGGTTGATACACCAGGTCATGCTGATTTTGGTGGTGAAGTACAACGAATTATGAAAATGGTGGATTCCGTTTTGTTGTTGGTTGACGCTTTTGAAGGACCGATGCCGCAAACAAAATATGTGCTTAAGAAATCTTTGGAATTAGGATTAGATCCAATTGTTATCATAAATAAAATAGACAGAACCAATGCCCGACCTACAGATGTACTTGAAATGGTGTTCGACCTGTTCTGCGAATTAAATGCAAATGATACCCAATTAGATTTCCCGGTTCTTTATGCATCCGGAAAAGAAGGCTATGCCAGGTATGAATTGGAAGATAAAAATGATGATCTGATTCCTTTATTTGAAACGATCATCCACAAAGTGAAAGATTCGGAAGGTGATGAATCCAAACCTTTCCAAATGTTGATCTCAGCTATCGAGTATGATAATTATCTGGGAAAAATAGGAACGGGTAAAATAACAAATGGAACAGTGAGCCAGGGTGAAGAAGTTGTATTATTAAAGCGTGATGGCGAGCGATTACTCTATAGAATTACTAAAATTTTTCAGTATGAAGGACTACAAAAGAAAGAAATAAAAAAAGCGTTTGCCGGAGATATTGTCTCTTTAGCTGGAATGGAACGAGTTGATGTGGGTGAGACTGCAGCCTGCAAAGACAATCCCAATCCACTTCCAATTATTGAGATAGATGCTCCTACACTCTCAATGACATTTAGAGTTAATGATTCTCCTTTTGCCGGAAAAGAAGGGAAATATGTAACTTCCAGAAATATCTGGGATAGATTACAAAAAGAGCTTCAAACCAATGTCAGCATCAAGGTTGAACCTACCGAAAACAAAGATGAGTTCATTGTAAAAGGACGTGGCGAGCTTCAACTTTCTATTCTTATTGAGAACATGCGCCGTGAAGGTTTTGAATTCCAGGTTTCCAAGCCCAAAGTTATTTATCGTCAGCTTGATGGGAAACGTACGGAACCTATCGAACTTGCAGTTATCGATGTGGCTGATGAATTTATAGGAACAGTTATCGAAATGCTGGGCATAAGAAAAGGTGAAATGCTGAATATGACGCCAGGTAATGATGGCTACACTCGTTTGGAATTTAAAGTTCCAGCTCGCGGTTTAATTGGTTTTAGGAACGAATTTCTCACCACGACTCGTGGAACAGGTATCATCAATCATAGTTTTTATGAATATGAATATTACAAAGGTGACTTGGATAAGAAGAGCCGCGGTGTCCTGATCGCTATGGAAAATGGCACATCTACCGGATATTCGCTGTTCAATTTCCAGGCTCGTGGAATTTTATTCATTGAACCGAATGTGGAAGTTTATGCCGGAATGATAGTTGGAGAGCACACGCGAGAAAACGATCTGGTGCTAAACGTGGTGAGAGGTAAAAAACTCACAAATGTTCGTGCTGCCGGTTCTGATGATGCCATTAAACTTGCACCGCCAAGGCAATTCAGTTTGGAACAAGCTCTTGAATATATTAATGATGATGAACTCTTGGAAGTAACACCCCTGAACATCAGAATGCGTAAGAAAATCCTAAATGAAACTGAACGAAAACGAGAAATGAATCGATTGAGTAAATTACACCAAGAATAAATGACATAATCTAAGAAACAGCCCTGCCCAAAACCTGAACTGCAGATAATCCAAAATCCAGCGGAGAATCCTGAGGATATTAAAAAAATGAATCAGTTCGATATATTGTTTCTCATAATAAGGTTTTAAAGAAAAAATTGACAGATCCTGAATAATCTGAAATCTGCCTTTTTGTATGAAATAAGCATACAATTGTATGCAAAAAGGATACAATATGCTTGCTGAAATTTTGTCGTCCAAGATCAGAGTAGAAATATTTAGACTTCTTTTTGGGTCTGATAATGCTGCTTTACATATGCGTGAAATCGAACGTAAATCAGGTTTTACCATTGGTACGGTTCAAAGAGAGTTACGTAAATTGGTTAAGCTTGATCTTATCAAGAAAACTAAAGATGGTAATCGCACTTATTATCAAGCAAACAAAGAAAACCCGATTTATCAGGATATTTTTAATATTGTCCAAAAAACAGTAGGTTCGATTTTTCTGCTGAAAGAAGCACTTTCACAATCCACTGCAATCGAATTTGCTTTTATTTTTGGGTCCTTTGCAGCAGGAAGAGAAAATTCCCATAGCGATATTGATATAATGGTTATCGGTAATCTTGGTTTACGGAATGTTGTTTCTCTTTTATCAGGAATTTCAGAAAAAACGGGAAGAGAGATAAATCCACACGTTTTGGGAACAATTGAATTAAAAAACAGAGTCAAAACAAAAGAACATTTTATAACAAATATAATTAATTCGAAAATACTACTTATCATCGGAGAGGAAGATGAATTTAGAAAGCTGGTTAGATAATGCCTGGGTAGAAGACCACAAAACCAGTAAACAGGAAATTTCCAGTCTTTTGGGAATCATTGAAAGGAATCTTGATGATGTTAAACAGAACATCTCTTCTGATAGTAGATTTGGATTAGCTTATAATGCTGCTCTTACACTTTGCACAATCCTATTATATGCTGAAGGATATAAAGCTACTCGAGCCCAACACCATTATTACACTATTCAATCTTTACCTTATATTCTGGGTGTATCTAAAAATTCAGATGCTGAATATCTGAATACTTGCCGTTCAAAAAGAAATACTCTTGATTATGATTATGCTGGTGGTGTAACAGCGCAAGATGCTGACGAATTAATTGATTTCGTTAAATCATTTAAACAAGAAGTTATTACCTGGCTTACTCAGAATCATCCGGAATATTTGTAAGAAATCATTATAATAAAATATAAACGCTTTATTAAAGAAACATTCCCTGTCAGAGAAATCAGTGTTTTAATTTACGTTAAACGGTATTCCAGTTATTGTAAACAGCTCTTAGCATAGGGAAGATCCGGGTTTTATAAAGTAACTTTCCGAAACTTACTTTCAAGAAATTCTTCGCTAGAAGTTTCGTAAAGTTTCTTACAGCTAAACCAATAATCATTTGATAATATAACCTTCAAATCTCGAATATCTCGCTATTTTTCATTTAAAATGTGTTTCTACTCAACTTTTTCTTTTCGTTCGTCTGAGGTTAAATTTTGGAGCTTAAAATAAAACAGATATAATTGAAATCACTTGCAGAGAGTTTTAAACAGAGAAGAGCAATATAAAAACCAAACTTTAGAAAAAAAGTAAAAAACAGTAAACAATGCTGCATTCTATAACCACTTACCACGATAGAGGTTAAACATTGTGTCGCAAGTTTACATAATGTATATTATCAGAGGTTGTTTATTTAACGGGATTTAGCTCCCCTCTCGATATCTTTTCTGTGAATGTATAAAATCTTAATCAAATAATACATAAACTCCAAATATCGATTTTAAGATAAGGAAAAGAAAAAAAATGTGTTTTGATATTGCTATAGAATACATATGGATGAGATTGCTTCGTAAGAAAGTCTTAATAAGATTCCTCGCAAAGACATTCTTGATCAGTGTTAATCAGAGGAAAAAAGAAAAAGAGAAAACTCTGTGTACTCTGAGTCTCAGTGGCAAAAGATCAATCTTCAAAGAAAGGATTCAGTTCTTCTACTTCTTCTGCTTGAAGTATCTCAAATACTTCTTCCGGAGATTTGGCATTAATTATCTGATCTTTGATATGCGGATGATGACCGAATATTTTGGCAATATTAGCCAGAACGTGTAAATGAAGGTCATAATTCTTCCTGGGTGTAGCTAATAAGAAAACAATGTTAACTGGCTTATCATCAATAGATTCAAACGGTATCCCGGTCTTTGATATACCAATAACACCTCGTATTTTGGGTCCGCCTTCGACGATAGCATGCGGAATAGCCAGGTTATATCCAATACCGGTAGAGATCTCTTTTTCACGATTATAAATAGATTCTTTCAGTTCGGGAAGTGTTAACTCTAATATTTTATGCGTTTTAAAGAGAAATTGAGCCATCTGATCAAGAGCATCCCATTTATCTTTTGCATCCAGGTTTATTTTAATATATTCTTCCTGCAGGAAATCCATTAAACGCATTCTGTTTTTGTGTTCTTCACCGGATCTTTTTATTGCCAGCCCCGTGAAAATAGGTCCCAGAAGCTCGTTTACAACTACAGCTGTTAAAATAATGGCAGTTACTTCTGTGGAATATACTCTGAGAAAAGCGTTGTTTTCTATTAATAACACCAAACCAATAGCCACACCGGCAATTGGATACAAAGAGATGCCTATCCATTTTTTAATTGTGCGGGTAGATCCTGCCAGGTAAGCGCCAATCGTGGGGGCAAAGGTCTTCCCTATCAAACGGGAAATAATGAGCACTATACCGGCAATTCCAGCCATTTGAACAGCTTTCAGATCGAGATGAGTTCCAGCTAATACAAAGAATAGAGTGAATACTTCTATCTCGATATCTTTAAAAGCGCCAAACAAAGTAGCTTTATATTTGGAATAATTTGTAATTATAATTCCTAATATCAAACTGGATAAAATGCCCGAAAGATGCAGTAATTCGGATGTTCCCACCGTTATGACCACAGCCAAGATAACAGTTGCCAGGAAGGATATTCTAATCTTTCGTTTCTCAGTAAAAAATATCAGTGCAAACCCTACTGCTCCACCAATGATGATAGATTCCAGAAGAAGCAATAACGGTTGTAAAAACGTATGTACAGCATCGAATTGATGGAATTCCGCTTTATAAAAAAGGAAATAATAAACACCATAAAAAACCAATATGGTGAGCACATTATTCAAAGCAACTACAGCCAGGATAGTTTTTGTTAAGATGCCTTTCCCCCGCTTTTCCTGGATAATATGCAAGGTTGAACCGGGAGCGGTAGTAATAGATATAGCTGCAACCAGAAGACTGATTTCGAGTGATAAGTGAATGATATAATGTAAACTGCAAAAAACCAGGATGGGTGTAATAACAACATCGGCTAAGGTTATTAAAGTAATTCTTTTACCGGCATTGTGAAGTTTCCTGAAATTAAGGTGACTTCCAATGGTAAGACCTATGAATCCGAGTGCGAAATTGGTAATTGCCCCAAAGCCGGCAAAAGCGTCTGCTCTGAAGAGATTAAGAACGTATTTACCCAGGATTACACCTCCGGCGATTTGAGCTGTTACAACCGGAATATGGAGCTTACGGGCTAACCTGGAGCAGATATACCCTATCACAAGTATAACAGCCAGCACCAGAAGTGGATTTGGGTTATTGATCAGCGCTGTTTCATGATTAAACCAGGCTTGAAAATGTTGAATTATTCTATTCATATCTTTTTCCCTTCAACGTCCACCCCACCGCATCGGTGATCTTTAAATTTACAAATGTACCGATAAGTGATTTATCACCTTTGAAGACCGTTATCTTGAAATCCCTGCTTTTTCCTGCTAATTCATCTTTGGATTTTTTACTTATCTTTTCTACATAGATTTCCTTAACTTTTCCGATCTGATCTTTATATTTATTTAAGGTTATATTTTGTTGTAAAATAATAAGTTGCTGCAGCCTATCTAAACGAGTTTCTTCGGGAATATGATCATTGAATTCTGCAGCTTTTGTTCCTTCCCGGGGTGAATATTTAAAAGTAAATGCATAATCGAATTCGATCTTTTTCATCAGATCATAAGTGCGTTGGAATTGTTCCTGTGTTTCTCCAGGGAAACCAGCAATAACATCGGTGGTAATGGCAATACCCGGCATCGCTGTGCGAAGTTTCTGAACGATGTTATAAAAATGCTCTGCCGTATATCCTCTATTCATACGGTTAAGTATCTCATCATCACCGGATTGCATTGCCAAATGCAGATGTTCGCATACTTTTTCGGAATTTGCCATGACGTCTATCACTTCATCGGAAAGGTCTTTGGGATGGGAAGTGACAAACCTGATACGCTTTATCGTTTCAATTTTATTCACTCTTCTTAGTAGTTCAGCAAAATCAATATCTTTATAATTGTAGGAATTCACATTCTGACCCAGCAGAGTAACGTCTTTGAAGCCCTGTTCCCCGGTTTTGTGAACATCATTAATAATATCTTCTACATCGCGGCTGCGTTCTCTTCCCCGCACGTAAGGAACAATGCAGTATGAACAGAAATTGTTGCAACCCCGCATAATAGTAACAAAAGCATTTAATTTGCCTGTATGAATCGGATAGAGATCTTCATAGATTTCTTTGTTATTAACAATGGTATCAGCTTTAAAACCGGGATTTTCGAAAAGATTCGTTATGATCTCGGGTAGTTTTTTATATTGATCTGTTCCCACTACAAAATCAATCTTTTCATTCTGCTTTTGAAGCTTTTCACCCAGCCTTTGAGCCATGCAGCCGATCACACCGATCTTTAATTGTTTATTTGAATTCTTGCGAGATATCTCGTTGCTTATACGACCCATAACTCTGTCTTCGGCATGTTGACGCACAGAGCAGGTATTAAAAATAATGATATCAGCATTATCGATATTATCAACGACAGTAAAATCATTTTTATCCAGGATGGAAGCCACCAGTTCGCTGTCTGCCACATTCATCTGACAGCCATATGTTTCTATAAATACTTTCATAATCTTATAGAACGCGGATAACGCGGATATTGCGGATGATCACAGATTTCTTTATTCATGTTTTTTCATTAATTAAAATAGGAAGTTGTATTCGCAACTATAAACCTGACCAGCGTCATCCGTGTTCTATTTCTCATCAGTACTTAATCCTATAATGTAATGCAGTTAATTTTGGCACCTGCCTTTCTATCTTCGTCTCGAATGCTTTCTGGGCTACGGAAAATGAATGTTAAAGATTTAGTAAAACAAGTAAACTTATACTGACTTTCAATTACTAGCTTTTTTTTATCCGCGATTATCAGTTTCATCAGCGTCATCTGCGTTCTATTTCCTTCTTCTTTCACCCAGCAGTACAATATCTCTGAGTGCTTCTTCGTTTTTGGCAGTAAGCCATTTTTTTTCAAAGTTCGGATTCTGTACTATCTGGGCAATTGCAGCCAGGGCTTGCAGGTGGAAATTTCGTTCGTCTCTGGTACCATAAATAACGAATACTATCTGGATATTCGGTGCATCTTCAGAGAAATAAATACCATCTTTGCATCTTGCCAGTAGGATATTGAATTTTTTCTCACCCTCGATGATAATATGTGGAATGGCCAGGTTCTCTGTTAGAACGGTAGAGCTTTCCATTTCTCTTTCTACAAGTTTATTGAAAAAATATTTACTTTTTTTATTGATGGATATGCTCACTTTCTCTGAAATGATATTGAAAAATTCTTCTTTTGTAACGGATTTCTTTATATCCAGCACAACAGAATTCTCTATTAAATTATCAAAGCGGTCTTTCTGGATACTGTCCCGCTCACGAATGATTTCTTTCAGTTCTATTTCCAGAGATGTAGTTGGCAGTTCTTTTGCTTTGATCCTTTGCACAATGTGTAACAGCGCAGATTCTTTGTTTGAACGGATACGACCATAAAACCAGTACCAGAGAATTCCAAATAAGGTAAATACACCAGTAATTAGTAATGGCCCCTTCCCCATTTCCACAATCAGGAAGACATAGGCTAAAATGGCGAATATCTGTCCCCAGGGATATAAAGGTGTTTTGAATTTTGGTCGGTAATTTTGAATGCCGCTTTCACGCATAATGATAACAGAAATATTAACGAACATAAAAAGCAGGATCTTCATGGTAGAGGCTGTTTTAACCAGGGTTTCAATGGGCAGGAAAATTACCGCTATCATAAAAATGCTGGTGAAAATAATCGAATTGTGAGGAGTATTATGTTTTTTTCCTACTTTACCAAAAAATGAAGGAAGAAGCTGATCTTTACTCATTGCCATGGGGTTGCGTGAAGCTGCTAAAATTCCTGCATTGGCAGTGGAAAAGAAAGCTAAGAGTGCTGCCAGAGAAAGAATAATAATTCCCGTGCTGCCCATTATTACACCTGCTCCATCACTTATCGGTGTAAGTGTGTATTGTTTGGATCCTGGTAATAAAAGACCATCACCCAGAACTCCCACTGTAACAAATACTACCAGCACGTAGAATAAAGTAACGGTGCAGAAGGATGCTATCATACCCAGCGGTAAATTACGTGAAGGATTTTTTACTTCTTCTGCCACACTTGCCACTTTTGTTAAACCACCATAAGATACAAATATCATTCCTGCTGTCATGAAGAGAGTTTTCATGTTTCCTTTCATAAAGACATCAAAATTATGATTATCTACTTTTGGAATTCCCCTGATCACATACAAAACCAATATCGCCAGTAAAACCAGCACCATTATTATTTGCAAACGTCCGGTATGTTTAGTCCCGATCAGGTTTATTATCATAAATACAACGCAGAAAGCGGAAGCTATAAGCTTGATCTGGAAAATCGAGATATCCGGAAAGATAATAGAAGCAAAAGCTCCTATTCCTACTAAGGCAAAGGCACTTTTGAAAGCCAGTGAAAACCAGGCGGAGATTCCGGCAAGAGTTCCAAATCCTGCTCCCATACTGCGATTAATAAAGAAATAAGCACCTCCCGATTTTGGCATTGCGGTAGCAAGTTCTGCTTTACTGAGCATACTGGGTAAAACCAGGATACCTGCCAGCAGATAGGCAACCACGATCGCCGGACCTGAACTAAAATAGGCAAGTCCGGGGAGAATGAACAGACCCGAACTGATCATTGAACCCGATGCAATGCAGAATATATCCAATACACCTAATTCACGTTTTAATTTAGACATAAAATTCCTTTCTTATGGAACGCTGATGACGCGGATATTACGGATAATCACAGTTTGAAAACAATAAGCTCTATATTTATGAATCTGTTCGATCTGCGTTATCCGTGTTCTAGGTTCCATATTTTTTCTCGTGTTTATTTCTTGCGTTCATTGGTGAAAATAACTCTTTTAAATTCTGGTTTTTTTCCAAAATTCAATAACAAGCCAACTTCCATATTTGTTGCTTTCAAATAATTTATCAACTGAAATTTATGTTCATCACAGAGTTTTTCAACAGCTTTAATCTCTATAATTACTTTGCAATTAATAATTAAATCTGCAAAATATTCACCAACAATATATTCTTCGAAATATACTTTTATATTTTTCTGTTTCTCCACTGAAAATCCAAGATGTTTCAATTTGATAATTAAAGAGTTTTCATATACTTTTTCTAAAAAACCGTAACCTAAAGTATTATAAACCATAAAAAAAGCAGCAATTATTTTTTCAGTAATATCTCCATGAAGCATATCATCTCCTATTTATAGAACACTGCTGATATGAATTATGCAGATTAACAGGGATAATTTTGGTACCTGCCTTAGTTAAAACTTCGACAAAACAAGCGATCAACTTACACTGACTTTCAATTACTTGCATTTTTTATCTACGATTATTTGTTTCATCTGCGTTATCCGTGTTCTATTCTTACGATATTTCACTTCCTTCTGTAACGTTTTTATGCGGAATAAGAACTGAAAAATTTCCATCATCTTCTGCAGCCAGTATCATTGCTTGCGATTCCACTCCCATTACTTTACGCGGTTTCAGGTTGATGAGCATCGCCACTTTTTTCCCTATTAATTCTTCCGGTTCATAAGATTCGGAAATTCCGGCTACCACGCTGAGCTCTTCCCCACCGATGTCTACTTTAAGTTTAAGAAGTTTCTTAGATTTCGGAATATTTTCTGCTTCAAGTATTTTTACGATCCTCATTTCCAGTTTTTCAAAATCCTCAAAAGTTATTTCCGGTTTATGTTCCATCTTTTCTTTCTCCTTAATTTGTGTTGCTTTCAGCAGCTCGAGCTGTTTTTCTATTTCAGCATCTTCGATCTTTTTGAACAAAGGTGATACTTCTCCAATCTCGTAACCATCTGAAATTTGTCCAATATCATCCCATTTAAAATTATTAGATAAATTCATCATTTTTCTCAACTTGAGCATTTTATTGGGAAGTATTGGATAAAGAGCAATTGAAATAGCTCTTAATAGTTCAGTACAAATGTATAAAGTTTCGTTAGCTTTTCGTTTATTCTTTTTGATCTCTTTCCAGGGCTTGGTTTCATCAAAATATTTATTTCCAAGTCTTGCAATATCGATTATGGATTTCACTGCTTTTCTTACCTGGTAAGTATTAAAGCTGTTTTCAACATCACTCAGGGTATCTTTACAAACCTTTAATGCAAATTGTGATGGTTCTGAAAGTTCAAGTTCTTCTTCTATCTTTCCATCAAAGTACTTCTTAGCAAAAACAAAAGTCCTGTTCGCAAGATTTCCCAGAACGTTATTAAGATCGTTGTTTATCTTATTCTGAAAATCCTTCCAGTAGAAGTCGCTGTCTTTGGTTTCCGGTGCGTTGACAGCCAGAACATATCGCAGAAGTTCACCATCAAAGTATTTCAGGTAATCCTTTACCCATACCGTCCAATTCTTACTTGTAGACATCTTCTGTCCTTCTAGGGTTAGAAATTCATTGGCGGGAACGTCATATGGAAGAACATATTTATCTTTCTGTTTGGAAAGCATTGCTGGCCAGATTATGGTGTGGAAAGGAATGTTGTCTTTTCCTAAAAAATGAATGAGTTTTGTTTCCGGATTTAACCAGTATTCTTTCCAGAGATCCGGCTTTCCTTGTTTTTCTGCCCATTCCATTGTAGAGGAAATATAACCAATAGGAGCATCGAACCACACATAAAGAACTTTTCCTTCTGTATTCTCTAATGGTATTGGTACTCCCCAGTCAAGATCACGGGTAATTGCCCGTTCGATAAGCCCTTCATTCAACCAGCTCATAATGAAATTGAGTACATTATCTTTCCAGTACTTTTTGGTTTGAAACCATTCTCTGAGCTGATTTTCAAATTTGGGAAGATTAATATACCAGTGTGTTGTTTCTTTAATAACAGGTTTTTCACCGGATAATTTGCTTTTAGGGTCGATCAAATTAATGGAGTCAATAAGTTTACCACAGCTATCACATTGATCGCCACGCGCACCTTCCGATTTACAGTGAGGGCATATCCCTTCCACATAACGGTCTGCCAGGAAACGTTTATGTTTTTCATCATAGAACTGGTTTAATGTCTTTTTTGTTACATATCCAGCTTCCAGCAGGTTTGTGAAGAAATCCCGTGATATCTTTATATGTTCCGGTCTGGATGTTCCAGAGAAATTATCTAATTCTATATTTAATCCATCCAGATCTTTTTTCATGCTTTTATTATAACGTTCGGCAATAACTCCTGGTTCAACACCTTCTTCTTCAGCTTTTATGGAAATAGGAGTTCCGTAATCATCCGTACCTCCGATATAGATCACATCTTTTTCTTTTAATTTGCAGTAGCGCACAAAAATGTCCGCATTTAAATATGAACCTGCTACATGACCAATATGAAGAGGACCATTAGCATAAGTTAAGGCACTTGTTACTAATATTTTTTCCAAATTTAGCTCCTTAAATGCAATTTTCGAAAATTACTATAATCTTTTTAGAAATTGTTTTATTTTAATGTCAAGAAGATTTGATAAATTAAGGGATTTGTTATGCTTTTATCTTCTCAAGGTTTTTCTTGGCATAAATAAAATTGGGATCGATCTTCAAGCATCTTTCCAAAAGCTCTCTGGCTCTTTCTTTATCACCTTCTTCAATGTATATGGAAGCAAGATTGTTCATGCTTTTCAGTTCTTTCGGATTTTCTTTAATAATTTCCAGGTAGATCGCTTTTGCCCTTTCAGATTGGTTATTCTGTAACAGGATAGTAGCATATAAACCCTTTGCTTCGGTAAAATCGGGATCGATCTCGACTGCATTAAAAAGGTGTTTTTCAGCTTTTTTATTATTTTTGCTGAAAGAGTAATATAATCCCCAATAATATTGGAAATCAGCGGAATCTGCATAGATGTCAGAATACTTTTTTAGAAGCTCATATACGTTGCTGAGTTGGTTTTTGGAAAGTAGCACTGCCACTTGCTGAATTGCCTCTTTCTCACTATTGTATAGCTCTGGTTTACCGAATATTTTTGAAACGATTTTCCAGTTATTATCGAGTTTTTTTAAGTTTAGAGTCAGATCATATTTTCTATTGATCTCAAAATGAACCAAAGCCTGGTCATTCTGCTTCGTCGATGCTGAAGAGATAAGATCTAATTCTGTCATTTTAGCCAGTATTCTGTTACTGCTGAGCCGCTGGATATAATTTGTTAGATATTCTTTATTTGTATAGAATGTAGAATTTAGAAGGAAATTGGTAGAGTTCTCCCATTCATGGAGTACTATTGTAGTAAGAAACTCCATAGCGATATCTTCAAATGATATTTTGTGAGAATCTACTTTAAGAACATCGAGTGAAAGTCTTTCTTTTAAATAAGAAAGCGGTACAAGCGAATGTGCTTTAAATTGATTTAAAAAAGAAATGATTTTTTTCTTTCCGTTTTCATTTCCTATCATCTGAAGAGGGATCTGATCATTAAAAACTTTTTGAGGTGCCAAGATCCATTTATCTACTTGTTTCTTTAAAAGATCGATATACTCCACTTGAGAATCTGCTTTGGTTTTGATCTGGAAACTATCTTGCTGTTGAAGGGTATAGCTGCATTCTTCGGGACATTTAAAATCTATACGAAGTTTATTACAGTCATGCCAGCAGATGTTGTTGGCTAATCGCAGACAGAAACGGTGACCGCGTCTTTCTTTACATATTTTGCATCTATCTGTTTTGAAGAAACTCAATTTTATCTCCTGATTATTTAATTATTGGCGGCGTATTTCTTTTAAATTCAGACATTTGGATCATTTTTTTCACTTTATCTATTTTTTCTTTTGAAAATGCTGCGATTAAATCTGCATATTCCATTTTTTGATCTAACATTTGGTATAAAATTTCATCCAATTCTTTGTAAGTAATCCCCATTTCATCTTCATCAGTTTGATCTTCCCACAGGTCTGCTGTAGGTTTTTTATTTATGACAGAATCAGGCAAATTCAGGATTTCTGCAAGTTCCAGAACTTCAGTCTTATAAAGATGTCCGATCGGTTCGAATGCACAGGCATTATCACCATATTGAGTGCAGTATCCCACCATTATCTCGGATCTGTTTCCAGTTCCTGCTACCAGCGCCTTATATTTTGCAGAGAGGTCATAAAGTACACACATACGTTCTCTTGCAATGCGGTTCCCTTTTCTCAGAATATCTGCATCAGTTGCATAATTTTCAAAATATGCATCAACCATCGGTGAAATATCCACAACTTCATATTTGATCCCAAGCTGCTTAGCCACTTGCTCTGCATGTTCAAGACTATCGGGATGGCTCTTCCTGTATGGCAGCATAACTCCAAAAACGTTTTCTTTCCCAATAGTTTTAACGCACAATGTTGCAGTTACGGAAGAATCTATCCCACCGGAAAGTCCAACTAAAACCCTGGTAAATCCAGCCTTATTCAATTGCTGTTTAATAAATTCCCTGATCTTTTCGATCTCATCCTGATAATTCAATTCCTGCATTTTCCTCTCCTGACTCAACGAATATCAAGCAACAGCAAATAAGTTTTAATTGCATTCGAGGTCAAGCAAATATTTTAAACTTAATGCATATAATAACTATAAAACAGACTTCTCAAAAACTGCTTGACATCAATAAATCTAATAAACTTTTCGATACAGATATTTTATAAGTAAATTTAAAAAATAGACGTGAATGGATAAAATTCCGTTCATATACAGGAGGCAGGTTAATGACGAATGTTTTGGAAATGAAAAAAGCTCACAAAATCCTTTCCCTGATGGATTATGTTCCATCACCCACCCAGAAAGGTTACACAAATAAAACTCTTTATGTGAATCTTTCGGACAACTCGATCAAAAGTAAACCGGTTACACAGCAGATGAAAGATTTATTCATAGGTGGGAAAGGCTTTGGACTCTGGCTTTTATGGAATGCAGTGAATGAAAACACAAAATGGGACAGCCCTGAAAATGAAATTGTGATCTCCAGCGGTCCTTTGGGTGGTACTACTTCTTTTCCCGGTTCCGGAAAATCGCTGGTGGTATCCATCTCCCCTACTACAGGAAGCATCATCGATAGTAACGTTGGTGGTCATTTTGGACCACTACTTAAATTTGCAGGATGGGATGCTATCGAACTGCAGGGAAAAGCCAATAAGGATGTTATCGTTTTCATCGATGCTATCAGCAAAAAGGTAACGATCGAAGAAGCTCCGCTGGAAGCCGTTGATGCTCATATTGCATCAGAGCAGTTTACCGAAATGTATGCAGATTCCGAAGAAGAAAAGCAAAACATCTCTGTTGTATCTGCAGGTGTTGGTTCAGACCATGTTCTCATCGGTTGCCTGAATTTTTCCTGGTGGGATTGGAGAAGACAGGGAACCCGCATCAAACAAGCCGGTCGTGGTGGTATCGGTTCTGTTTTCCGTAATAAAAAAATAAAAGCACTTATTGTGAAAACTTCCAATATGAGACCCAAATGGACGATTCAACAAAGACAACCGGTAGAAGGAGTTTAACATGCAAAATATCGATAAAATCATAGATAAATGGAATACAGACCCCGATTATGTGATCGAGATGATGCAGGATATCCAGGATGAATTAAGACATATTCCCAGAGAAGCTCTGGAGCAGATAACAAAGAGAACCAAAGTTCCACTGGCAAGATTGTACCATATTGCCACTTTCTATAAATCATTCAGTTTAATTCCTCGTGGAGAATATGAAATCCAGGTTTGTGTAGGAACAGCCTGCCATGTAAAAGGAGCTCCATTGATTGTTGATACATTTTCACGTGAATTGAAAATAAAATCAGGTGAAACAACTGCTGATGGATTATTCACCCTCGAAGGTGTTAGATGTCTTGGTTGTTGCAGTTTAGCCCCTGTTGTTATGATTGGAGATGATTTATACTCTAATGTTAAAACTGTAGATGTTCCAGAACTGATTTTAAAATACAGGAAGGAGGAAAAATGAAGAAATTAACTCCTGACCAAATAGAAATAATTCAAGATAAAAGGATAAATGAATTAAAGAAATACAGAGCATCATTAATGATCTGTGCTGGAACCGGATGTGTTTCTGCAGGTTCTTTGTCATTGAAGGAATTACTTGATAAAAAATTGAAGGAAAAAGATTTGCAGGACAAATATATTGTAGTTCCTACCGGATGCAATGGATTTTGTGCTCAAGGTCCAATACTGGTTATTCAACCTCAAGGAATATTTTATCAAAAAGTATCATCTGAAGATATTCCGGACATTATTGAAAGTCTTGAAAATGGAACTTATGTAGAAAGACTCCTTTATAAAGATAAAGAATCAGAGACTTCGATTCCGAAAATGGAAAATATAAAATTCTTTGGCAAACAGAAACTTATCGCACTTCGTAATAAAGGTATTATCAATCCGGAAAATATTGATGATTCAATTGCCAGGGGAGCTTATTTATCTCTGGCAAAGGTTTTACATCAAATGACACAAGAGGAGATTATTAACGAAGTAAAAAAATCCGAATTAAGGGGACGAGGTGGAGGTGGATTTCCAACTGGTTTAAAATGGGAAGTTTCTTATAAATCCGGTAAGAAGAGAAATGAAACTCCATGTATAATCTGCAATGCTGATGAAGGTGACCCTGGTGCTTTTATGGATAGAAGCATTGTAGAAGCAGATCCACACACAGTTATTGAAGGAATGACAATCGGAGCCAGGGCAATAGGAGCATCAGAAGGCTTTGTTTATATTAGAAAAGAATATCCACTGGCTTTGAAACGGCTTCAAATAGCGATCAAACAGGCAAAGGAATATGGATTGCTTGGTGAAAACATTTTAAATTCCGGGTTTAATTTTGATATTCATATACATAGAGGTGCTGGGGCGTTTGTTTGTGGAGAATCAACCGCTCTTATTGCATCGATTGAAGGAAAAGCAGGTGAACCGATAGCTTCCTATATTTATCCTGCTGAAACCGGTTTCAGGAATAATCCGACTATTGTGAATAATGTGGAGACCTGGGCAAATATTCCGGTAATTATTGAAAAAGGAGCAGATTGGTTCGCATCGATTGGAAGTATTGAAGGTTCAAAAAAAAGCACAGGAACTAAAGTATTCTCACTTGTTGGAGATATTGAAAATACAGGTTTAGTTGAAGTTCCAATGGGAATTACTCTTCGAGAAATTATTTATGATATTGGAGGTGGAATTCCAAATGGAAGAGCTTTTAAAGCAATACAGACAGGAGGACCTTCCGGAGGTTGTCTTCCAAAAGCTCATCTTGACCTGCGAATTGATTTTGATACACTTACAGAAGCAGGTTCCATGATGGGTTCAGGTGGTTTGATCGTGATGGATGATAAAACCTGTATGGTTGATATTGCTAAATATTTCATCGATTTTCTAAAAGATGAATCTTGTGGAAAATGCACACCTTGTCGTGAAGGATTGATAAATATTTCTAATATTTTGACAAGAATCACAAAAGGTAAAGGCAAAGAAAATGACATTGAACTGATGAAAGAAATTGCAGAAACAATGGAATTAGCCTCATTGTGTGCATTAGGTCAAACTGCTGCAAATCCGGTATTAAGTACAATCAAGTATTTTCGTGATGAATATGAAGCTCACATAAAAAATAAAAAATGTCCGGCTGGTATTTGTAAAGAACTGATCGAATACAAAGTAAATGATAATTGTACGGGCTGCACGATCTGTGCAAAGAACTGTCCTGTTGATGCCATTTCCGGGAAACCGAAAGAAATGCATTTCATAGACCAGTCAAAATGCATCAAATGTGATATTTGTAATGAAGTTTGTAACTTCGATGCCATCACGGTGGAATAGGAGGACAATGATGATAGATATAATTATAGATGGAAAGAAAATTTCTGTAAAAGAAGAAACAACTATCCTGGATGCTGCAAAAGAATTGAATATCGAGATACCTGCTCTTTGTCATCGTCCCACCGTGGAAGCATACGGAGCCTGCCGTCTTTGTGTTGTTGATATCAAAGATGGAAACAAAACAAAAATGGTCACTTCCTGCAATTATCCTATCAGGAAAACCATAGAAGTTAATACTCAATCAGAAAGAGTTCGCAAAACACGTGGAATGCTGTTGGAAATGATGCTTTCCCGCTGGCCGAACGTGAATATGATAAAACAATTCGCCAAAGAATATGGAGTTACTAAACCTCGTTTTATTCATCCGCTGGTGGATTATTCATCAAATGCCTGCATTCTTTGCGGATTATGTGTGAATGCATGCAGTGAGATCATGTGGGAAGATATCATCGGTTTTGCCGGCAGAGGAGAAAGCAGAAGAGTGGTGATGCCGTTTGAAAAACACTACGATGCCTGCGTGGGATGCAGTACCTGTGCCAACATCTGTCCTACCGGAGCTATCAAAATGATAGATGATCCAAATCAACCGGTAGATCCTAAACGCATTATGAAATACGGTTCCAAAATTGCTGATGAAATGGCTCTTCTGGATGAAAAACAATGTGATATGAGAGGTGTGGGAACAGCTCATTTGGCTCAAATAATGAATGATTATGACCTGCTGCCAACCTGCAATTATAAATTCGGTTCACATAAAGATGCAGGTGGACTTCATTCCGATGTATTCAAACATAAATATATCACTCAGGGACTTCCTGACGGATGCTGGCTGGGTTGTTCGATGTCCTGTGCAAAAGCTGTAGAAGGCTACGAACTTAAAACAGGACCTTACAAAGGTGATAAAGTTCTGATTGATGGTCCCGAATATGAAACAATTGCCGGATGCGGTGCGAATATGGGAATATTTAACCCGGAATTTGTATTGGAAGTCAATTTTTACTGTGACACTTATGGCATCGATACGATTTCATTTGGAACAGGTATGGCTTTTGCGATGGAGTGTTATGAGAATGGCATCCTGAACAAAGAGCGAACAGGTGGTATGGAATTTAATTTCGGTAATGAAGAAGTTGGTTTGAAAGTACTTCATCAGATGGGACGCGGAGAAGGTTTCGGTGTGATTGTAGGACAGGGAATCCGTAGAATGAAAAAGATATTTGCAGAAAAATATGATCTCACCGAAGAGCAAATTCAATTCATGCAGGATGTTGGCATGGAAGCAAAAGGACTGGAATATTCCGAATATGTTACCAAAGAATCCCTGGCCATGCAGGGTGGTTATGGTCTTGCTCTCAAAGGTGCTCAACACGACGAAGCCTGGCTTATCTTTATGGATATGGTAAATAATCAGATTCCAACATTCGAAGACAAAGCAGAAGCTCTGCACTATTTCCCCATGTTCCGTACCTGGTTCGGTTTAATGGGACTTTGCAAACTTCCATGGAACGATGTGGAACCCACTGATAATGCTGAAACAGATGAACCCGCAAAAGTGCCGGGACATGTGGAAGGTTATGTGAACTTCTTCTCCGCAATGACCGGTAAAGAAATAGATAAATATGAACTTATCCTGCAATCGGAAAGAGTTTATAACTTCCAGAGAGTTTTCAATTATAGACTGGGATTTGGAACTCGTGAGCACGATTCGATCCCCTATCGTTCGGCAGGTCCTGTTACTATCGAAGAATACGAATCCCGTGCGGAACGTTATGATAAACAACTTGTAGAAAAATGGGATTACGATATCAAAGAAAAGACTTCCAGAGAAAAACGAGATTACCTGCGCAAGAT
Source organism: uncultured bacterium (assembly GCA_965370415.1). Lineage (GTDB taxonomy): Bacteria > Cloacimonadota > Cloacimonadia > Cloacimonadales > TCS61 > JACNIV01. Next base: position 73,340 of record CBDUTJ010000007.1, on the reverse strand, counting down.
GCGAGAAGCAGATTATCAAAAACTCTGCGATGCAGTATACAAACGTAGAGGTTGGAACGAAAATGGCATTCCTACTATTCAGAAGATGAAGGAGTTAAAAATGGACTTACCAGAAGTAGTGGAAGTTCTGGAGAAAAATAATTAGAGTTAACGAAATGTTGAAAGATGAATTCTTTTCCAAGCATGATCCAGGGATAATACCAGCGCTACGCTCTGCAGTAGTTGGAATTGCCGGAGCAGGAGGACTTGGCTCTAATGTTGCTGTTTCGCTGGCCAGAGCAGGAATAGGTAAACTAATCATCGCTGATTTCGATAAGTTAGAACCTTCCAATTTGAATAGACAACAATATTTTATCAACCAGATCGGAATGCCAAAAGTTATTGCTCTTTTAGAAAATTTAAAGCAGATAAATCCATTCTCAGATTACCAGATGCACGAAATCAAACTCGACGAGAAGAACATTCCAATCATTTTTAAAGACGCTGATATTATGGTGGAGGCTTTTGACAAAGCAGAAATGAAAAAAATGCTCATCGAAACCTGGCTTTCCCATTTCCCACAAAAACCAATCATCACCGGTCTGGGTGTTGCAGGATATGGAAGAAACGAATTGATTCATACAAAGAAGATAGATAACCTGTATATCTGCGGTGACGAACAAACTGAACTGCAGGAAGGCATCTCCCCTATGGCTCCACGGGTTGGGATCGTAGCTAATATGCAGGCAAATTTGGTATTGGAATTGCTTTTGAAGGATGTATGAAAACAATATCAGTTAATGATAATTCCCTGAAGTGGGAGAAGAATATGACTATCGATGTAATTCTAAAAAAAATGAATTACACGTTTAAAATGCTGGTTGTAAAAGTTAATGGTAAGCTGATCAAAAAAGCAGAATATAGCACGATAATCATTCCTGCAGCTGCTGATGTAAAAGTTATTCATTTAATCAGCGGTGGTTAAAAAAAGGAGATAATATGCGGATAATACTGTTAGTTTTATTATTAATATTTATCGGCTGTTCATCAACAAAGCTAGTTAAAGATTTTGAAGAACAGGAAGTACCGGAGTCTATACAGGCTTTGGATGATTTTGAACATGAAACAGAAGATACTTTAATTGTGAGAAAAAGCGGTAGAGGTAAATTAGCGTACGCCAGAAATATTATGAAAATGGGTGATTATGAAGTAGCCATCGAAACCTACGAACAGGTATATAGTGATAGTTTATACGACCCAGGACACCGTGCAGAAGCATTATATCGTCTGGGAATGTTATTTGAAAGCTCTCTTTACGATAAAAAAAATTATGAAAAAGCTATATATTACTACAAAATTATCATTAAAGAGTTTCCTATTTCAAAATTAAGAATAGACGCATTCAGACGCTCCGAAGCACTTAAAATGAGACTTGAAGAAGATGAATAATCGCAAAGAATGTTAAACAATAATTAAGGGGAAAATATGTTCAAAGTAAATGAATATTACGAGGGTAAAGTCAAATCGATTGCCTTTGAAGATTCCACAAGTAAAGCTACGATTGGTGTAGTGGCTGCTGGTAATTACGAGTTCAGAACCAGCACAAAAGAGGTTATGACGGTAATTAGTGGTCAATTGAAAATCAAGCTTCCAGATAGTGATGAATGGAAAACTTATAACCAATTTGAAACTTTTAAGATAAAGGCAAATGTTAATTTCCTGATAGAAGTATTAGAAAACTCTACATATATTTGCCGTTACTATTAATAACCGGAGATAAAGTGATATGAATAAATATGCATTATTGATCAGTATGCTCATTCTGATATTGGTTGCGAATATTGTTTCTCAAACTAATGAACAAAAACTTGAGAGATTTGACGGGAAATTGAAGCAGATCGCTGATGAATGGTACTTGAACACAGGTGAAGATTTCTTTAAACTTGGTATAGCTCCTGAAGACTTTTTAAAAGATAAAGAAATTATTCTTGAATCCAAAACGGATTTCTCTGGCACAGGAATTCTGGATGGTGAAGAGATAATTGTCTACAACATTGTAATTGGTGATAATGTTTTTGCAATTCGTAATGAAGAAGGAAAACCTCTCTGGAATACAGAATCAAATAAAGATATCTACATTGTAGATGCCGATAAATGTATCGGATGCCGACTCTGCGTGAAACCCTGCCCCACCGATGCGATCCGGATGATCAAAGGCATTGCTGTTATAGATATGAACAAGTGTATTGCCTGCGCTATCTGCATAGAAGGTGATGGTAAAAAATACAAAGGTTGCCCGGTAGATGCTATTTTCATAGAAAAATAATCCTTTTGATAATAAACGGCTGAACTGTTTATCAAAATTATAATACATTTCTACAGAAAATATTTATAGAGAAGCACATTAATTTATTACTGATTAATAAGATACGCCAAATTTATTCGTATGGCATACAGGTTGCATTAATTAATCGGTAAATGGAGGTATAAAATGAAAAAAAGCATGATTCTCATTCTAACATTTCTAATGATTGGAGGAGCGGCTCTTTTTGCACAAGAAGACGTAGAAGTAGAAGTAACAATTGATGAAGTGGACGAAACAATTCAAGAAGCAATGGAAGAGGTAAATGAAGCTCTTGAAGAAATTGAATCTATCAAGGGTATCAAACCTATTGTAATAAACATTAATAGGACATCTTCCAATACTCCCAAAATGGGTGTATATCTTGCAGATATGGACTTTGAAGATGCATATAAAATGCATTATCCGTATTGCTACGGTGTTTTAATCAAAGGTATTGTTCCGGGTGGTCCTTCCCAGAAAGCCGGTATTATCAGTGGTGATATTATCATGGAATTCGATGGCAAGAAAGCTCGATTCGAAGATCATCTTGTTAAAATGATCAAGAGCAAAAACCTTGGCGATGAGGTTGAAGTAAAGTTATTCCGTGATGAAGAAGTTCTAGTTACTAAATTAGTTCTTTCTACCTTAACACCCAAAGACAAAGACATTATAATAACCAAAGACGGTAAGAAAAAGAAGAAACTCTCCGTTGGTTTTGGTGGTGGAAGCTGGATCCCAGTTTGGTATGCTGCAAAAGATGAATTTGAAGATATTAATTATGTTCTCGATCAGTACGGCTTTAATGGTTTGGATGAAAAAGGTATCTTTATGAATGGCGGTGGCGGAAAAGGCAACGTTGGAAAAGGTTGGTTCCTGGGTGGTATGGGTGCTGGATATTCAATTGACCGAAAAAGAGGATATCTAATAGGTGACAGTTTAAACGTTACAAGAAGAATGTATTACAGCAATGGTTTTGGCGGTGTTACATTAGATAAAAGATTTGCAGTTTCCAGAAAAATAATTACTTCTTTGGGTTTTATGCTCGGTTGGGGTGGTCATACACTTGAAGTATCTCAAACTGACGGCAATTATGACTGGTTCTCTCTTAATGATGATATGGATGCTTCTGCAAATAATTTCATCGAGATGAAGAGAAGTTACATAATATTCCAACCAAAAGCAATGTTAATGGTAAGGATCCTCGATTGGCTTGGTATTAGAGCAGAAGCAGGTTATTTCTTAAGTCATTCATTTACATCCGGATGGGAATCTGTTTCTTGCGGAGATGATTTTGAAATAGCTAATTCTCCCGATACTTCATATGATGGTTATACAATATCGATTGGTCCTTGGTTCGGATTTTAAGTATTGACATCTAAAATATGATAATGGTCTCTGGCAGAGTGAAATCTGTCAGAGATTTTTTTATTAGGAAAAGGTATGTTTCAAGCATTGTCGAGTAAAATAATAACAGGTTTTATTTCGTTGAGTATGATGCTTTTGTCTTCATATGAAGGAAATCATGCCAGATTTTCAGATATTAGCTTTTCTTTCCTGGGAGATAAAATTTTCATCACAGTACAGCTTGAAAGTGCATTTGAAAATGATTTCGAAGAGATCTTTAAATCCGGACAGCAGATAGATATTTATTTTAATATAGAATTTAAAAACGGGTCAGATGTAATATTTAGTGATGAATTTGTGCATTCTATTATTTACGATCCTCTTTCTAATTTTTTTGATATAACATTAGAAGAACAAAAAGAAAATTTTTCAACAGACTCATATCGACAACTTATAGAAAAAATATCTCAGATCGAATATACTTATGAAAATGCTGAATTGGATAATATAGTTGTTTCACTTGAATCTTCTTTAAAAAAGATCAGGCTTCAATCGATGAAAAAAGAATATGATCTGATGATGCTCTGGAAATTTAATAAACCAAAGATTGAAAAGCATTGCCGGAAAGCTGATCATGAATCTTAGAATAGGTCTTCGAGGGATTGTTATTGTACTTTTCCTTGCTTTATATCTAACCAGCCTGATACTTATTAATGCTTTTTTTATTGAGAAACACAAACAATCGAGCGAAGCGTTCCAATCTTTGAAATTTGACGAATCGCTTCTTTCTCTTACTTTTCATACCAGGCAGGACAGCATTGAAGCACGCAGACTTTTAAATAAATTTAACGCCAGTCAGGCAGCATCTGAAATGATCCGTCATGAAGCACAGATATACTCCTCGGTTTTCCTCTTTTTGTTGATGATCCTTTCTGCTTTTATTTTTATATTTGTTTTTTATAAGGCTACAAAACCTCTCAAGGAATTGCAGTCTGCCACTGCCAAGATTCGCGAAGGTGATTTTTCGGTTCAACTTCCCGAAACAGGAATAAAAGAGATCAAAGAACTGAAACAATCTTTCAACAGCATGTCTCGGGAACTAATAAACATCCAAAAAAAACTGGTTCAAGCTGAAAAGGAAATGATCTGGAAAGAACTATCACGTATACTTGCTCACGAAATAAAAAATCCCCTCACCCCCATTCAGCTTTCAATTCAAAGACTGGAAGAAAAATATGAAGAAGATCCTGAAAAATTTAAAAATATTTTTCCCGAAGCAGTAAAAATAATAAACCAGGAAATTAGTAATCTGCAAAATCTTGCCCGTTCTTTTTCTAATTTTGCAAAAAGTATCGAACCGGAATTCTCACAATTCAATCCAGCCAATCTTATAGAAGAAATAATCAATTCTTATCAACACAAATACAATATTAAATTAGTAGCAGAAAACACAATTAAAGTAAATTTTGACAGTACCCATTTTTATCAGATCATTACAAACCTGGTCCAAAATGCTATCGATGCTTCGCAGGAAACAGAAGAAATCCTTATTCGTGTTTTTCGCAGGGATAAATCTGTAATAATTCAAATTATTGATAATGGTTCCGGCATCTCAAAAGAGAATTTATCCAGGGTTTTCGAACCGTATTATACAAATAAAAAAAAAGGAACCGGGCTGGGACTTGCACTTGTAAAAAAACTGGTTGACCTGAATAATGCGGAAATAAATGTTACAAGCCAAATTGGAAAAGGTAGTACTTTTGAAATAATTTTAAGGGTGGTTTAGAAAAAGGTTTGAATTAATGGAGATGAAATGAGGATATTGATCGTTGATGACGAAATGAACATCTGCCTTACACTTAATAACATCCTGCAAGACGAAGGACATATCTGCGAATACACTATTAAGAGCAATAAAGTAATGAACCTATTTGAATCATTTAATCCCGATGTGGTGCTGCTGGATGTTCGCCTGGATGGTGCTAACGGTCTGGACATACTACAAAAAATGAAAGATAAGAATTCTCAAACCACTATTATTATGATCTCGGGACACAGCGGTATAAAAGAAGCAGTTAGAGCAATTAAACTCGGTGCATACGATTTCCTGGAAAAACCACTCAGCCTGACAAAAGTGAAAATTATCGTAAATAAAGCTTATGAGTACAAAACACTTTCCAGAAATTATACAAACCTCAAAACTACTGTAGATGAACAATATCAGATCGTGGGAGAAAGTAAACCTATTAAAGAAATGCTCTTATTAATCCAAAAAATAGCCTCCAGCGACTCTAAAGTTCTTATAAGGGGTGAAAGTGGCACAGGCAAAGAATTGGTCGCCTACGCGGTTCATAACGGCAGCAAAAGAAGAGATAAACCTTTTATTAAATTTAATTCTGCTGCTATTCCCAATGAACTGGTAGAAAGTGAGCTTTTCGGTCATGAAAAAGGAGCCTTTACAGGTGCTCATAAAAGTAAGGATGGAAAGATCGAACAAGCAGACGGCGGCACGCTTTTTCTGGATGAGATCGGTGATATGAGCTTAAATGCTCAGGCCAAAATTCTCAGGGTAATTCAGGAAGGTGAATTTGAAAGAGTTGGTGGCAACAAAACCCAGAAGATCGATATTCGCTTAATTGCCGCCACCCATAAAAACCTGGAAGAATTGGTTGAACAGGGAAATTTTCGAGAAGACCTGTATTACAGACTGAACGTAATTCCCATCATCACTCCTCCCCTGCGTGAACATCCTTCAGATATTCCATTGTTGATAGAACATTATTCACATTTTTTTTCCAACGATCTAAAGATCCCTATGAAAACATTTTCACCAGCTTGTATCAATGAACTGCAATCGTGGGAATTCAAAGGAAACGTACGAGAACTGCGGAACTTCATCGAAAGGATCTACATTCTGGTCGATAAAGAAATAATTGAACCTGAAGATATTGCTATCCTTACCCAGAAACCACAGAAAACAGATTTCTGGAATCAAACACTTTCTTATAAAGACAAAAAAAAAGAATTTGAAATAAAATATCTGAGTACTCAGTTGAAGCTTAATAACGGAAATCTAACCAATACAGCAAAAGCACTGAATCTGCAGGTCAGCAATCTATCTCGAAAAATTAAAGAATTAGAAATAAAATATTAATCCTTGTAAAACGGGATAAAGGAGAAAAAATGAAAGGAAAATGGTTTGCATTTGGTTGTTTAGCATCGGTCGTTATCATTATTGTTATGATATTCTCAACTATTAGTATGATAGTAATTATGAGTAAAAGCATGACGAAGGAAAACCAGTTTAAAGTGATTTTGCCCGGTTCTTATCTTCATGTTAAACTAACAGGTGAAATAGTAGAATACAACGAATTCAGCGAAAGCTTTTTTGGAGAGGATGCTCTCAGTACACATTCAATTATTCAAAAAATAAACAAAGCATCTTACGATAAGAACATCAAGGGTATTATACTGGAACCACAATGGATTTCTTGCGGAATGGCAAACATAAACGAAATAATGGAAGCGGTCGAGCATTTCAAGAGTTCCGGTAAAAAAGTATATGCCCATTTCAATATGGCTGGCAATAGAGACTACATCCTTGCTTCCGTAGCTGATTCAATATACCTGAACCCTTCGGCATCCGGTGGATTATTCCTAACAGGAATTGGAGGAAGTGTTCTTTTCTATAAAGACCTTTTAGACAAGATAGGTATAGAAATGAAGGTGATCCATGCTGGAAAATACAAAGGAGCTGGTGAGAGTTTTTCAAGATCGAGCTTCTCTAAACCTGTAAAAGAAAACCTGGATGTATTATTTACAACTATTTATGATAAAATGATTGCAAAGATCGCAGAGAACAGGAATCTATCCATCGAACAAATTAAATTTATTTATGAGAACAGAAAAGAAATATTTATTTCCGGGGAAAAAGCTCTTGAATATAACCTGGTCGACCAACTTTGTTTTAGAGAGGATCTATTTGAAGAACTGGGAATAAAAAAAGATCAGCTAATTTCTTTAAAAAGCTACAAATTATCATCCAGAAGTAAAGAAAAAGAGCGGATAGCGGTGGTTTATGCGCAAGGTATGATCGCTTCGTCAAATTCGTTCTATACGGCACAAAATCTCTCTGCATCAAAGATAGATAAAGTGCTGGATAAATTGGAAATAGATAATTCTATTAAAGCTGTGGTTCTGCGTGTGAACAGTCCCGGCGGCAGCGCTCTGGAATCTGAAATAATCCTGAACAGGATCAAGCAATTGAGAAGTGTAAAGCCGGTTATCATTTCAATGGGTAATGTTGCTGCTTCCGGAGGATATTATATTTCTGCCGAATCTGATTATGCCTATGCTGATCCATTTACTATAACCGGTTCTATCGGAGTGGTGGCAATAATCCCGAACATCAGTAAATTATCAAAGAACATAGGTCTTAATTCCGAACAGATTAAAAAGGGAAAATACTCAGATGTATTCAATCCATACAGAGAACCAAATGCAGAAGAATTTGAAGCATTGAAAAAAGATATTGAAGAGACATACATTGAATTTAAAAACCGGGTTGCCGAAGGTAGAGAAATGACGCTTGAGGATGTGGAACTGCTCGCTCAGGGTCAGGTATGGAGCAGCGAAGATGCATTAGAAAAAAATCTCATCGATGGAGTGGGAATGTTGAATGATGCTATAATAAAAGCTGCAGAAATCGCAGAAATAACTGAGTATTCGGTTCATTTTTATCCGAAGAAAAAAAGCATCTTCGAAGAATTCCTGAAAGATAAATTTGATATCGATGTAGCTGCCGATCTTATGAAAAGCGATATTACAAAAGAGATTGGATTGGATAGATCTTTATTGCTTTACAAAAATATCAAGAATGTTCCCATTCAGGCAATAATGCCTTTCGAGTCTGGAATATAACCTGGCTTGTGAGCTCTATAAATCTTATAAAAGGCGGGAGACCGCCTTTTATAATTTTATAAACAAATAATCTATAAAATTCTTGACTTCTATACTACTATCAAAAATTTGCATAACGTAATATAAACTATATTATTTAAATAGTGGAGGAAAAATGAAAAGAAATTTGAAATTTTTTGTAACATTGATTGTTTTGTTTGTATTAAGCGGAAGTTTATTTGCTGCTTCTCAGGAGCTTACTGCAGATGGTAAAAAGAACCTTCGTTCTGCTAATATGCACCTGGGTGGAAACCGATATGAAAAAGCACTTCCCCTTTACAAAACTGTTCTCGAAGAGAATCCTCATCATATTGTAGCGCTGGAAAAAACTGGAAGTATCTACTACGATATAAAAAAGGACTATTTGAAAGCCAGGAGTTTGTTTATTACTGCAATACAGGAAATTAATGATGTTTTTGCTGAATATGAGGAACTTAAAAAAACAGATGAGAAAGCTGCTGGTAAGTTTTACAAAAAACAGATAAAAAAAGCAAAATTGGATGAGAAACTTGAGCAATTAGATCAATTCAAGGATAGCTGTTTTATTCAACTTATAAATGCTGGAAAAGTTAAATTGAAAGAAGAAGATTACAACGGTGCAATTCAAATATTTACAGATGTTATCAACGTCATTCCCGATAGTACAATTTCCTACAGGTTAATGGCTTTGAGTTATGAAAAACTGGAAGATACTGAAAACTTTATAAAATATTTTATTAAAACAGCGGAACTTGATCCTACAGATATCATAGCAAGACAAAAATTAGCGAATTATTACTTTAATGAAAAGAAATACGAAGAAGCTGGTAATATGTACATGGAAACAGCTGAATTAGAACCTGAAAATCCTGATAACTTCTACAATGCCGGATTGGCGTTTATGAATGCCAAAAAAGATACTCTGGCTTATAATGCATTTATCGAGTCAAATAAATTAAATCCCACAAATATGGATATACTTGTTACTCTCAGCAATCTTGCTCTTAAAATGGATAATCATGATGAATCTACAAGATATTTACAGGAAGCTGTAGATCTGGACAAGGAAGATGGAAAAGTAGATAATCCGGATTATATTACTACCTTGTGTTATAAACTTTACGGTATGAAGAGATTCGATGAACTTCTGAAATACGCAGAGCTCTGGTTTGAAACCGATCCTTCATCTATTCAAGCTGTTCAAATGTTGTATAATGCGGCTAAAGAACTGAACAATAAAAAATTAATGTCGAAATACGAGAAAATATACAAACAGATGGAATAATTTATTTAGTGCGAAAGTGGCGGAGTTGGTAGACGCGCTGGATTTAGGATCCAGTGGGAGAGATCCTGTAGGGGTTCGAGTCCCCTCTTTCGCACCATCCTGCATTAATTCACAAAAGGAGAATCAGTGAAAATCGAGATCAAAGATATTAGCGAAAGCATCAAAGAATTAAATATTACTATCGATGCAGAGGAAGCATTAAAAGAGTACAATAAGGTATTACAAAAATTTAAGAATTATGTTGCTATGCCCGGCTTCCGTAAAGGTAAAGCCCCTGTTGCCATGATCGAAAGAAATTATGGTGAACATGCCAAAGAAGAATTTTTTAATCAAAAACTAGGTGACTATTACAAAGCTGCGATCGATGAAAAAAAAATAAAGCCTGTGAATCAGGGTGAAGCTATCAACGTTGAATGGGAAAAAGGAAAAGACCTGAAAGCAACTTTTAAATATGAAATGATGCCCGATATTAAAGTAGAGAAATACAAAGGATTGAAAATTCCTTACGAAGAAACAAAATTCAAAAAAGATATGATAGATGCTACTATCGAAGATTTCCGGCTAAGGATGGCAAATGAAATTACTCCTGATGCTTCTGAAGAAGGTGATATCATTAAAGCTACCATCAAATTTCTGGATGATAATGACGTAGTTACAAAAGAGATCGAAAGAGAGTTTACATTAGGGACAAATTCCTATTCAAAGCCTTTCAATGAGAAACTTACCGGCGTTAAAGCGGAAGACGAAGTTAAAACAAAACTTTTCACCAAATCGCAGGATAGTAGCGATAACGAGATCAGCTCTGATCTGAAAGACAGGGATTTCCTGGTAAAAGTGATATCGATCAAAAGGAAGGAATTACCCGAATTGAACGATGACTTTGCCAAAGATCTGGAGTACGATTCACTCACCGATCTGAGAGAGAAAGTTAGCGAAGAACTTAAAACCAGACTCAAAAAGGAAAATGCAGAAAGAAAACACAATGCTATTATAACCAAACTTATCGAAGAAAATCCTTTTGAAGTTCCTCCTTCCATGATAAAAAATTACGCCGAGAATATGGCAAAACCTTATGTTGATGCCTACAAAATGGAATTGGAGAAAATTATTCCTATGTATTTGGGAATGGCCGAATATAATCTTAAAAGTCACTTCATCCTGGACGAACTGAAAAAGATAGAAAAAGTAGAAATAACTACCGAAGATAAAGAAGAAATTATCAAGGAATCTGCTGAAAATCTGAAGATGGAACTTGACAAATACAAAGAAATGTATAAAAAACAGCTCGAGAGTGATGATTTTATATATGCGGCAGAAGAAAAGAAATTACTGGATCTGCTGGAAATGAAATCGAAATTTGTTCCTTATCCAAAAGAAAAGGCAGTAAAAAAAACTAAAGTTTCAGAAAATGAAAAGGAGAAATAAATGGCTTACATTCCCATAGTTGTTGAGCAAGATGGCAGAACAGAACGGGCTTATGATATTTATTCACGTCTTTTAAAAGACAGAATCGTTTTTTTGGGTTCTATTATCGATGATACCGTTGCCAATGTTGTTATTGCCCAACTTCTTCACTTGGAAGCCGAAGACCCCGACAAAGATATTTATATGTACATAAACAGTCAGGGAGGGTCGGTTTATGCAGGTTTGGCAATATATGATACAATGCAATATATACGCCCGGATGTAAGTACAATCTGCATCGGGCAGGCTTTGAGCATGGGTGCATTTCTTCTTACAGCAGGTGCCGAAAATAAACGTTTTACACTTCCCAACAGCAGAATAATGATACATCAACCGCTGGGTGGTGTACAGGGACAAGCTTCAGATATCGAAATTCAAACAAAAGAAATTTTGCTCCTGAAACATAAATTGAATATCCTTTTGCAAAAACATACAAAACAATCCCTTAAAAAGATAGCAGCAGACTCAGACAGGAATTTCTTTATGAGTGCAATAGAAGCAAAAGAATACGGACTTATCGATGAAGTCATCGAATCTCGAAAGGAATCTATAAAACAAGAAAAAAAAGGAGAATAATGTGGAAGAAAGCAGAGTAAACCACTGTTCCTTTTGCGGCAGAAGCGAAGCGGAAACCAACTATCTTATCAAAGGTATAAATGGTAATATCTGTGACGAATGCATTACGATGTGTTCCACAATTATAGAATCGGAATTTCTCAAGAAAGAAATGGATAGTTTTACACTTCCCACTCCGCGTGAAATACATCAGCAGCTAAATCAATATGTAATTGGACAGGAATCAGCAAAACAGGTCATCGCCGTTGCAGTTTACAACCATTATAAAAGAATCTTCAAGCAGAAACCGGACGACGAAGTAGAGATCGAGAAGAGTAATATCCTGATGATCGGACCTACAGGTTCCGGCAAGACCCTCATCGCTCAAACACTGGCTCATATCCTCAAGGTTCCTTTTGCTATTGCCGATGCCACCACACTTACCGAAGCAGGTTATGTGGGCGAAGATGTAGAAAATATTCTTGTTCGTCTATTGCAAAATGCCAACTATGATGTGGATAAAGCCGAAAAAGGAATAATCTATATCGATGAGCTGGATAAGATAGCACGTAAATCGGAGACTCCCTCGATAACCAGAGATGTATCCGGTGAAGGTGTACAGCAGGCGCTTCTTAAAATACTGGAAGGCGCAAAAGTGAATATCCCGCCCAAGGGAGGACGTAAACATCCACAGCAGGAATTCATCGAAATGGATACAAAGAACATTCTCTTTATCACCGGCGGAGCTTTCTTTGGACTTGAAAAAATAATCCAGACCAGGTTACAGCAAAAGACCGTAGGTTTCGATGCAGATATCATTTCCAAAGAGGATGAAGACAAGAATATCTTTGAAAAGGTCATTCCCGATGATATGATAAAATTCGGTATTATACCGGAATTAGTGGGTAGAATGCCGGTAGTGAGCTCTTTGCATGAACTGGATGAAGATGCATTAATAGAGATACTTACAAAACCCAAAAATGCCATTTGCAAACAATATAAAAAACTGTTCGACATAGAAGGCGTTACGCTCGATTTCGGTATCGATGCTTTGAAAGAGATAGCACATACAGCCCTTCAACAGAATATAGGGGCACGCGGGCTTAGAGCTATAATGGAAAAATTCATGCTGGATATAATGTACAATATTCCGGAAATGAACAATATAAAAGAATGCCTTATCTCACGGGATGTAGTGCTGGGAAAAAGCGATCCCACCTTTTCTTATTATGCTAATGCAAAAGATAGGACGGCCTAATAACATTACAGACCCTCGTTCCCAATGTCTCTTTGGGAACGCAATTATACGCAAAGCTGAGCTTTGTTAGTTATGCCCTCATCCGCCCTGAAAGTATTCGGGACACCTTCTCCCATTCATCCTTCATAGTGCTACGGAGAACAGGCGGGAGAAGGAACTACAATCATTTAACAATATTTAAACCACAAGGTTAGCTTCCATCCTAAGATTTATTGTCTCCCTGAGAGATTCTAATCTTTCAAACCCTCGAAGGGCCTCATTCTTTAATAGATTCTTCCGTCTTCGCCAAGGCTACGACGGGACACGTCGTCGAATGCCTTTGCAAGAATTCCTCAGAAAGACAAAATTTCTTGATTAAATAATTTAGTTTAAAAGATTTGGTGTGTTATCAATCACCCTACGATTCTACCTTCCCGTAAGTTTTAAGTTCTACTTTCTTAAATGTAATTTTAAAAGAAGTTCCCTTTACTTTTCCCAATTTAAGTGTACCATCGAGTTGTTTGGTTAATGAATTTACCAGTAACAATCCTAATGTTGGAGAATTTTCCAGGTCAATTTTTTTAGGAAAACCTATTCCATTATCTTTCACACATAATGTATTAACCTGGTTTTTATAAGTAAAACTAATGCTGATCTCTCCTTTTCCGTTTGGAAAAGCATATTTAAGTGAATTACTGATAAGCTCGTTAATAATAAGACCACAGGGAATTGCTGTGTTAATATCCAATAAAACATCTTTTATATTTATCTTAAACTTAATTAAATTGGAATTGACTCCATAAGAAATAAATATTTGTGTAGTCAATTTTCTTACATAATCTGCAAAATCAATATTAGATAGATCTTGGGAACGATACAAAGCATCGTGGATGAGTGCCATTGTTTTTACACGATCTCGACTGTTTTGGAAAAGCTCTAAAGCTCTTTTATCTTTGATGTGTGCAGATTGCAATTTGAGCAGGCTGGAAATTATCTGCATATTATTTTTTACACGATGGTGAACTTCCTGCAGCAGAATGCTTTTTATTTCCAGGTCTTTCTTTATTTGTTCCTCTGCTTGCTTACGCTCGGTGATATCCGTAGACACTTCTATTGTACCGATAATTTCCCCGGATTCATTGCGAACCGGATTACATCTTACATCCCAATATTTACCATCAGGTGAGGTAGCTTCGTATTGACTAGGATTTCCTGTTTTAAGAACCTGAACCACTTTACAATCAGGACATGGTGTATTTCTATTATATCTTGCTTTATAACAAACTCGACCAATATTTTCTTCTGGTGTGATTTCTAAAAATTCCGAAACAGCTTTGCTACCCCAGATAGTTTCCATATTTTTATTTCTAAATACTATAAGTTCGGTCATATTATCCAGAACCAAAGTTCTTTCATATTCACTTTTCCGTAGTGATTTCTCCGCTTTCTTATGCTCGGTTTCAGCCTCTATGTTATATAGTGCAAAAGCAATATCTTCCGCAACTTCTTTAAATAGACTATGTTCTTCTTTATCTTTTACGAACTTTTTTGGAATTGAAACAGAAATAATACCATAAATTATTCCTTCATATTCCAGCCGAATTGTCATTCCAGATCTGCCTGCATAATTCACGGAAAGTGGACAATCTTTACATGCTTCAAGCGGAATTTCTGTTATAACTACATCTGATTTCTTTAAAGCATTTTTTCCGCAAGCTGTTATCTTACCGCTTTTCATAAGCTCGATCAAAAGTGAAAATTCTTTACCAAAAACAGACTCAGCAGAAGTAAGATATTTTCCTGAATCATCCAACAAAGCAATCCAGGCATTATAATAACCTCGTGTTTCAATTAAATTTTCGCAAACGCTCTTTATAAGTTTGCCACGATCTTTTTCTTTTGTGATAAGCTGGTTTACTTTGCGGATTGCGCGCAAAACAAGATTGAGATGTTCTATTTTTTTCTCAGCCTGCTTGCGCTTGGTGATGACCCTTGATATAATAGTGCCAAATATTAGGAAAAAAGCAATCACTGATAATCGTATATAGATTTCATGAGAGGATACATCGGTGATCAGCAACTCCAGCATTGTACCTCTAAAGAAAAAGAGATGATCTAAGACAGCATCAAATATCCAAAATAACAGCCCAGACATAACCGAAACAGCAAATACTTTGTACTCAGTCTTCATGACTCATCCTCCCCCTTATTCCCGGTTTCAGATTTTTCCAATTCATCAATTTTAGCTTTTTAAAAATCTACCTTTTTTAAGAGTTGTTCATTAATTATAGCAGAATTTTTCATTTTTATCTCCTAATAACGGGTTGCGAGTTGTGAGTTCATTTCCATTTCCTGCCCCCATAAAAATTGAATGATTTATATACAGGTCAAGTTTCTAATAATAATGGAAATTTTGTAAAGAAAGTTTTTATTTAATAGTCGTTTTTTCTACAAATGACAATAGAGGAATTTCAAGAAATTGTTGGAATAGATTGCATTAAGCAACAATAATATCTGTTTATCGTTCAGGTGATCAAGCTCTTTTCCTGTGCATCGTTCATAATATTTTCTGAAAGCAGTTTCAATGGCAAATTCAAAAGAATTATTTAATTCAAATTCTTTCACATCATTTTTCATATTATCCTCTATTAATTTAATAGTGCAAACTATATTCCAAATCTTATGCCAAAAATCGCAAACAACTTAAACGTTTATTATTTGGAATTTTATTTTATATAATATCTGAAAAAAAACTAAATTTTTACAAAATTAATTGGGACAAAATCGGACAGACTGTGACAAAATGCCGCTTATTTTAATTATACAAAAGTTATTATTAAATTTCTTGACGTGAAATGAAACTGAAACAAGTTCTCTTCAAATTTAAAAAAAATGGAGTTTAAATGAATTTAAAACCACAACCATTTGTAAATAGAAAACATAACCTGATAATAGGTTTAATTGTTTTTGCTTTTTCTTTGATCATTTATTATCTGACATTTGCCCGTTCACTTTCTTTCTGGGATGCAGGAGAATATATAACCTGCAGCAGCATTCTGGGTGTTCCCCACCCTCCGGGCAATCCATTCTATATTCTGTTTGGAAGATTTTTCACTATTATCGGTATTGGTATTCCCCATGCTCAGATAGTTAATTTCCTATCCGGATTGCTTTCTTCCTTTGCCGTTATGTTCACTTATTTCTTTACAGTAAAATTCGTGACCATGTGGATAAAAGATGAAAAAGAAGCCTATTTCGCTTATTTGGCAGGTTTATTAGCTGCTTTTTATACTGCTTTTTCTTTTACGTTTTGGAATAATGCCATCGAGGCTGAAGTGTATTCCGGTCTGGCATTTACTATCAATCTTATCGTCTGGCTTACAATGATCTGGGTAGAAAAATCGGAGGATCTTTCACATCAGAATATCCTGCTTCTGATGATCTATATTTTCTTCCTGGGTTTTGGCATTCATCAAACCTCATTGCAGATAGCACCGGCAGTTCTTTTTATTGCAGTATACCCTTATCTGAAAGTAGGAATACTAACCGGCAGCTTCTGGAAAAGATTCTTCATTTATTTAGCTGGATTGATATTTGTTTATCTTATTTTCATAGGAATAGGTAAAAGTGTTCATATCCCCGACCTTTCCAAATATATGTTCTCGATCGGTGTTATTGTTATTCTTATATATCATCTTAGAGATAAAATATCTCCAAATGTGTGGTGGCTGGCACTTCTCTTAATTCTTATTGCTTTAAGTACTCACATCTTCCTGTTTATTCGTTCTTCTCACCGACCCTTTATAAATGAGGGTCATCCGCACACACTTAAGCTTTTTACAGATTATGTGCTCAGGCGTCAATATGGAGTAACCAGTATGTTTGTTCGTCGGGCTTCTTTCTTCTACCAGATGAAGGAGCAGTTCTTCACTTATTTTAGTTGGCAGTTCTTTAATGCAGAGACAATATCCGGCTGGTTAAATGCACCCCGTGTATTTATTCAATTTATTTCAAATATAATAGTTGTTTTCCTGGGCTTTGGCGGTGCTTATTATCAGTTTAAAAAGAACAAACATTCTTTTGCCTATTTCTTTTCCTTCATGTTCCTGGTATCTATAGGTATGGTCTTTGTGATAAACTTATCTGATGCAGAGGTGCGTGACAGGGATTATTTCTTTACAACAGCCTACAATTTCTGGACTGTATGGATGGCATTCGGTTCAATTGCTCTGATAGATTTCTTCAGGAAAAAAGGAAAAACATTAGCCTATATTGCTGCGGCAATTGTGATAGCACTTCCAGTTTTTAATTTAGCTTCAAATTATTTTATTCATGACCGTTCGCGTGAATATATTGCCCTGGATTACGGACAGAACATCTTGAATAGTGTGGAAGAAAACGCTATTATTTTTACAAATGGTGACAACGATACTTTCCCGGTTTGGTATGCCCAGGCTGTTTTCGATCCGGCAGCCATAGAATATATTCCACCTACCGAATCCGGTCCGATTACAGATATTGAAAGCACGATCTTGCATCAAAAGATCATTCAAACCGAAACAACCAGAAAGATACTGAAAAAAGCAATGGATTTCAAGAACGAGCAGTGCAAAGGAATAAGAAAAGATATCACGATAGCAAACTTGAGCTTGTTAAACACTCCCTGGTACATAAAACAGCTTCGTGACCATGAAGGAGTAGAATTCAATATTCCCGACAAACATATCGATCTCTGTCAGGAAAATCCGTCGTCTGTACTCTATCCAAAACAGGTTCCCAGAGATACTCCTCTTACCATCAAAGGTGTGGATGAGAACGATGTGTTCACTATTGTTTTCAAAAAAGGTACTATTCTTTATGTAAAAGACCTGGCAGTTATCCAGATAATAAAAGATAATTACGGCAAGCGTCCGATATATTTTGCTGTAACTGCTCCCGATGCTGTTGGCTTTGAAGATCATTTGCGAAACGAAGGAATGGTTGATCGCCTGGTTGCATCAAAAGGAAAGGATCAATTCAATATGAAAAAACTGGTTACAAACATCGACTCCGTATATTCCTACCGTGGTATTATGGATGACTCGATCTACAAAGATACTAATATGAAACGATTACTGAATAATTATGGTGCAGCCTTCATGCGAACATCTCAGTATGCTCATTATCAGAAAGATTATGATAATGCGATAAAATATATGCGCAAAGCTATCGATTTTGTTGATAGTAAAAATAGATTCTATTTCGGTCTTTCCCGGCTTTATATGGAAGCAGCATTTCATAACCTGGAAAAAGACCTTGTAGATAAGGCATTCGAATACCTTGAGAATGCTGTTTATTACAACAGAACAAATGAAGATCTTTTACAGGTGATCTTTCAGGCAACTGTTTATTCTGAAGATTATGAAAAGGGAATTTCACTTCTGGAAAAAATTAAACCCTTTCAGGATTCTATTGCTGTGGAAGTAATAATCGACAGATTGGAAAAGATGAAAAGCTGATCTTTTAGAATCTATGAAAAGAGAAATATTCATCAAGGGAGCCCGGGAACACAATCTTAAGAATATCGATATAAGAATACCACGCAATAAATTGATTGTAATAACCGGTGTTTCCGGTTCTGGAAAATCATCACTGGCTTTTGATACTTTATATGCTGAAGGGCAGCGAAGGTATGTGGAATCTCTTTCTGCCTATGCCCGGCAATTCCTGGGTCAAATGGAAAAACCCAAAATTGATTACATCGAAGGATTGTCTCCTGCTATTTCAATCGAACAGAAATCAGCCAGCAAAAATCCGCGCTCTACTGTGGGAACCGTCACAGAAATTTATGATTACCTGAGAGTACTGTTTGCCCGGATCGGGAAACAGTATTGTCATATTTGTGGTAAAGCGGTAGGATCACAAACTACAGATCAACTGGTAGATCATATTCTTGGAAATAAAACAGGTACTCGACTGCAGATTTTAGCTCCCATTGTTCAGAATCGTAAAGGTGAACACAAAGAGGAATTGGATGAAGCCCGTAATGAAGGATTTGTACGGGTAAAGATAAATGGTATGATGCGTGAACTTTCCGAGGAAATTAAACTGGATAAAAAAAGCAAACACAGCATCGATATCGTTATTGATAGATTGGTGATAAAAAACGGCATCCGCAGTAGATTAATGGATTCGGTAGAAACAGCGCTTCGTTTGACAGATGGTTTTTTGAAAGTGGATTTTGTAGATGAAGATCGTAGCGAGATCCTTTCGGAAGCCAATTCCTGTACAGATTGCGGTATTGGTTTCCCGGAACTTACTCCACCGCATTTTTCTTTTAACAGCCCTCTTGGAATGTGTAAATCATGTAATGGATTGGGAACAAAAATGGAGTTCGATCCTGACCTGCTAATACCCGATAAGAATCTTTCCATTATGCAGGGAGCTGTGGTTCACTGGGGTGCTTTGGAAAAGAAAATAAGAAGCTGGCAAAATAAGAAACTAATCGCAATTTCCCGCGAATATGATTTTTCACTTAAGACTCCCTGGAAAGATCTTTCCGAAGATATTAAAAACCTTTTGCTGTATGGTTCGCGAGGACGCAGAATAAAATTCGAATGGAGTTCCTACAGTGGTTCCGGTACGTTCTATTCAAATTATGAAGGAATTATCCCTACACTTCGCAGACGCATGAATGAAACAAAATCAGAATATATGCGCAGGTATTATCTGCAATATATTGGTAATAAACCCTGTCCGGACTGTGAGGGAAAGAAACTGCGAAAAGAATCTCTGGCTGTTAAAATTGCTGATGTTACAATTGATGATATTGTTTGGATGTCCATCTCTCAGGCAATCGATTTCTTTTCTGAACTCAAACTTACTGGCAATGATAAGATCATTGCAGAAGAAGTTTTGAAGGAAATTGAGAACAGGTTATCTTTCCTGGTGAATGTAGGTTTGCATTATCTTACTCTGGAAAGGAAAGCTCCTTCATTATCCGGTGGTGAATCACAGAGAATACGGTTGGCAAGCCAGATCGGCAGCAGCCTGGTAGGTGTAATGTATATTCTGGATGAACCCAGCATCGGTCTTCATCAGCGTGATAACCGTAAGTTGATAAATATGCTGCTTCACCTGAGAGATCTGGGCAATACGGTTATAGTAGTGGAACATGATGAAGAAATGATGCGCTCTTCCGACCAGATAATAGACTTTGGTCCCAGAGCAGGAATTTATGGCGGGGAGATAGTTTTTCAGGGAAAAGTAGAAGCTCTTGTAAAATCAGCAAAATCATTAACAGGAAAGTATCTTTCAGGCAAACTCAACATTGATTTTCCTGCGCATAGATTGAAGCCTGATCTGAGAATACTTGAAATAACCAGCGCCAGACAGAATAATCTGAAAAACATTAATGTAAAAATACCGGTAGGTCTGTTCACCTGTGTTACAGGTGTTTCCGGGTCAGGTAAAAGTTCCCTCATAAACCAGATACTCTACCCAGCACTGGCACGTAAACTTAACAAGTCGAGCATTAAACAAGGTAAATACAACAGCATAGATGGTTTTGACTACTTTGATAAAGTAATAAACATAAATCAACAGCCAATTGGGCGCACACCCAGATCAAATCCAGCCACTTATATCAAGCTTTTTGATCACATCAGAAACCTGTTTGCCCAGCTTCCGGCTTCCAAATTGAGAGGTTACAAGCCCGGTAGATTCTCTTTTAATGTGAAAGGCGGACGCTGCGAAGCATGTGGAGGTGCCGGTGTAAAACAGATCGAAATGCACTTCCTGCCCGATATTTATGTAACCTGTGAAGAATGCAAAGGGAAACGATATAATAAAGAAACACTCACAATAAAATATAAGGGTAAGAATATTTCCGAGATACTCGATCTCGATGTGCAGGAAGCAATAGAGGTTTTTGCCAATGTTCCCAAAATAGCCAGGAAACTGCAGACTCTACACGAGGTAGGATTAGAATATATCAAATTGGGACAAGCTTCCACAACTCTTTCGGGTGGTGAAGCGCAGAGAATAAAACTCTCACGCGAACTCAGTAAAACAAGTACAGGACAAACACTTTACATATTAGATGAACCTACTACAGGACTTCATTTTGACGATATAAAGAAGCTTTTAAAAGTTCTGCAGAAACTCGTATCTATGGGTAATACGGTTATTGTGATCGAGCATAACCTAGATGTTATAAAATGTGCAGATCATATCATTGATCTGGGACCCGAAGGTGGTGATGAGGGTGGAAAAGTTATTGCAACCGGAACTCCAGAAGAAATTGTAAAAAATAAAAAATCTTTTACAGGACAACACCTCAAGCATTATTTGGAATCAAAAAAGGAGTATGCATGAAATTACGAGAAGAGATAATAAATTTATGGAATAAAAAGAAATATAATGAACATGATAATCAGGTTTTCGATAACTTCAAGAAAGCTTTGAATAGCGGTGAAATCCGTGCTGCGGAATGTTTGAATGGAGAATGGCGAACCAACGACTGGGTGAAAAAGGGAATTCTGGTTGGCTTCCGGATGGGCAAGATTATTCAAATGGGTAAATTCTACGATAAAGATACTTATCCCCTGCAGGATATTTCTAAGAAAGAAAATATCCGTCTTGTCCCTGGTGGCTCATCTGTTCGCGATGGCGCTTATATCGGCAGGAATGTTGTGATGATGCCTCCGATGTACATTAATGTGGGTGCTTATGTAGATGAAGGTGCAATGATCGATTCCCATGCCCTGGTTGGTACCTGTGCGCAAGTTGGAAAGAACGTTCATCTCAGCGCTGCTTCCCAGCTTGGTGGTGTTCTGGAACCTGTGGGAGTAAACCCGGTTATCATCGAAGACGACGTATTCATTGGTGGAAATTGCGGACTTTATGAAGGGATCATAGTAAAAAAAAGAGCCATTATTGCTGCTGGAGTTATCATTACTTCCGGCACTCCAGTTTACGATGCTGTTCATAAAAGTTACATCAAAAAAGGAAAAAACATGCCGCTCATCATTCCGGAAAATGCAGTGGTAGTATCCGGAACACGTCCACTGAAAACTGATCCTGATCTTTCCATTTATTGCCCCATAATCATAAAATATCGCGATGCTAAAAGTAACAATTCCGTAGAATTGGAAACCGAGCTTCGTTAAAATAAATGATCTCCACCAGATTAAAGAACGCAGAGATTTCACTGATAAGAAAACTTATTAATAAAGCACCAAAAAACGCTATTAATCTGGGCTTGGGAGAAATTCAATTTACTACTCCAAGATTTTTACTGGAATACGCTAAAGAAGTTCTGAATGATGGCAGAATTCACTACACACCAAACGCCGGTTTACCAGAACTTTGTGAAACAATAGCTGGATATTACAACAGTTCTTATGCAGAAAACATTTGTGTTACTGTAGGAGCTGAAGAAGCTATATTTGCAACTTTATTTTCTTATCTTAATCCAGGGGATGAGGTACTTATCGCAAATCCTTCCTATATGGCTTATAAAACCATCATAGAAATAATAGGTGGTATCCCGATCTATTTTGACCTTGATCCCCAAAAGAATTTCAAATTAGACAAAAATTCATTTCTTTCAAATATTTCAGATGCAACAAAAATGGTGATCTTAAATAATCCTTCCAATCCGCTCGGTATTAGTTTTAGCGAAGATGAAATCGAGTTTATTATTGAAACTTGCCTTAAAAAAAACATCCTTATTGTTGTGGATGAAGTGTATCGTGAATTATTTCTGCAAGAAAGATCGGATTCTCTATTTGAAGGAAATGGGAACATCATCGTTATTTCCGGGCTTTCAAAATCTCATTGTATGACAGGCTGGAGAATCGGCTGGGCAACCTCGAATAAACCGGAATTAATACAACCCATAATTACAGCTCATCAATATATCTGCACCTGCGCACCATTTCTCTCACAGAAAGTTGCTATAAAAGCTTTATCTGCAGAAGGATTTGAAGCAAACGAAGTGATCAGAAAAAGATTACGTTCCAATAGAGATTTCATAAAAAAAAAAATTAAATCTTTTTCTCAAGACATCTATATTTTGCCTAATACATCTTCTCCATATTTATTCGTTAATTTGCAATTGAACGACCTTCTTTTTGCTGAGAGATTATGCGCATCGGGAGTGATTGTAGTGCCTGGTTGCGCATTTGGAAATAAAGGAAAAGGCTGGCTCAGAATAAATTACGGAATAGATACAAAATTGCTTGAACAAGGTATTGATTTATTCTTAATAACTTTTTTAAAATAAAATTAAATTGACTAAAATTACATAATTAATAATTTTCTTGTTGAGGGTTAAGATGAAGAGATTAGTTATTCTGCTGTTGTTATTGTTTATCATGAATTCTTTGAATTCTACCAGCAGGATAGATAAGCTTGAAAAGAAACTTAAAACAGCAGTCGCAGAAGAAAAAATCAAAACTCTTAACGCTCTATCAATAGAGTATAGGTATAAAGATCCCCATAAATCTATTGTATATGGTAATGATGCATTAACTCTTGCCATAAAATACAAGGATAACAAACAAAAATGCATAGCTTACGATAATATCGCTACAGCAAATGCAATTCTTGGTAGGTATGAGCAATCACTTAAATATTATTCATTTTCTCTTGAATCTGCAGAACAACATGGAGATGTAGATGCAATAATTAATGATTTAGAAAAAATCGCTGATGTTTATAATAACTGGAAAAAATATGAAGAAGCAATAGAATATTATAACAAACTAATAAAAATTTTTGAGTTCCGCAAAGACAAAGAGGGCATTGCCAGAACGCTTAACAACATAGGAAAAGTTTATAAAGAATCGGGTAACTTAAATAAAGCGTATGAGTATTTTTTACGTTCGATCAAATTTGAAGAAGATAATGTACATGTTCTACTGCGTGACGATTACCTGCATTATTCCGAAGTGTATGCTGCAATTGGCGACGATGATAAAGCCCTGGAATTTTACAAATTATATACTACAATAAAGGACACTATAGAAAGCGTATTAAGTTCTCAGAAAATAGAAAACATGCAGAAAAGATATGAGGAAGAAAAATCTCAACGCGAAATAGAAATACTAACAAAAGATAAAGAAATTGGAGATCTGCAATTGCGACAACTTACGCTGGAAAAGGAAAAGAAAGAGAAAGAAATTGTAGCACTTCAACGAAAGCAGCAGATTGAAATGTTAAGAAAAGACAAAGCAATTAAAGATTTGGAGTTAAAACAAACCCGATATGAGAAAGACGAAATTAAAAAGAAAGTAGAAACTTACAAAAAAGATAAAGAAATAAAAGATTTGGAATTAGAAAAAATTGAATTAGAAGTATCCAAACAAAAGGCTCTGCAAAGTCTCTATTATATAATAGGATTTTTTCTTTTAGTTTTTGCTCTATCCGGTTTTTACCAGGCTCATTCTCGAAATGCTGCGAATAGAGAACTTGCGAAAGTTAATGAAGAACTGGCCAATGCCAACGACAAACTGGAACTTATAGCTAAAACCGATCCGCTTACAAATCTTTCAAACCGTAGGGATATGATCGAAAAAATTGAAAATGAAAAGAAAAGATTTGGTAGAAACGGTAAATCCTTTGTATTGGTGATGTCTGATATAGATGGCTTTAAATCTGTTAATGACAGATATGGTCATGATGGTGGTGACTTTGTTCTGGAATCACTGGCAAAACATATGCAGTCAGTAGTTAGAAAGCAGGATGTTGTAGGACGCTGGGGAGGTGAAGAATTTCTTATTCTTCTGCCTGAAACAAAACTGGAGGGTGGTAGGGCACTGGCAGAAAAAATTCGAAAAAATATCTCTGTCACACCTTATGTTTTCAGTGATAAAAAAATACCTGTTACTATGACTTTTGGTGTTAGTGTCTATAATAAAGCTATGGATATCGATCTTTGCATTAAGAAAGCAGATGAAGCCCTATATAAAGGAAAGAGACGCGGTAAAAACTGCGTTGTTACTTCCAAACCAGATGAAAAGGAACAAAGCTCTACAGAGATTAACGTCGACAGTTTTTCATCCGGTTAGTCATTAATTTTTTATAAACATCCGGAGATGTTGTGAAACAAATTCTTATTATATTAATTTGTTTACTTTTTATCACTCAATTATTCTGCGTCCAGAATTCACAAGAAATAAAGAAAAAAATACCTCTATCATCACAAGAAGTAAAACTCAGTTTATTAATAGAATTGGCTTCTTGTTATCCGGAACTGTCTTTTGATGAATGTATTCAATATGGCAATGAAGCATTGGAACTGGCCAGACAAAAAAATGATGAACGAGCTGTAGCAGAAATATTCCTCATATTAGCCGGATTATACGACCAAGCAGAAAATTATAAACGTTCTGCATATTTTTATAGCAAATCCATAACCTTAAAAGATTCACTATTATATCTTGAATTCGAATCTGAACAACAGCAGATACGAAAACAGATATTCATAAGAAATTCGTTTATGATTGCATTTTTGGTACTTCTTAATATTGCTTTCTTTATTTATATTCGCTATCGTTCCCAGATAAAAGCACACGACAAGTTAGAAAATACACATGAACAGTTGAAAGAAATTGCCAGAACAGACCCTTTAACTGGACTTTCAAATCGCAGGGATATTATCGAGAAAATCGAGTATGAGCAAATTCGTTTTGAAAGAAGTAAAAATTCTTTTGTAATCATAATTGGAGACCTGGATTTTTTTAAATCGATAAACGACAAATACGGTCATGATTGTGGTGATTATGTTCTGAAAGAAGTTGCGCAAACAATGCGTTCTACTATAAGAAAGCAGGATATAGTAGCCCGCTGGGGTGGTGAAGAGTTTCTTTTATTACTACCAGAAACACCACTTGAAGGTGGTAAGGTAGCTGCAGAAAAGGTCAGGGAAAAAATTGAAAATTCTAATTTTAAATACAATAATGATCTCTTATCCGTTACCATAACTTTTGGAGTTAGCGTTTATAATAATATTATGGAGATTGATGATTGTATAAAAAAAGCAGATCAAGCACTTTACAGAGGAAAACATAAAGGTAGAAATCGTGTTGTAGCCTTAAAACCAGAAGATATTATTATTGGTTAAAACTAAATGCTGTTCTACTCAAAATAGTAGATAGCTTTTATAGGATCTATCCTGGAAGCTTTGATAGCTGGATATAGCCCTGATACCACTCCAATTAAAACTGAAAAAGCAATTCCTACCAGCACACCTTCCACAGGCATGGCAAATTTAGATTTTAAAGCAATTGTTAAAGCTTTTACCAGGAAAGATGAAAAAAATATTCCGACAAAAGCACCAATCAGGGCAAGAACAATAGATTCTGCCAGGAAAAGAATGAAAATATCTCCATCTGTAGCTCCGATACTTTTTCTTATCCCGATTTCCATCATACGTTCATTTATGGAAATAAGTAAGGTGCTGAATAACCCGATCCCTCCTACTATCAAAGAGATAGAAGCAATTGCAGATAATGTGATGTTCCACTTTTTCATCATCTCATTTATTTCTTCTGTAATCTTGAAAAGCAATGCACCTACATCGTTGAAAGAAAAATCATGCGCCATTTTATGATTGGCCAGTAACTTCTGCCAAGTGCCGGTTTTCATTTCAGCGAAGGTTTTATCGTTTGTAGCCTGAAGGTAAATATAGTCTATTGCATTATCGGAACGAAGATAGCGAGCACCGGTAGAAAGCGGGATATAAACAGCTTCCAGATCGTTGTGGCGTTCCCATTTATTAAAATTCATACCGCTTTGGTTCAGTTCATCTTTGTTCAAAACACCTATGATCTTGTATCTATTACCACCAATAGTAATAATATTTTCCAGAGCTTTTCTTTCATCAAAATATTTTTCTGCAAAATAAAAACCTATAACACACACTTTGATAGCATTTGATTCTTCATATTGGTTGAAATACCTGCCGATTTTTAGCTTATATGTTTTGCTTAAAAAGAATTCGTTATTTGTAGCTTTTAAGTGAACATTTTCCTGTTTATCGTTTATGAAGAATTTTTCATAGGAACTGATATAACCATAAATATAACGGGATGAGACATCGTTTTTTAGCATTGTATAATCGGAAAAAGTGATCGGTTTTGTTTCTCTATTGATATAACGGAATCTTAATCTTCTGCGTGAAAAACGTGTTTCACTACTGGAGGGATAAACGATGATGGAATTATTCCAGCCCATTTCCTCCATTTTTTCATTTATCATAGTCTTAAGACCATAAACGGTTGAGAACATGGTAACCACAGCAAATACACCTATGATGATTCCCAATAATGTTAAAAAAGATCTTAATTTATGAGTAAAAATATTTTGAAAACTGCTGCCAATACTTTCAAAGAAGTACACCTAAAAAACTTCCTCACCACATTGGGGACATTTTTTAAAACTTCCTTTTGTTTTTGTCTTTCTTTCTTCCAGGTAGTAATTGCCGCATTTTGGGCAGGATAATGCTACAGGCTTAAAATTTGTAATGAATTTACATTCGGGGTAGTTTGTGCAGGAAAAGAAATATTTACCCTTCTTATTACGTTTCTCAGTGATCTCACCATCTTTGCATTCGGGACATTTTATTCCCAGGGTGAACGGTTTGGTAAATTTGCATTTCGGATAGTTTGAGCAGGCAATGAACTTACCATATCTTCCTTCTTTAAGAATAAGAGCAGAATCACATTTTGGGCATTTCTCTTCCAATTTTTGGGGTTCAATTATTTTGATCTGACCATCATCACTTCGAGAAAAACTCTTGATATTTTTGCACTCAGGAAAATTTGAACATGCCAGGAATTGTCCGTTCTTTCCCCATTTAATGATCATTTTGCTACCACATTTTTCACATTTGATATTAGTATCTTCGCTTATCTTTTCTTTTGCTTCTTTGTAATTAATATTACCTATTAATTTCTGGATTGAACCATAATATTCTGAAAGCAGGTTTTGCCTATCCACTTCACCATATTCGATCTTATCGAGACTATTTTCCATTTTGGCAGTGAATTGCACATTGAAAAATTCATCGAAATTGGAAATGAGAAATTTATAAACTGCCATCCCTAACTGTGTCGGGTGAAATATCCTGGCTTTTAATTCAACGTACTTTCTTAACCGGATTGTGTTGGTAATAGTAGCATAAGTGGAAGGTCTGCCAATACCTTTTGATTCGAGTTCTTTGATAAGAGTTGCTTCGGTAAATCTTGCCGGTGGTTTTGTGAATAATTGGATACCTTCTATTTTCTTCAATTGCAAAATATCATCAGTTTTATAATCTTGATCGATCTTTTCACCCAATATAACTTTATAATGCGGGTATGATTCCAGGAAACCTTTCTCAATCACTATTCCACCGTTAGCTGTAAAAAGGGCTTTCCCAATCGAAATTTCAAGGTTTTTCATATCAACCAGGATCGGAACCATTTGAGTGGCGATAAATCTTTGCCAGATGAGTGTGTAAAGCCGCAACTGGTCTTTGGATAAATATTGACTGATGCTTTCCGGTGTGCTGAAAGGATTTGTAGGTCGAATCGCTTCGTGTGCATCCTGGGCTTTATTTTTGTTTTTATAAAATCGTATTGTTGGGTTCAGCTTGCCTTCACCAAAACGTTCCTTAATAAGTTTACGGGCAAAATTGACAGCTTGACTGGAAACTCTGAGAGAATCGGTTCTCATGTAAGTTATCAAACCAACTGCTTCTCCTCCAAGGTCTATACCTTCGTATAACTGCTGTGCCTGCTGCATGGTCTTTTTGGCAGAAAAATTAAGTATGCGTGAGGCATCTTGTTGGAGTGTGCTGGTTATAAAGGGAGGCAGGGGATGATATTTCTTTTGTGTATTGGTTAATTTGGAAAGAGTAAATTCACTGTTTTTTATGCTATTGAGTATCTCGTCTGTTTTAGCTTTTTCAGTAATCCGAATATTTTTCCCATCCCATTTCTGTAATGTTGCTTTAAATGGGGGAAGATCATTTTTATATAACAGTGCTTCTATATTCCAGTATTCCTGAGGTTCAAATTTTTGAATGGCTTCTTCTCTGTCGCAGATCAATCGCAAGGCAACGGTCTGCACTCTGCCAGCACTCAGGTTCTTTGTGATTATTTTCCACAAAAGCGGACTGATATTATATCCTACGATCCTGTCCAGAATCCTGCGGGCCTGTTGAGATTCAACCATTTGATCATCGATCATACCAGGGTTTTCCATAGCTTTCTGAATAGCGTTTCGTGTAATTTCATTGAAAACTATTCTGTGCACAGGTTTATCTTTTATTTCGTCTTTTAAAACTTGAACCAGATGCCAGGCAATAGCCTCTCCTTCACGGTCGTGGTCTGAAGCAAGATAAATGCTGTCAGCATTGGAAGCAGCTTTTTTTAATTCCGAAATAATTTTCTTTTTGTCTGGATCAACAACATAATCTGCTGTGAAATTGTTCTTAACATCTACACCAAAGCTTTTTTGCGGTAGATCGCGAACATGACCCATCGAAGCTTTGATGTTATACTTATTATTTAGAAACTTGCCAATTGTTTTTGCCTTGGCTGGAGATTCTACAATTATTAAACCTTTTCCCATAATCACCTAATTAATTTCATCATCAAATTCTATTTCGCTATCCTGAATAAAGAAAGCATCAAGTAAATCTTTTACCGTTATTTCTCCTTTACCGGAAAAAACGATATAATTAACGATATCATCCATCATGATCCTGTCGATCCTCTTGCGCATGAACAGGTTCAACTGCATTGAAAGTGTTATGATGCGCTCAAACATCTGCCTGTCGATAGACTTAAGGCTTAGAAGATGAACCAGATAGCCAAATGCTTCCGGTGTTAATGTCCTCTTTTCATCTTCAGACAGAATCCTATTATATGCTTTATTCTCTTTTCCATGGATCAGTGATTCCAGGAAATTTTTGATTTCAACTTTCGAGAGACCAAGTTTTTTTAATTTTTCTTTGGATGGCTTGTTAGTTAACATAATATCAAGAAAATCTTCAATTCCTGTTTGAGACATTTTACTTCCTTAAATAATTTTTTATAAAGTAATCCCTTATACTATTTTTCCACAACATTTTTTATATTTTTTTCCACTGCCACAGGGACAGGGATCGTTTCTTCCAATTTTCTCCGAAACAACCCGGGGCTGGATCCTGGGTTTTTCTGCACTGTTCGTAACAACTGAAGGCGCTTTCGGTGCCTTTTGCGGTGCAGCTTTATCGAAGGCAGAACTTGATTCATGCTGCTGCTTTGCTAACCGCAGGAAATCCTGTATTTGTTCTGGCGCAACCAGATATGTTGTAAAGACTTTTTTTGCTACACTGCGATTTATATCGGCTACCAGGGTCTGAAAAAGAATAAAAGATTCCTTTTTATATTCCATCAGAGGATCGCGCTGACCATACGCTCGCAAACCTATGCCATCCTTCAGCAGATCCATCTCATGCAGATGATCACGCCACAATTCATCCACAACGCTAAGCAGAACACGGCGTTCAATTTCACGAAGTTGTTCGGATGTCAGTTCATCTTCTCTTTGCTGATAGGCTTTTAAAACAAGTTCCTGGGATTTTTCTATTAGCAAATCCAGGTTCATTATATCTGATCTGATATCTTCTTCTTCTATTATCACATTCAGGTTAGATTTAATCCATTGTATAATTTTTTCCAACTGCCAGTCTTCAGGGTAAGGAATATCACCTACTACTTCTTCTACTGCATCTGCAACTGTATCTCTGAGCATTTCGATGATCTCATATTTAAGATCGTAACCTTTGAGAACATTTCTACGGTAATTATAGATAACTTCCCGCTGCTGGTTCATTACTTCATCGTATTTTAAAAGTTGTTTCCTGCTCTCAAAGTTGAAAGATTCAACCCGTTTTTGAGCAGTTTCCACAGCTTTTGTCATCCAGGGATGAATGATCGCTTCACCCTCTTTCAAACCCATTTTCATCATCATGGGACCAATTCTTTCCGAGCCAAAAAGGCGCATCAGATCATCTTCCAAAGATAAATAGAACCTGGAAGTACCGGGATCACCCTGACGTCCGCTTCTTCCCCGCAATTGTCTGTCTATACGCCTGCTTTCATGGCGTTCAGTACCGATAACATGTAAACCATCCTGCGGCAGGCCAAACGGGTAATCGGGAGTGATCTTTTTATCAACTTTCAGATATTCTTCTTTTTGTTTTTCCACCACTGTTTTTCCAAGCTTGATATCTGTTCCACGTCCAGCCATATTTGTGGCAATGGTAACAGCACCTGGCTGTCCCGCACCCATCACGATTTCCGCTTCCTGTTCGTGGTATTTAGCATTTAGTACATTATGGGTAATGTTTCGCCGTCTGAGCATGCGGCTCAATGTTTCCGAAACTTCCACAGAAATTGTTCCTACAAGAATCGGTTTTTTCTCTTCGTGCCAGTACTCTATTTCATCCAGAATAGCTTTGTATTTTTCATTTTTTGTAATATAAATTACATCGTTATGATCGATCCTGGAAATTGGAAGATTAGTAGGTATCTCGATAACAGGGAGTTTATAAATTTCTGAGAACTCGACCTCTTCTGTTACTGCCGTACCGGTCATTCCAGACAGCTTCTCATACATTCTGAAATAATTCTGCAGGGTGATAGTTGCGAAAGTTTGAGTTGCTTCTTCGATCTCTACGTTCTCTTTGGCTTCCAGGGCTTGATGCAGTCCATCACTGAACCTTCTACCCTGCATCATTCTGCCTGTGAATTGATCTACAATCATTACTTTATTGTTAACCACTACATAATCAACTTCTCTTTCGAAAAGTGTGTATGAACGTAATAGCTGCTTTATATTATGCAGTTTCTCGCTTTTATCCATAAATTTGGAAGTTACTTCTTCTTTCTTTTGAATTTTCTGTGCTGAGGAAAGATTATTATCTTCATCAACTGCATTCAAGAGGTCGTCAAGCTGTTCCATAATAAATAGGTCAGATTCTTTTTGAGCAACCAGTTCATTACCTTTTTCGCTTAATTCCACACTATTCTGCTTTTCTTCTACAGTAAAGAATAGTTCTGCATCGATCTTATGCATACTTTTATCGCGAAGATAATAACCTTCAAAGTCGGTAACAAGCTTCTTTAATTCGGCTTGTTTCATATATTTCATGAATAATTTGTTTTTAGGTGCTGCACGCTGAATTAGAAGCAGCAGGCGACCTACAACATCGGAATTCCACTCTTCTTTTTTCAGTTCCTGGTTCACTTCCGATAGATATCTGCTTACCAGTCCATTCTGAGTGTTCACAAGTTTCAAAATAATAGGTCTTAGTTCCAGGAAAAAATTTTTACTTTCCTGCACCGGACCACTGATAATTAGAGGTGTTCGTGCTTCGTCTATTAAAACACTGTCAACCTCATCCACGATGGCAAATTGTAGTTTTCTTTGTACAAGTCTCTTCACAGAAACAGCCATGTTATCACGCAGGTAATCGAAACCGAACTCACTATTTGTGCCGTATGTTACATCACAGTGATATGCTTCCTGTTTTTCTTCGGAAGTCATACCGCCTACATTACAGCCTACTTTCAGTCCATGGAATTCAAAGACAGGATTCATCCATTCAGCATCACGCTGTGCAAGGTAGTCGTTCACTGTGATCAGATGAACACCGTGACCCAACAATGTATTCAGGAATAAGGGCATGGTGGCAACTAAAGTTTTACCTTCACCTGTAGCCATTTCAGCGATCATGCCCTGATGAAGTGCAACAGCACCAATTAATTGCACATCGAACGGCATCATCTGCCATATTTCTTTATGACCACGCACTTCGTATTCGTAGCCAACAAGTCTGCAAAAGGTTTCTTTAAGTATAGCATAAACTTCAGGTAGGAATTCATCAAGAACGGATTGGTTCTGACTTTTTAAGGTTTCTGTAACCCTGTCAATTTCATTTCCAATGGAATTTTTCTTATTTTCATCAGGTTCTAACTGGTATTTATTCTGAATATGTTCAAGCTCCGTTTCAAGTGAGCTAACTTTCCCGTGAATACTGTTTTTTATCTCTTGTATTCTTGATCGGAGTTCATCATCTGTTTTGTTCTCAAGACTAGAAAAGAATGAGTTGATCTCATCAACGATCGGACTCAGCTTCCGCAGTTCCCGTTCGTTGCGATTTCCAAATATCTTTTCCGTTAGCGCTTTGAACATATTTATTTCTCTTCTAAAAATTTGGACAATCCTTTTTAGTGATGTCTGCTTGTCAAACAATTTACAAATGCAATTATAATCTTGACGGAAAAATAGATTTTATGGTTTCAGTAATTTAGACAAAATAAAAAAAGGAGGTAACTCATGAGTAAAAAAGGGAATAAAAAATCAATAGCAACTATAATTATTCTTGCTTTGATTCTCGTAATTATTATAGTTTTAGTTATCGGTTTCCAAAAGATCTCAAATAATAAAAAGGAACTTCAAAAAATTACAGTACCAACAGAACAAGAAGATATTACTAAAACTAATATTAACAATGCTGATATCGAAGACTTAATAAAAGTTCCAGGTATTGGTCAAGTTAAGGCAAAAGCTATTATCGATTATAGGGAAAATATCGGAGAATTTAAATCATTAAAAGAACTTACTGAAGTTAAAGGCATTGGTGAAAAAACTTTAGAAAAAATTCTTCCTTACCTCGAAACGATAGGAGATTCTACGGAAATAATTACTTCAATTGATTCTGATGATCTGAAAGAGGTTTCTGGAAAAATTAATATCAATACTGCATCTCTATCTGAACTAATTTCATTACCAGGTATCGGTGAAAAGAGAGCACAAAAAATAATTAGCTATAGAGAGAAAGCAGGTGGTTTTGAAAATATAGAAGATATTATGAATGTAAAAGGAATTGGAGAGGGCATATACACAAAGATAAAGGATAGAATAACTATAACAGAATAGAAAATTTCAACCAGAAAATTTAGAAAGCGTTCGCAAGTCGGACACTTTTATTTTATTTAATTCTTTACTCAAATACAAATATTTTATTCGTTGATTTCAGTTACTTTGGAAAGGGAGAATTAAATGAAAATTAGCAAATCAGATCTATCTATTGAAAAATTAAAAAATATCCAAAAACAAGCAGATCAAGCTCGCGGAGCAATTCTCAAAATGACTACTCTTGCAGGTTCAGGACATCCTGGAGGATCAATGTCTTCTATTGATTTCTTACTAATGCTACTACATATGACAAAAATCGATCCTGAAAAACCAAAATGGGAAAAAAGAGACAGGATAATCATCAGTCATGGACACGTCTCCCCTGCTGCATATTCAGCATTAGGTTTGATGGGATTCTTTAACCTGGATGATGCTATTTCTCAATTTAGATTAGCTGGAAGCATTTACGAAGGACACGTGGAACCTGCTGTTCCCGGCATCGAATGGGCTTCGGGAAATCTGGGACAGGGACTTTCTGCCGGATGTGGGTTTGCACTTGCTTGCAAGCTGAAAAATATTCATAATCATATCTTCGTTCTAATGGGAGATGGAGAACAGCAAAAAGGACAATTAAGCGAGGCACGACGATTTGCAGCAAAATACAGACTGAAAAACATAACCGCCTTTGTAGATTACAATAAGCTTCAAATATGTGGAAGAACAGAGAAAATCATGCCCAATGATATATTGGAAAATTACATCTCTGACGGTTGGGGAGCAATAGAGATAGATGGACATGACCTGGTGGAAATACGTGATGCAATTGTCGATGCTGTTTGCCATGATAAACCCACCTTGATACTGGCTCATACGGTTATGGGAAAAGGTGTTTCCTTTATGGAAAACAAAGAAAAATATCACGGTTCTACTATTTCAGAGGAGCAACTTGGAGAAGCTCTGAAAGAACTGAATCAGATTAATGACCTGAAAAAATATAAAGAACTTCGAAATAAATTTAAACCATCAAGTTCAATTCAGAAAGAAAACAATAAAGATTTTAAACTTAAAATTGGGAAACCAATTATTTATAAAGAAACCACGGACAACCGTTCTGCCTGGGGAAATGCAATAGCTGATATTGCTTCAGTAAATGATAATGCACCAATAACTGTTTTCGATTGTGACCTGCAGGGAAGCGTGAAAACCAAAAAGTTTGAATCGATCCTACCGAAGAATTTCTTTCAGGGTGGCATTATGGAGCATAACACAGCAGTTATTGCCGGAGCAATGTCCAAAGAGGGTTTCCAGGTTTTCTTCGCTGATTTCGGCGTTTTTGGCGTTGATGAGACTTTTAATCAACATAGATTAAATGATATCAACAAAACAAATCTTAAAATAGTAACAACTCACGTCGGTCTTGACGTTGGTGAAGATGGTAAAACTCATCAGTGCATCGATTATCTGGGTGTGATGAAAAACCTGTATCATTTCAAAACCATCATTCCGGCAGATCCGAACCAGACAGACCATATAATACGATACATATCTTCAAAGTATGGTAATTTTCTAATTCCAATGGGAAGATCAAAACTGGAAATAATTAAAGACAATACAGGAAATATATTCTTCGATAAAAATTATAAATTCAAATATGGAAAGGCTGACCTTCTTCGGGATGGGAAAGATTGTGCTTTATTTGTGATGGGAACAATGACGGGCAAAGCTGTGGAAATTGCAGATACACTCAAAGGTGATAATGTTTCGATTCAAGTATGGAATGTTTCCTGTCCGAACGATATCGATGGAGATGCTTTGAAAAAAGCTGCTCAAACCAGCGTTATCTTTACTTATGAAGACCACAATGTTAATACAGGACTTGGGAACAGCATCGCTGATAAACTTATGCAGATGGGGCTTTCCTGTAAATTTCACAAATTCGGTGTGGAAGATTATGGTTTTTCCGGAAACAGCAAGGATCTATTTCGAATGTACAAACTCGATGTTAAATCGGTAGTAGATAGAATAAAAAAAATTATTCTTTGACAATTATTTTAAGGAAATAAGAAGTAAGCACAAATTTACTGGAGGAAAAATGAAAAAAATATTATTAGCACTACCAATTATGATTGTCATTCTTGCTATATTGCAAGCAGGCAATCTATCTGCAGAGACACTTGCAGTTCTTCCCTTTTATTCTCTGGGGATCGATGAGATATCCATTCAAACTGCAGAAAGTATATTGAAAAATGATATACAGAAGTTGAGTTCCATGCACATAATATCACAGAATAAAACAATTGAATCACTTGCAGGAGAACAATGTACTGAAGTGGTGTGTGCAGTTGAGATCGGTAAAAAACTGGATGCAGATCTGGTTTTAATTACGAATCTGAGTAAATTAGGTGAAAAAATAATAATTCAATACAACCTGGTCGATGTAAATAAGGGTCAATCTACTGTTCTGGACAATACAACATCAAATACAATCGAAGATCTGGAAGTTGTGATGAAGCGTATTGCTATGAGTGTAGTTGAACAAAAACCGTTAGCACAGACTGTGGAAGTAGGTGCGATCATGGAAAAAGAAGATGATATTCCAAAACGCAGAAGTGCTCGTAGATTTTGGGGATTATCTTTTGGATATCTTTATCCTCAGCATGGTTATCAAGATGTTGATGATAGATCATTCGCTCTTGATTTTCGTTCCGGTTATGAAGTTAAAAATATTGCAGTAGGTTTACAATTGGCAGCTCGTTTTGGTTTTGCTGCAAATATTTATACTTCTTACCTTTTTACAAAGAAAGATATTTGTCCGTATGTTGGCGGAGCTTTGGGATTCCATTGGGTTGCACATGATGAAAATAAGCGTGGTGATGGTTTAGAATTTATTGCTAATGCAGGTATCAGAGCATTCCGAACATATAATTTCCAGGTAATACTCAATATTGATTATGCTATCACTTTTAATGATTATGATGATAGAGCTTTAATAATTACGATTGGTTTATTAAAGTAACGAACTGATCATCTTAGATTAATCACAAAAGGAGAGAATTATGGCAAGATGGTCCAAACAAATTGGCAATATTCTGCAGTTATCTTCTTCACAAACCACTGATGCTCAATTCCTGGAATCTTTTAACAAAATAAGAAATTACCTTCCAGAAACCGAACAGGAAAAAAAAGAATTCGAAGAGTTTTCGCTGGTAACCAGCAGTATGGCACTGCTTATTCATATTGCAAAAGCAGATAATGTACTGAAAGGCGAAGAGCATGAACGGATCATTTCAGATCTTATTTTCCAGTTGGAACAGCGACCCTACGAATATAGTGATCTTTCCGAAAAGTTCGGGAAATATGAACGGGATATCATCACCAGGATGTTCGAGAAGCTGCTGAAAGACTACGAAAGTGGTCAGATCGATCTGGATGAGATAATCCGCATCATTTGCATGGTCTATCAAAATAACCCCGATAAACGTCACTATCTTTTGCGACTCTGTTATTACGTTGCCCTTTCCGATTTCGATTTCGACAAATCTGAACAGGAAGCTATAAAGGACATTGCTGCTAAACTTAATATACCACCGGAAGAAATGCAGAAGATCGAGAAAGAAGTACGAGATGAGGTTATTAATTTAAAGTAAAAAATCCTGAGAACTTGATAGCTTCCTTGTTCCCATGCTCCCAGCTTTATTCCTTGTTCCCATGCTTCTGCGTGGGAACAACAGACGTAGAACATTAAATGATACATTCCAACGCAGGAGCGTTGGAACGAGAAAAATGAATAAAGGAACAATTATGAAGAAAATCGTACTTTTTCTACTGGTTCTATTTCTTATTGTTAGCTGCATTCCGGGAGACGGTAAACATACTCCGATAAAACCTGCCGGGTTTTTCTGGGGAATCTGGCATGGTTGGATAGCACCGATCTCTCTTATTATGCAGATATTTAATAATAATATTAGAGTTTATGAACGTAACAATACCGGCTGGTGGTACGATTTTGGATTTTACATTGCCATCCTGGGTGGTTTTGGAGGACTTTCGTTAACCCGAAAAAGAAAGAAAAAACAATAAAATTTCTTAGAATTCGTCTTTATCAATCACAATATTTAACTCAATTTCTTCAATAATGATCTCACTCACTAATTGTGCTTTATCATCGTAAGAAACAGTGTGTACCGGAAACATAACACCATCCACTTTTCTATATTCCAGGTAAGTTCTTTCCAAAAGAGTTTTAGCATTTTTATTCTCATACAGCATTTGCAGGGGCAGATGCTTTTCCGTGTCTATTAACAAGATCATTTCTGTTCCGTCTTTTTTCAGAAGCAGCTTCTGGCAATCCCTATCTAGAATATGCTCTTCTCCCAGGAACAGGATTTCATATTCCTCTTTATTTCTAGCGATTCGTATCAGGTTCCTTTCCAGGTTTCCTAATATGGTTTTTACATAAGATTCAGGAAGATTCTCATAATAGCCCCGGGGATATTTCAACCACCCCTTATCTTTATTAATTATGAATTCCTTTTCCTGGAATTTAACTTTGAATTTATCAGGAAAAATTGCTGTAACTTCCACAGGGAATGATAACATACCATGCGCGAGTGGCTGATTGGTAATTCCTTTTGTTCGAATATTTTTTATACTGGCGATATCACCCATTGCCAGCACCATCTCATCAAAAATCACATTTCCTTTATATTGTTGCTCTTCTGTTTGTTTGAATTCAATAAAATCTTCTGCCATAATTAGGCAGGAAAGTAAAAGTAAAATACTAATTAGACTGAATTTTCTATTATCATTTTTCATGCTGGATTGAATTTTCTGGTTGATTGATATTTTGTCAATGAGTGAAAAAGTATCTTATTATAAAACCTTTCCGAAATCTATCTTCCATGAAAGTTCTATCGAAAGAGGTTTAGGAAAGTTGATTTTAACTTTTTCCATAAAATATTATTCAGTTTAAGGTCTAAAAAGGTAATTATTTTCACATTTAACAATTTTTTTTGACTGGTGGCGTCACACTTATGCATTTTTTGGGATATGTATATAGAGGAAGGTAATTTTGGAAATAAATATTTACTTTTTGGGAAAGAACAAATTCACTTGACATAACCACTTGCATAAACGTTTCTTTGTAGGTGGCTTGATAATTGGAACTACCTTGATTCTATACCCGGAAGAAAGGAAAAAACGGAAAGGGAAAAAAAATTAAAAGGAGAATTTAAAGATGAAAATAAAAAAAATAGTACTAATAGCACTTTCTATTGTTGTATTTTCATTACAATCATTTGCTACCACTTATAATGTGTATCATGGAGACTCAATTCAAGATGTTATAGATATTGCTTCAAATGGAGACATCATACATGTATATAGTTATTATAATGGATATGAAGGTTTTGATTTTGATGGAAAAAGTCTTGAAATTTATAGTCAGGGTTCTCCAATGACTATAATCAATGGTGACCTCAGTTCACCGTCTTTAGGTATTGTGATAGATATGACATATATTGATAATCCAGGTGTAGCCCCACCGAAATTACATGGTTTTAAAATTATTGGCAGCAGTTCAGCTGTAGGTGTTAAACTTACTAACTTCGACGGATTAACACCGGCTAAAATATATGATAATGTCATCGATGGGCTTGGTACTGCAATTTATGTGGGAGATAATCAAAAGCGAATTGAAATTACTACGAATGAACTTCTAAACAATGATATAGCTTATTACAGCAAAGAAACATCAGGCAATGTAGGATGGTCAGATTGGTTTAATTATAATGTTGTTTATGACAACGATACTGGCCTATATCTAGGTTATCGATCAGATACAGGAGTTCTTGGTTGTTTGTTTTATGATAACGGAGTTTCTATTGATTTAACCGATGATACCGGTCAATATTATCAAAACTTAGGTATTTATGAATGTACTGTAACTAATACTGATACTAATAACAATGATACTGGATTTTTTATATCAGAGTACGGTACACTTTCTGTGATTAGTTCTATCATTTACGGAAATGATACTCAAATTGACAACGATAATGGTACTGTAACTGTAACATATTCAGATATCGAAGATGGTTACACAGGTACCGGCAATATTGATGATGATCCTGATTTTTGTATGGAAACTAATTATGAATTTAATCTATTGGAAGGCAGCCCTTGTATCGACAGCGGTGACCCGAACGAAATCGATCCGGACGGAACACGCCTGGATATGGGTTGCTATCCTACCCTCATAGATATTAAGTATTGCGAAGGTAACCACTGGAACTGGGTCTCTTTTCCGAGATTAGAAAGAGAAGGTAACGACCCTGTTATTGCTTATCAATTACTGGAAGATATGATACCATTTCCAGAGGCGATGACTCTTATGTATGGTCCTGATGTTGTTTTAACTTATGTGGGAGGTTTATGGTCAGATCCATCTTACACAATCAGATCCGATAACGGTTACAAACTTGATCCGCAAGAAGATGGTTCTTATATCCTTCCTGAGCCGGGAAGCCGCTTACCTGATGATCATACAAAAACAGTTTATCCGAATCAGAGAAACTGGGTAGGATACTGGCTTCCAATGACACAATCTTATCAGTTTGCGTTGGGTGACCAATTAGACCATGTTACTTTGATCTGTGCGGAAGATTGGTTTGTTTACAAAATAAACGGGCAATGGTATGGAATGAGTACCGCTACAAGTGAGCCCGGAACTTTTAAATACGGGAAAGGTTATGCCATTGTAGTTGATGAACAATTTGAACTGCATTGGAACAGCCTCAGCATATCAGAGCCTTACGAGAAAGAGGAAACAGAATTCTTTACTTATGAAGACAAACCGAATTATGAGATGATAGAGATAGAATACATCGAAAATGGCGAAAATATTTTAGAAGTAGGAATTTATCAGGGTGATGTATGTGTGGGAGCAAGTAAAGTGGAAGGTTATCCTGTCCAACTGATGGCATATACGGATGCCATAAATA
Organism: uncultured bacterium; assembly: GCA_965370415.1. Taxonomy (GTDB): domain Bacteria; phylum Cloacimonadota; class Cloacimonadia; order Cloacimonadales; family TCS61; genus JACNIV01. The sequence goes on along the minus strand of CBDUTJ010000007.1, from coordinate 32,253 downwards.
GAAGCGATAATTTAAGCTTCGAGCTTGTTTCCGGCGGAAGAAATATCCGAAAGATCGATATTGTCTGGAAATATAATTTTGAGACAGAACAATATGAATCGACCACATTGCATCCTTTTGAAAGCCAATTCTCTTTGATCAAGCTGGGGAAAGACGGAGATAATAGTCCACAAGAACCTTTACATATCAATCTTAGCAACTATCCTAATCCGTTCAACCCGACCACGACAATTTCATTTGAATTAAACACCGAAAACACTGAAAACATCGAAATTGCAATTTATAATTTGAAGGGACAGAAGGTGAAACAGCTTGTCAGTGGCATCCGGCAGCTGCCGGAAGGTAAGCATTCTGTTATCTGGGACGGAAGAGATGAAAACAACAATCCAGTTTCCAGTGGCATTTATCTGTATCGACTGGAAACAGCAGATAAAGTCATAAGTAAGAAGATGATCCTGATGAAATAATGTGTGTGTTGCAGGTGACAATAGCCATTGTCACCTGCATTCGTTCTTTGAGAATTGTCATTCCCACGAAAGTGGGAATCTATGAAATTAATTAGATTCCCGTTTACACGAGAATGACAGAAGTTTGGAGAAATTATGAAATTAAAAAGTATTTTTCTTTTGTTCACTCTTGTTGGTTTTTATTCGTTGCTAAATTCTTCAATCATCGAGATCAATCAAAACGGAACAGGCGATTACACAGTGATCCAGGAAGGTATCGATGCTTCCGTAAACGGGGACACGATCAGAGTATATCCGGGAACTTATTTTGAAAATCTCTTTATCGATAAGTCGATTTCCCTGGTTTCCAATTATGAATTTACAGGTAATGAACAAGATATACATACAACAATATTGGATGGAAACCAGCAAGGCAGTGTTATCAGGCTCGAAGGTGAAGAATACAATTCAATAAATGTGTATATCTGCGGTTTTGTAGTTCAGCATGGTTCCGGCTGGCATCAATATGGACACTATGACAAACAGGGTGGTGGAATACGTTCTGAATATGTATATTTTACTCTGAAAAAAAATATTATAAAAAATAATAGAGCAAATACAGGCGGTGGTCTCTATTTAAAAAGCACTTATACCGATTTAATCGGAAATTCAATTACAAAAAATCATGCTTATTGGATTGGAGGTGGTATTTTTTTATGGTTATCCAATTTAGTATTTGATAATGAAATATTAAATAACATTTATCTTAATTTTGCAGGAGAAGGCAACGATATTTTTAGATCTTCTAACACTACAAACATTGAAGTAATCGTAGATACCTTTACTGTAATGGAACCCGATTATTTTTTTCTTTATGCATCAAATAATGTGGGAATTTACCAGCCGGGTGATATAACTTATAATATCCAACACGGTAAGATAGAGCAGGTTGAACACGATCTTTATGTTGCTGCTGATGGAGATAATAGTAACAGCGGCTTAACTCCGTATGAGCCGTTACAAAACATTCATTATGCTTTAACGATGATCAAAGCAGATAGTCTTCATCATAGAACAGTTCACGTGGCAGACGGTTTGTATTCTCCGAGCCTTAATGATCAATATTTTCCGCTTCACATGAAAAGTTATGTTTCCGTAATCGGTGAATCACGGGATAACACGATCCTGGATGCGGAACTGGGTTTAGGTCATATTTATGCGAGAGATTATCTTGGTATAAATGAAGGATTTCTACAAAGAGATTATTCCGTGAAAAATTTTAAAATGATAAACAGTTATTATATGCCATCAATTTATATACAAAGGAATCATAATGTCTTCTTACAAAATATTGAAATATCAAATTATGAACTTTGTTCATATACATTAATCAGATCAACTTATACTCATATCAATATGGATAGGATTTATCTTCATGATGCACAAGGCGGGAGAGCTTGTAAAATAAGAGGTTCTTACGGTTATACAGTGAATTTAACAAATTTTAAGATAGATAACATTACTCCGTTAAACAATGAACACCCTGCAGCGGGTGGATTTATCATCAACAACAATGGTTATCCTAATTTTGAATATGTTGCAAATATTATCAATGCTCAAATTACGAATAATGTTAGTCATATGATAGATTGGCCGAATGATGAAAGTGCAATAAGGGTTTCGGAAGGGGCGTATGTAAATCTTATAAATAGTACTATATCCGATAATGAAAGTTATACAGGCGGAGCAGTTGTCGTATCATACGAATCGGAACTTCATATTTACAATTCCATTCTTTACGGAGATATTCCAAGGGAACTTGTTCTGGATGGTGGCAATGGTCATACAAATACTTTATCCGTGCAAAATTCTCTTGTTGAAGGCGGATTAGATGGAGTGCAATCTATAGGCTATAATATCATTGAGTGGGCAGATAATAATCTGGATGAAGATCCTCTGTTTTATGGAACTGGAGATAATCCTTTTGCTTTATCCGAAAGTTCACCCTGCATAGATGCCGGCACATTGGAATTACCGTATGGTGTAGTTCTTCCAGCCTACGATCTGGCTGGTAATCCCAGGGTTTGCGGTAATGGTATAGATATGGGAGCTTATGAATTCCCCGGCAATGCAGCTCCCATTTACCTGGTAATGGAAAATGCAACTCTCTCCTGGCAAATGCCAGCTGGCTTTAATGCAACCGGTTACAACGTCTATCTGGATGATGAATTTCAATCAACAGTTAGCGCATTTCTCAACGAATACACGTTTAATGATTTGATAATTGGAAATTCCTATATAGCAGGTGTTTCAGCTTTGTATGGCACAGAAGAAACTGCTATTATTCCACTTGAATTCATTTATGATCCGGTTAGCGCAGAGGAAGAAATTCCCATCTCACAAATTCAAATTATCAACTATCCAAATCCTTTCAACCCGGAAACGAAAATAGTATTCAATCTTCCGGAAGAGGGAAATGTAAAACTTGAGATCTACAATATAAAAGGACAGAAAGTCAAAACTCTATTAGATTGCTACATGAGTCCCGGTCGCAGCGAAATGATCTGGAATGGCAAAGATGATAATGGGAAACTGGTTGGTTCTGGTGTTTATTTTTATCAATTACAAACGCCATCCAAATCGTATGTAAGAAAATGTATGTTGTTGAAGTAGTAGTTGTCTTTGCGAAGGAACGTAGCGACTGCGGCAATCTTATATGATTGAAGATTGTTATAAATAAGATTGCTTCGATAGAAATACCAAAGAAGATTCCTCGCAAAGACAAAAATTTTCATTCTTACGAAAGAGGATTTCCACGCGATGCCGCATGGCATAGTCGTAACGAGCAGAAATGATACTAGTCCGGCTTAGAGATCTTTCCTAAACCTATCTTCTATGAAATTTCCACCGATAGAGATTTAGGAAAGTTAATATAACTATTTCCATGAAATATAATTCAATTTAAGGTCTAAAAAGGTAATTATTTTCACATTTAACAATTTTTTATGGGTGATGAAGTCACACTTTGATGATTATTGGGATATTAATATAGACGAAGAAAAAAAAATGAAGACATTATCTAGCATTAAACGCCTTTAATGAGATAAAAAATAAAAAAATATTGAGTGGTGAAGTCACACTTTTGCATTTTACGGGATAGAGGAAGGTAATTTGAGAAATGAATATTTACTTTTTGGGAAAGAACAAATTCACTTGACATAACCACTTGCATAAATGTTTCTTTGCAGGTGGATTGATATTGGAACTACCTTGATTCTATACCCGGAAGAAAGGAAAAAACGGAAAGGGGAAAAAAATTAAAAGGAGAAATGAAAGATTAAGAAGGAATTCTTATTAACACTTATACTTGCTTTCTGTGCAAGTATTTTGATGGCGACAGAGCTTCATGTAGGACCAGGACAGCCATATGAGACAATTCAAAGTGCTGTTGATGTAGCAAATTCTTTTGATGAAATTATCATTCATCAGTATATATATTTCGAGAATGTTAATTTAGACAATTTCCAACAAGGTTTTTTAATCATAAGAAGCACTAATCCGCAAGATCCCGATGTTGTAGAAAACACTGTTGTTGAACCAGCAAATCAAAATACACCAACCTTTCTGCGAACAACAAGCCCGGATGATTCTTATACATCCATTACAATTAGTGGTTTAACAATATCAGACGGTGGCACAGCTATAAGAATTTACTATATTTTCTGGCCAACTTATTTCTTTATAAATTATTGTGTTATAGAAAACAATGTTTATGGAGTTATGTCTGAAGCTTTTCATCCAATAAATGTTAATAATTCTATATTGAGGAATAATTCTTATATCGCAATAATAAGTACTCATAATTGGGCAGCAAACAGGGAATGTATAATCATTAGCAATAGTTTAGTCTCTTCTAATGAAAATGGATTAGGAACCGATTTAGACATGATCGTAGAAAATTGTACAATTGTGGATAACACTTATATTGGTATTGGTAACGGATATGGTACAAGCACAATAAAAAATTCTATCGTTTATGGAAATAGTACCCAAATTGTTAATGACCTTGGAACGGTAAATGTTTCATATTCAGATATTCAGGACGGTTGGCAAGGTACAGGTAACATAGATGAAGATCCACTTTTTGAAAATCCTGGATTAGATGATTACACTCTCAAATGGACCGAAACAGAAAAATCTCCCTGCATAGACACCGGTGACCCTGACCCCCAATATAATGATCCCGACGGTACTCGCAACGATATGGGTGCATATTATAAAGACCATGAAATCAAAACCTATGAATTCCCAGACCTTTATACACTACCAGATGCCGGCTGGAAGTGGTTGTGCTTTGATATTTTGGATATAACAATGACAGGAGACAATAATACCGTTGATCCTTTGCTTGATCCAATACGAGATGATTTGATGACTGGTACATGTATTCAATTGGGAACAGGATTTGTAATAGAGTTTCATTATGAGGATCCTGATTGGATCAATCCAGACCACGAAATTACCAGTCCACAAGGGTATAAATTTCGAACTGAGAATCAATGTGAGTTTGATATTTCCGGTTTCAGATGTGAACCAGGAACAACATTCCCGGTACTTGCTGAAATGGATAACTATATCGGTTATTTCCTGGAAGAAACTCAGCATGTTTATGATGCTTTTTACGGTTACCTTGATAACATCTATGAAATCCAGGCACAGCACTGGTCAGTTGAATATGATAATGGATGGCCTGATGTGCCTTATACTCTAAGTTCGGGAGATATGGTTGTTGTCTTGTGCGAAGAAGATATTGATGAATTCTCCTGGATTAATGAAGCACCAAGAGAATCGTATAATATCGAAAAACCACAAGCTTTCTCTTATGAAGAAGAATTTGATTATATTCCAATTTACATGCAACTTGACCCGGAAGACTTGCCAACGGAGATCGGTGCTTTGTTAGATGGGGAATGCCAGGGTGCGACCGTGGTTCAAGATACACTTGCTCAAATCTGTGCATATATCCTGGGAAGTCAGGGTAATTTGGAATTTGAATTCTATTATGGTGGAAGATCAGAGAACAAACTTATAAGAGAATACAATGTTTACGATCCTGAAACATCTCTAACCGAAAAGGGAACAATAAAAGTCGAGAAGGGCAGGTACAGTTACTATGTATCCTTCAAAAACGAACCGGAGAGTACACCTGCTCCTTCCAGATTGGAAGCATCAAATCATCCAAATCCATTCAATCCGGTAACAACAATTGCCTATAGCTTACCTGAAGATTCTCAAATTTCAATTTCGATCTATAACATCAAGGGACAGAAAGTGAAAACACTTGTTACCGGAACACAACCTGCAGGTGATTATAATGTGTCATGGGATGGAAAAGATGAAAGTGGCAAAGATGTTACATCAGGTATCTATTTCTACAAATTGAAAACACAGAAAAATGAAATCACCGGGAAGATGCTACTGTTGAAATAGCCTTTTTTTATAAACTCGACTCGGGTGGGAAAAGCTCGAGTCGGGTTCATGAATAGTTCTTTAAATAATTAATTTGTGTCTTTCTGAGGAAATCTTCTTGCTTCTCTCACGAAGAATCTAATATGATAAAGACTCTTCGTCGAATGCCATTGTAAGTTGACCTCAGAGAGACAATCAGTGTCATTCCCAACTCGATTGGGAATCTATGATATAATAACAAGAATTAGATTCCCGTTTACACGGAATGACAAAAAAATCTCAATTCCCCTTCATAAGGGGGTTAATGATAATAAATATCATTGACCAATTTGCTTCAGTTCCTTCGTCGAATGTCGAAGAAGAGTTTCTCCAGCCTTTGTACAACTTCGGCTTGGCAGGCAGGAAGACGAAGCAGAAAAGGAATTATTATGAAACTTAAATTATTATTTCTTCTAGCGTTAATTAGTGTAAATTCGTGGCTAAACTCCACAACCTGGCATATAAAACAAGATGGCAGCGGCAACTTCACCTTCATCCAGCAAGGTATCTATGCTTCTGCTTATACTGATACAGTTCTCGTCTATCCCGGAACATACTACGAAAATATCATCTACAATGGTAAAAACATAACAGTAGCCAGCCTGGAATTGATCACAGGCAATGCCACTTATATCGATTCTACAATCATCGATGGACAGCGTATAACCAGCTGTGTCTGTCTGGTAAACGGAGAAACTGACACTTGTTTGCGTGGATTCACAATTACAAATGGACAGGGTGAATATGATTATCCTAAACGAGGAGGTGGTATAAGTATCTGGGGAGATCCGGATCTACTAATTCAATGTGATATCATAAACTGCATAATAACCGGTAATTATAGTAATAATTCTGGTGGAATGCATATCAAAGACGGGAATGTGTTTTTATCCGGGACTTCGGTTAGAAATAATTACGCTTTAAAAACCGGAGGAGGTATTGGAATACGTAATTATACTCAAATTACTTTTGACCCTGTAAACAGGTGCAGCATTTATAATAATTTCGCTGCCACCGGTATAGAAATATGTACTTCAAGTCCTTACATAGAAGAAATAGAAGTTATTGTAGATACATTTACAGTTGCAGAGCCGGATATTTATTTTGCACAGATGTATCATTACATGAATATTTATCCCTATACATTCGATATATTGAATTATATTCTTGAACCTGTTAATCATGATCTATATATATCTCCGGATGGAGACGATTCAAATTCGGGATTATTTTCTACAGAGCCGATGAAAACAATTAATTTGGCTGTTAGAAAAATTGCTTCCGATAGTTTGAGTCCCAAGACGATTCATCTGGCAGCAGGAACATACAATATCAGTGATAATCAACAACAATTTGCTTTTGGTTGTAAAGCTTACGTAAACATTATCGGAGAAGATGTTAATACAACTATAATTGATACGGAAATGAATTTCTGTCCTATGTTTTATGCAGGACCAGGTTATGCAAATTCTACGATAAAAAATATTACTTTCAAGAATGGTAATTACAATTCAGTTTTATTACTTATATCAAGATGTGATTCTATTAGTTTTGAGAATATTGTAATTAAGGATTGTATAACTGAGAAAACGGCAGCATTAGCAGGAGTAGGTCTATCAGGGAATATACATCTGAAGAATGTTTCTGTAGAAAACACCCAATCCGGTAATTATACTGCCGGCGCAATTTTTTATGAATGCAGTTTCTTTAAAGCTGAAAACTGTAATTTTTCAAATAATGTTTTAGTTGGTGATTCTCCTTGCTGTGCCGGGTTACAAGTTTCGAGCAGCAGTGATGTAATTCTTGAAAACTGTACTTTTAATTCTAATATTTCAACCACTACATTATGGCCAGGAGGTTCAACTGCTTTTAGCAATGGGAGCTATAATTATACATATGAAAACGTGTACATAAATAACTGTTTATTTAGTAATAACATAATGAATAATGGAGATAATACATTAGGTGCCAGTGTTAGTAACGAATACTTACTTACTTTTACAAATTGTACTATTATAGATAATGTTGCTGACTATACATGTAACCTTAATGGTAATATTATCTTCAAAAATAATATTTTGAGAAATGATTGTAATTATGAAATAAAGTTAGCTGACTGGTCTCCTAGTTTGGTCAGTAACCTTTCAGTTTCCCACTGCAATATCCAGGGGGGTCAGAGTGCCATTTACAATCAAAATGGAGTGAACATCGTTAACTGGCTGGAAGGCAATATAGATGAAGATCCCTTATTCTTGTTATCAGGTGATGATCCTTATCAATTAACATCAGTTTCCCCCTGCATAGATACCGGTACACCGGATACAACTGGGCTATATTTACCACCCTGGGATCTGCTTCACAATGAGCGCATCTGGGATGGAGACGGGAATGGAGTTGCAATTATAGATATGGGTTGTTATGAGTTCGGTGCTCTACCCGTAGTCGGTATTGAATATCCAATTATTGAAATTATTGATGAAATTAATTTATCAAACTACCCCAACCCATTCAATCCTGAAACTAAGATAATCTTCAATATTCCTGAAGAGGGAAACGTAAAACTTGAAATTTACAATATAAAGGGACAGAAAGTAAAAATCCTGCTGGATTGCTATATGAGCCCCGGTCGCAGCGAAATGATCTGGAATGGGAAGGATGATAATGGAAAGCGAGTCAGTTCCGGTGTTTATTTCTATAAATTGCAAACGCCATCCAAATCGTATATAAGAAAATGTATGTTGTTGAAGTAATCTTCCGTTTTATCCCCCTTTATAAGGGGGAATGAAAGGGGGTTGTAAAAAAAGTAGCACAGTCTGCAAACCTAAACCAGCAAAATAATATATTATCGTTACGAAAGAGGACTTTCGTAACGAGCGGGCGAAAACCTTTCCGAAACCTATCTTCCATGAAAGTTCTACCGATAGAGATTTCGGAAAGTTATTATAATTACCCGCTTATCGCTAATTCTTTCACCAACACAGATGCAGCACCGATGGAGCTCATATCGAATTTGAAATTATCCGCTATCATTTCCACGTCCTGTAAGAGTTTAAGGATATTACCGGAAACCGTGAATTGTTTAAGAGAGTGTTTTCTTTTTCCATTTTCATAAAGAAATCCTTCACCGGAAAGTGAAAAATCTCCTGAAATGGTATTTGCTCCCGAATGCATTCCCTGCAGAGCAACTATTTCGATAGTTTTATCATGTTGTTTAAAAAGTTCTTCTTCTTTGCAAGTTCCTGGTTTGAGGAAGAAATTGGAATGAGCAATTGCTAATGTGTTTTTATAAGTTCTGCTGCCATTTCCTGTAGATCTCACACCATCTTTGCGTGCAGTCTGTGTATTTTGCAGGAAGGTTTTAAGCGTTCCATTTTCTATAAGAATATTAGTTTGTGATGGATAACCTTCACTATCAAAACTTCTGGAAGCAAGCCCATCAGGATGAAGAGCGTCGTCAATAATAGTTACATTATTATTTGCTATTGTCTCATTCAGTTTTCCTTTCAGCAATGATTTGCCTTCCTGAACTGCCTTTGCACTGAATATGCCGGAAAAAGTTGCCAGCATTGTTGCCATCATTTCATTATTAAATACCACAGCGTATGAACCCGATTCAATGGATTCTCCACCTAGCAGCGCTGTACTTTTTTCCACGCTTTTCTCTGCCATTTTCTTGGCATCGAATTTACTGAAATCGCGTCCAATGACAAACTCCAATCCATCTCTTTTATCATCCTTTTCCTGGGTTAGTGAAAGAACATATGCATATGCATTATTATATTTTTCCTCTTTATCCAATCCTTTGCTGTTAGCAATTTTAGAGTAAGAGGTACCGTTTCCCATCAAAGCATATGGCACGTTGAAAACGCGTTTATCCGCTTCCAATGCGAATTTTTCCAGGTCTTTGGAAAATTGGATCTTTTCGATTATATCAACTTTATCAAGGTCTTGAGAATATACATTTAATTTTTTATCAATTGCCGGATGGTTTTCAAGGATAACTATCTCGTTATCTTCAATGTATTTTGCGTTTTCCAGTGCTTCATCCACGATGTTTTTAAATGTGGTTTCTTCAAGCTGTTCAGTATAAGAATATCCTACTTTTCCATCCTTTATAACGCGCACACCAATGCCTTTTGCATCTGCATAATTGAAAGATTCTATCTCCTGCTTGTTTATTCTAACTGAAAATGAGTTATTTGCAAAAAACAGGATTTCAATATCGTCCGCTTTATCTTTTGCGTAATCGAATATGAATTTGAATTCCTTTTCGTACATTTTATCCTCCTACTTTCTTCCACCGACTATTATTTCGTCGATCTTAATGGCTGGCTGGCCTACGTTTGTGGGAACGCTTCCACTTACCGAACCACACATTCCCTGCGCCATAGCCAGGTTATCTGCAACCATACTGATCTTCATTAATGCTTCTGCCCCATTTCCTATGAGAGTTGCACCACGAACCGGTTCCGCTATTTTTCCATTACGAATAATGTATCCTTCTCCTACTGCAAAGTTGAAGTTCCCCGTACCTGGCATCACAGAGCCACCGCCCATTTTTTTTGCATAAATTCCATAATCTACAGATGCTATCAAATCTTCTAATTTGCTTTTGCCTGGTGCGATGAATGTGTTCCTCATCCTGGAAGCCGGAGCGAATTTATAAGATTGCCTTCTTCCGCTTCCGGTACGTTCATAACCGGTTTTAATGCTTCCCATTTTATCTACCATGTAAGATTTCAAGATGCCGTTTTCTATAAGAATAGTTCTCTTTGCAGGCATTCCTTCATCATCTATGTTTTCACTTCCCCATTCATTGGGAATGGTTCCATCATCAATTGCCGTAACTATCGGGTTGGCTATTTGCTTTCCAAGTTTACCGGCAAATACAGAAGCTCCTTTAGCTACAGAAGTAGTTTCCAGAGAATGTCCGCAGGCTTCGTGGAATATCACTCCCCCAAAACCATTATCGACTATTACAGGAAATTTACCACTGGGAGCGTAATTAGCTTTTAGCATTGTAATGGCCATGCGAGCAGTTTTTTCTCCTATTTCAACAGGGTTAAGTTTATTAAAAAATTCATAGCCAGCATGTCCCCCTGGATTTTCGCCTCCTGTTTGCTTTTCCTTTCCATCGGATGCAATGGAACGGACTGAAACACGGGAATATGTTCGGTTATCTTCTGCCCATAATCCTTCACTATTTGCAATAAGAACTTTCTGCATTTTTTCCTGAAAGGTGATATCAACCTGTGCAATTAATTTGTTGTAATTACGGGATGCTTTATTGATTTTTTGAATAAAATCAATCTTATCACTTTTGGCAACAGTGTTATTGGGTATTTTAATAGGGTGAATATTCTCGAATTCTATTTTTGTAAGATCTATCGGTTGAATAATTGATTTTCCTTTGGAAGCTTTGCTCACAGCATCAGCAGCAGTTAGAAAAGATTTTTCACTCAGATCGTTCGTATAAGCATAAATGACTGTTGTTCCATAAAAAACCCTCACTCCAGCACCGAAATCTTTTCCGACTATATTCTGTTTTGTTTTGTTATCATAAAAATTTATGCGGGAATTGTAGGTATCTTCAAAAAATATTTCTGCGAAGTCAGCACCATTGGAAAGAGCTTTATCGATCACTTTTTCGATAAGTTTTCTTTCTATCATATATCCTCCTTGAGAGTTAAATTTTTGAAAGATGAGAAATTGCTAATCCCTTATGGTGTCAAGCATAATATTTTGTAACTTACCTGTAGTTATAAATTTGTGATTTTAATTTGACAAATTCACCACCTACCGAAGATTGACTTGCGAATTAGCTGTAATCGAAGGTACGAAAATATATGAAAAAAAGCGTGGTCGCAATAGTTGGCAGACCCAACGTAGGTAAATCAACACTATTCAATCGGATATGCCGGAAACGAAGTGCAATTGTGGATTTTGAAGAGGGTGTAACGCGTGACCGTAAATACGAAGAAGCCGAATGGACAGGACAATACTTTATTGTGGTAGATACTGGCGGTATAATTCCTAAATCTTCAAACAGTATTGATAAGGCTGTTAAATTCCAGGCAGAAGTCGCTATCGAAGAAGCCGACTTGATCTTATTCCTGGTAGATGCCAAAACCGGAACCACCGATATCGATATGGAAATTGCACGAATTCTTTCCGATCAAAGAGAAAAAGTGATGCTCGTGGCTAATAAAGTGGATAACGAAAAGGACGAACTTGAAATATATGATTTCATGCAACTTGGCTTTGGCGAACCCTTTCCTATTGCCGCCATCCAGGGCAGGAATATCGGGAATTTCCTGGATGAAGTGATCAAACATATTAACGAAGTTCCTTCTCAACCGGAAGAAAAAGATTCTATAAAGATAGCTATTGTAGGGAAGCCAAACGTTGGAAAATCATCACTGGTTAACCGCATTACCGGGCAGAATATAAATATTGTAACTGATATTCCCGGCACCACTCGAGATTCTATTGATACGTCCATCACTCATTTCGGGAAAAAATACACATTCATCGATACTGCCGGGCTAAGGCGAAAAAAACGCATTAAATACGGTGTGGAATATTTCAGTACTATGCGTACTATAGAAAGCATTAACCGGGCAGATATTGTACTTATCATTCTGGATGCAACCAGTGAAATTTCTACGCAGGATCAAAAGATCGTTTCGTATGCAGCACGTAATTTCAAAGATATCATTATTCTTTACAATAAATGGGATTTGATAGAAAAAACCAATGTTACAGTAGGTGAATATATCGAGCAGATCCGTGCTGAATTGAGGTTCGTGGAATTTGCTCCTGTTGTATTTATTTCTGCTTTAACCGGTCAGAGAGTATCAAAGATATTAGATTTGATACTTAAGGTGGAAGAGGAAAGCAGGAAACGTATTCCAACCTCCAAATTGAATAAGTTCATGGAAAGGGTAATCGAGAAATTTCCACCCACTCATTCCAGCGGAAAGCATACAAAGATATACTTTTGCACTCAGGTAAAAACGCATCCTCCTACTTTTGTTTTCTTCTGCAACGATCCGAAATTGATAACCACACATTATAAGCGTTATCTGAACAACCAGTTGCGTGAAACCTTCAAATTCGAAGGAGCATCTATAAAAATTTTTTTCCGGGGTAGGTCTGCAGATGATTTATAATATTGTTCTTACTTTTGTGTTTGCCTATTTATTGGGTAGTCTTCCTACAAGCTTTATAATGGGAAAATTGATAAAAGGAATAGATATCCGTGAATATGGTAGCGGTAATGTAGGTGCCACAAACGCTCTAAGAGTTTTGGGAACAAAGATAGGGATCATAACCCTACTCATCGATATTGCAAAAGGTTTTTTCGCTGTTCAGATTGGAAAACTACTTTTTTCCGAACCGACAAATCTCTTTCTAATTGGTACAGGTCTCTTTGCTATCATAGGTCACATCTTTACTATATTCCTCAAATTCAAAGGTGGAAAAGGTGTAGCTACTTCAACCGGAGTGTTCATAGCTCTTTCACCGCTGCCTGTTGCAATTGCACTGGTTGTTTTTGTGATTGCTGTATGGATAAGTAAATATGTATCTCTGGGCTCGATGGTAGCAGCGTTCATTTTTTTACTGGTAGAGCTTATTAACAATATAAGAAACGGATTCGCAAATATTGAAATATTGATCTTTGTATTTATAATTGTAGTTTTCATTTTTATAAGGCATAAAGCAAATATGAAAAGAATAATTGACGGCAATGAAAATAAAATTAGTTTTAGAAACAGGAGAGATAATTAATGTGTGGGATCATCGGAGTTTTTGATAATAAGAGATCAGCAGAACTGGCTACGCTGGGAATGTTTGCCGAGCAGCATCGCGGGCAGGAAAGCTGCGGAATGGCTGTGAACAACGGAACTACTATCAAACTGAGAAAGAAAATGGGTTTGGTAAAAGAAGTTTTTAATCCACATAAACTTGATTTCCTGAAAGGTCACATTGCCATTGGGCATGTACGCTATCCTACACGGGGAGCATCGTCTATATATAATTCCCAACCTCATATTGTAGAAACTCTGTCCGGACCTTCTTATACCCTTTCAAGTAACGGTGATATTGTAAATTATGAAGAACTACGCAAAAAATTAGAGGAGAAAGGCGTATATTTTGCCAGCAGCAACGATGGTGAACTCCTTCTTAAGTATATTGTTTATCATGTTGAAAAAGAAAATTATAATATCATAGATTCCATTAAATTACTAATGAAGAATGTTAAAGGAGCCTATTCCAGTATTCTTGCAACTAAAACGGAAATGTATATCTTCCGCGATCCTTATGGTTTTCGTCCCTTGAGCTATGGCAAAACAAAGGAAGGAACTTTCGTTGTAGCTTCAGAAAGTTGTGCGCTGGATATTCTTTACATGGATTGGACAAAAGAAGTTAAGCCGGCTGAAATCCTTCTCTTTAAAAAGAATGGTATTAAATCCACTATACTGAATCCAAACAATTTCCGGGAAACTAAAACAAATCGACACTGCATTTTCGAACATATCTATTTTTCTCGTCCGGACAGTTTCATTTTTGGTGAGAATGTTTATAAAGTACGGGAAAAGATAGGTGCACAGCTTGCAAAGGCTGATGATCTTAAACCAGATGTAGTAGTACCTGTTCCTGATTCTGCAAATTTCATTGCTCTGGGATATGCCAAACAAAAAGGAGTTCCTTTCGAATTGGGATTGATCCGAAATCATTATGTAGGTAGAACTTTCATCAAACCAGATCAAACCATTCGAGATGAAAGTGTTTACCAGAAATTTAATGTTCTTCCTAACTTTTTCGATGGCAAAAAGGTCGTTCTGATCGATGATTCCATTGTACGTGGAACAACCATCCGCAAATTAGTTAAAATGATCAAAGAAGCAGGTGCAAAAGAAGTTCATGTAAAAATAGGTTCTCCCCCAGTTAAATTTTCCTGCTTTTATGGCATAGATACACCTACCCGTGAAGAACTGATAGCAAATAATAAGAGTATAAATAAAATCCGTGAATTCATAGGTGCCGACTCTTTGAAATATCTTAAGATAGAAGATCTTAGAAAGTCTGTTTCCAAACCGCAGGATTATTGCTGTGCCTGTTTCGACGGTAACTACCCGGTGAGGTAATATGAAATTAAAGACATGGGCTGAAATTGAAATTATAGTTAAAGATCTAAAAACTACAGGTAAGAAAATAGTCTTCACTAACGGCTGCTTTGATATTATTCATGCAGGACATGTAGAATATCTGCAGGAAGCAGCAGGATTGGGTGATGTTCTCATAATTGGATTGAATAGCGATAAATCGGTGAAAAGACTGAAAGGTAAAAGCCGCCCCATAAATTCCCAGGTAGACAGGGCAAAAGTTTTATCCGGACTTGAAACTGTTTCTTATATCGTTATATTTGATGACGATACGCCTTACATGTTAATAGATCACATCAAACCTGATGTACTGGTAAAAGGTGGAGATTGGAAACCGGATGAGATCGTAGGTGCAGACATCGTTCTGGCAAATGGTGGCAGCGTACGAAGCCTTTCCTATAAAGAAGGAAACTCTACATCATCTATTATAAACAAAATGAAGGAATAAATGGAAAATCAACACGAAGACCTGGCAGTTGTAAAAAAGATTAAAGATGGATTTGTTTTTATAGAAATGCAAACCAGTGGATCTTGTGAAAAATGTGCTATGCACGGTATTTGTCAGGGTATGGATAAAAAGTTACAACATAAGATAAGAACGGATATGGAACTAAGCGAAGGTGATTTTATAAGAGTGCAGGTTTCTGCCAGCATGAGGGTTTTTTCCTCGTTCATTATTTTCATATTCCCAATTCTCTCGATGTTGTTATTCTATGGTTTGGGAAAATATTTAATTCGGTTTTCAGAGAATTTTTCAATACTTTTTTCTTTCGCTGGTTTAATGTTAAGTGGAATCACAATATATTTTATTGATAAAAAATATACTGAAAAGATCATATTTAAAATTATTGAAAAGGTGGAGAAATGAAGATTCATTTACATGAAATGGTTTTTTACGGGTATCATGGAGTT
Source organism: uncultured bacterium (assembly GCA_965370415.1). Classification (GTDB taxonomy): domain Bacteria; phylum Cloacimonadota; class Cloacimonadia; order Cloacimonadales; family TCS61; genus JACNIV01. The sequence continues at coordinate 16,217 of CBDUTJ010000007.1, read as the reverse complement.
CATCCTGAAGAGCGAAAACTTGGACAGCGCTTCATTGTGAATTTTTCTTATGAATCAGATTCTGCCCATGACAAAGAGATAAAACATCTGGAAGATACGATAGATTATACAAAAGTATACGATATTATTAAACATACTTTAGAAAAGAAAGAATTTTATTTATTGGAAGTATGTGCAAATACTATTCTCGATTCAATCTTGAAAAACTTTCCCGCAATAATCTGGACAAATGTAAAGATCAAGAAACCAGCCGTTCCTATAAACGGATCTATAAGTTCCGTGGAAGTAGAAATGGAAAGAAGTCGATGATCTGTTACCTGGGTCTGGGGGCTAATCTTGGCAATAGAGAAGAAAATATTAAGAAGGCTATTTCCAGGCTATCTTCCGACTCGGAGATACTGATAAAAAAAAGAAGTTCTATGATTGAAACTAAGCCCTATGGAAAGTTCGATCAACCTGATTTCATTAATAGTGTTATTGAGATCGATACAGATATTACTGCAGAAAATCTACTTTCCAAATGCCTTACTGTAGAAAACGAACTTGGCAGGAAAAGAAATGAAAAATGGGGACCAAGAACGATCGATATTGATATTCTTTTCTATAATGATCACATAATAAATTCGCAGAATCTCACTATTCCGCACCCAGACTTACATAATCGTAAATTTGTTCTGTGCTCTTTAAATGAGATCTGCCCTGATTTTATTCACCCGGTAATTAATAAAAAAATTAAAGAAATCTATTTGGAGCTTAAATGAGAACAGTTGCTACAATCATCCTGGCGGCTGGTCAGGGTATAAGAATGAATTCTGAAAAACCTAAAGTTATTTTTGAACTTGCTGGTAAACCAATGATCAATAGAGTTGTAGAGACTGCAAAAAAAGCGGATAGTGACTTGATTGTGGTAGTGGTTGGTTATAAAAAAGATATGGTTATTGATATTGTTCCTGCCAACGATAAAATAAAATTCGTTGAGCAAATTGAGCAAAATGGTACCGGTCATGCTGTAATGGTTACAAAAAAAGAATTTCAGGATTTTTCCGGTGATATATTCGTACTTTGCGGTGATGTACCTCTACTTCGACATCAGACATTGGGAAAAATTCTACAACACCATAAAAAAAATAATGCTGCCTGCACTGTTCTTACAGCAATTATGAAAGATGCACTTCGTTATGGTAGAATTGTACGAAACAAAAACAATATTGTACAACGTATAGTCGAATTCAAGGACGCTACAGATCAGGAAAAGCAAATTATGGAGATAAATACGGGAATTTACTGTTTCGATGCTCAGAGCTTGTTTTTAGCGCTTGAAAAGGTAACTAATAATAACAATCAAAAAGAATATTATCTCACCGATACTCTTGAGATATTAAATGAAGAAAGCAAATTGGTTACTTCGGTTATTCTGGAAGATATGATCGAAGCTTCGGGAGTTAATTCCCAAAAGCAGTTATCCGATCTGGAAAATGAGTTTTACAGAAGGCAGGATCATTTCGAAAATTAGGAGAGAAAATGAGTGATATTCTTTATTCACCCTGGCGGTTTAAATATGTTATTTCCCAAAAAGGAAAGAAATGTATTTTTTGCCTGAAACCTGATCAGAAGAAAGATGAAAAACACCTGATACTTTACAGGAGCAAACTCAGTTTTGTAATTATGAATACATTTCCTTACAACAATGGACATCTTATGGTTGTTCCAAATCGGCATGCAGCAAAACTAACAGATTTTTCAAATGAGGAAATAAACGACCTATTTAAAACTGTTCAAATTTGTGAGAAGGTTATAAATACCGTATATTCACCTGATGGTATAAATATGGGAATAAATATTGGTAAAGCTGCAGGTGCTGGAATAGATGAGCATTTACATGTTCACATAGTCCCACGCTGGCTTGGAGATGCAAGTTTTATTACTTCAGCAGCAGGTACTCGAGTAATTCCCGAATCCTTTGACAGGGCTTATAAGCTCTTAAAAGAACAGTTTGACAATGAGAAAGACGAAAAATAATTTGTCCCCCGCTGAGAAAAGAGCATCAATAGTAGTTATTACGTTAATTTGCATAATTATTATAGTTGCCTTCTTTTTGATCTTTAAAATGAAAGAAATTAAAATATCAGAAGATAAAATCCCGGTAACATCTTTGAAACTTACCATATTAAACGGATGTGGTTATGACGGAGCAGCCAAAGATGTTAAGGAATTCCTTATAAACAAAGATGTCCGTAATCTGGATATAATTGCCTGGAAAAATGTGGAAAGGAATATGTTCATTTACAAAAAGACTATAATTGTCGTGAAAAAGAATGATCAAAAAAAATTAGAATATCTAATGAAAATTACTGGTATTAATAGAAGAATATATGCATTAGATGCAAATACAATTGAAGATATGCAGATTATTCTGGGTAATGATTATAAAAAATATTTTAAGTAAGTGGGAGCAATAAATTTGGATCATAAAGAAAATGTAAAAAAAATAATCGAATGGGCTACCGATAAAAAAGCAGAAGATATAATTCATCTCGACGTAAAAGGTAAAACCGATTTCACTGACTCTATTATTATTTGCAATGGAACAGCCGAACTACATATTAAGGCAATTGCAGACCATATTCTGCAAAAAGCAAAAGAAAACAACATCCAACTGCTATCTGTGGAAGGAATGAATACAGCCTCCTGGATACTCATTGATCTGGCAGATATTATTGTTCATATTTTTAATATTGAGAAAAGAAACTATTATAAAATTGAGGATATATATAAAATAGCACCTAAAGCAAGAGGGAAAATAGAACCCGTTCATGATTAAGAAAAAGATTATTCTGGATATTAAAAAAGCTTTAAAAAAACTTAACTATAAATTCGTTGAAAATTTTACAGTGGAAGTTCCTAATAACATTGAGCATGGTGATTTTTCTACAAATGTAGCCCTTCTAAACGCAAAGAAAAATAAACTTAAACCACGTAAAATGGCAGAAAATATTGTTGAAGTATTTTCCAGAAAAAAAGACTATAAATCAGCCGAAGTTGCCGGACCTGGTTTTATTAATTTCCGTCTGTCAAACAGTATTTACCATAAAGCTATGGTTGATATTGTTAAAAACAGAAAAAAATTCGGCTCTTCAAATTTCGGTAAAAGAAAAAAGGTTCTTTTAGAGTTCATCAGTGCTAACCCTACCGGTCCTCTCAATGTGGTCAACGCAAGGGCAGGTGTTTATGGTGATACGCTTTATAGAATAATGAACTTTGTGGGTTTTAAGGCATTCCGTGAGTTTTATGTTAACGATGCCGGTAACCAGGTAGACATTCTGGCAGAATCCTTGGAATTACGCTATAGGGAATTACATGGTGAACATATTCATGAGTTTCCTACTGAAGCATATCACGGTGAATATGTTAAAGAACTGGCTATCAAATTGAATGCTATTGATGGTTCTAAACTATTTCACATTGCAGAAAAAGACCGGTTTGAGCGCATGAGGGATTTTGCACTGGAAGAGATCCATATCATGCAGGTTGCCAGTCTGGATAAATTTGGTGTTAAATTCGATAACTGGATGTCTGAAAGAAAATTAAGACAGGAAGGGATCCTGGAAGAAGCTCTAAGCTATCTTGCCGAAGCGCACTGTACCTATGAAAAAGAAGACGCTATCTGGTTCTCTTCTACTCAGTTCGGAGACGAAAAGGATAGAGTACTTATTAAAACAGACGGCAATCCCACATATCTCGTTCCAGATATTGCCTACCATCTTACTAAGTATCAAAGAGGTTTCGATTATATTATCGATGTGTTAGGACCGGACCACCATGGACACGTTTCCAAGTTGAAAGCTGCCATTGAAGCTTTAAAACTGGATTTAAATAAACTGGAAATTGTTTATTTGCAGCACATCAATCTCTTGGAGGATGGCGAGATCGTTAAAATGTCCAAACGTACTGGTTCAATCGTTACCATGGACGAACTTGTCCGTGAAGTTGGTAGAGATGCTGCTCGATATTTCTTCCTGAACAGAAAACCTAGTGCCCATCTTGATTTCGATCTGGATCTGGCAAAAAAGAAATCCAGTGAAAATCCGGTTTTTTATTGCCAGTATGCACATGCTAGAATTAGCAGTATCCTGAAAAAAGCGAAAAAAGCTAAATTTGATCTGAAGACTTTCGATATCAAATTCTTGAAAAAATTAAAACAAGAAGATGAAATAAATATTATTAAAAAAATGCTCGAACTCCCATCTATTCTTATAGCCAGCGCAGAACACCGCGAACCGCACAGATTAGCGATCTATGTTCATGAACTGGCTGGTATGTTCCACAGATATTACGCAAAGTTCAAAGTTATAGATGAATCCAATGTAGAACTCAGCCTAAGCAGGTTATATCTGATCTCCGCTGTTAAAAATGTTATTGCGATATCACTTGATTTGATGGGAATTTCCGCACCTGAAAAAATGTAGTATAATAACTACTTCTTCTTTTATGGAAAAACTTATAATTCTTTCTGATACTCACGGGAACCAGAAACTCCTTAGACAAGCCATTACAAATGAAACTGGAATAACTCACATTTTTCATCTGGGTGATAACTATGAAGACCTGGATGAAAACCTTGACCTTATGGAAAATAAAAAATTAATTAAAGTCCCCGGTATCTTCCATGCTGGTTATATAGATGGTTCCATTCCTGTTATTCAAGAAATATCTCTCTCAGGATGGAATTTCCTGCTGGTGCATAATGTAAATGATTTGAAAAAAATCTCGACTCATACAGATTTTGTGCTTTTCGGTCATACACATAATTGGTCTTATGAAACAATAAACCAAATTCGCTATTTGAATCCCGGACACTTAAAAAGTAAAAAGGATAGAAAAAGAAAAGCTACTTATATTGTGATGAACATTTCAGACAAAGAAATACAAATCAGCTTTAAGTATAAGAATGGAAAAGAATTTCATACTGAATATTGTTAAAAAATAAATGTAACATTATTAGTAATTAAGTATTCATACTCTGGAGGAATTATGAAAATAGAAGAAATTAATAAGAAAGTTATAGAAAAAAGTCAGGTTATCGACAAGATAAAAGAGGAAGCCGGTAAGGTTATAGTGGGTCAGGAATACATGATCAAACGCATGCTGGTGGGTCTTTTAGCAGATGGGCACATCCTTTTGGAAGGGGTGCCTGGTCTTGCTAAAACCTTAGCTGTAAGCACAATGGCAAGTACAATTAACGCCACCTTCAAACGCATCCAGTTTACACCCGACCTTCTTCCTGCAGATCTGGTGGGAACTCTTGTTTATAACCAGAAAACCACAGAGTTCGTTCCTAAGAAAGGTCCGCTTTTTGCTAATTTTATTTTAGCAGATGAGATCAACAGAGCACCGGCAAAAGTACAGTCTGCTTTGTTGGAATCCATGCAGGAAAGACAAATAACCATTGGTGATACTACCTATCCTCTTCCTAAACCGTTTCTGGTGATGGCTACTCAGAACCCCATTGAACAAGAAGGAACCTATCCCCTGCCGGAAGCTCAGGTTGACAGATTCATGCTTAAGCTGCTTATAAATTATCCTTCTCGTGAAGAAGAATTCAATATTATGGAACGTATGGTAAGCAAAGAAGAAATTACAGTTAAACCAGTTGTAAAACCAAAAGATATAATCGAAATGAGAAAATTGATCAACGACATCTACATGGAAAATAAAATAAAAGATTACATCCTGGATCTTGTTTTCGCCACCAGGGAACCTGACAAATTCAAGAATTTACATGAGCTTTCCAACCTTATAGAATGCGGTGCTTCTCCCCGTGCTTCCATTTACCTGGCGCAAGCTGCCAAAGCGCATGCTTTCCTGGAGCATCGCGGATATGTTACTCCTGATGACATTAAAGCTATCGGTAAAGATATTCTCCGTCACCGTATAATTCTTACTTATGAAGCTGAAGCCGAACAAATAACCCAGGAAGATATTGTTAGTAAACTTTTTGATGAAATTGAAGTTCCGTAAACGATTTTCTTTGCGAAGATCTGAACAACTAAATAATTCGCAAGAATAATTTGGATAAAAATATGGAAACATCGGAAATAATTAAAAGAATCAGGAAGATAGAGATAACCACCAGGAATCTGGTCTCAGAACTATTTTCCGGTGAATATCATAGTCTTTTTAAAGGTCAGGGGCTGGAATTTTCGGAAGTACGCGAATACCAGGAAGGCGATAGTTTCCGACAGATCGATTGGAACGTTACAGCCAGGCAGGGCTATCCCTACATCAAGAAATTTGAAGAAACCCGCGAATTGAACGTTATGTTCCTGGTAGATAGCAGCGCTTCTACTCTATTCGGAACCAGGAATTATCTGAAATCGGAGTTTATTACAGAAGTCACAGCAGTACTATCATTTTCTGCTCTCTCCAATAATGATAAAGTAGGTTTACTGCTGTTTACAGATGAAGTGGAAAAGTATATTCCACCACGTAAAGGCAAGAAATCAGCTCTTCGTATTTTACGAGATATCCTCTATTTTGAACCCAAAAATGTGAAAACAGATATCAATAAAGCTGTTGAATATATCTACCGTTTAATCAAGAAGCGAAGCATCATTTTTATTATCTCCGATTTTCTGGATGAAGATTACGAAAACAGCTTGCAGTTGCTTGCCAAAAAACATGATGTGATAGCATTGCGAATTATAGACAGGGGGGAAATAGAACTACCCAATGCTGGTCTTATGCATCTGCGTGACCCGGAAACCGGCGAGAGATTTTCAGTTAATACATCCAGTAGATCAATTCGTAAAAAATACAGGAAAACAGTTCTGGAACAGGAAGCAAAGCTGACCGAAAAATTCAAGAAGATCAAAGTTGACCTGGTTAATTTGCAGACCGATAAACCGTATGCACTTGAATTGATGAAATTCTTCAAATTCAGGATAAGAATGAAGAACCAAAGATAATACAAACATCTCGTTTGTGAAAAGTAATGAAAAGAATGAAAATAAATAAACTTATAGTACTAATTACACTTTTACTTTTAATTCCAATAATGGGATTTGCACAGCAGATCGAACACAGATTAGAGAAACCTCCGAAATTGTATGTGGGAACTCCCTTTCACATTCTTATAGATATTACAACCAATAAAGCTGATAGTATATTTGCTCCGGAAATAGATACACTCGATATCTTCATTTTGAAAAATATCCGTTCAGAAGACAATATCGACAAAGATAAAAAAGTAACCAGATTAGATCTTACTTTCCAACCGTTCGATACAGGGGAATTCACTTTCCCTCCACTGGAATTTGCTGTTAAATCCGTTGATAGCCTTGTCGTTCTACATACTTCCGAATTCCAATTGAATATTGAAACCGTTCTTACAGACAGCTCGCAAATCATTCATGATATAGCAGATCCGTTAAAAGTTAATCTGGGTTTCTGGGATTATTTTTTTCCATTAATCGGATTCATTTTACTTTTTATCATAATCAAGATGTTATTAAAATTGCTGCGAAAGAAACCTGTAGAAGATCTTTCTACCCGTATAATCGACAAGCGTCCTCCCTATCTTATTGCACTGGGACTTTTAAATAATTTGAAAAAAGAAAATCTTCTTCGCAAAGGAGATTTTCTCAATTTTCATTTCAGATTATCATTTATTCTCAGACTTTTCATTGAATTAAATTATCATATAAATGCTGTTGAGATGACCACCAGCGAAATTCGTTCTTATCTGCAAATCGACTTTAAAGAAAAATCAAAAATTCTTGATTTTCTCATTTTTGCAGATAAAATAAAATTTGCGAAGTTCATTCCAGACATAAAGGAATCAAAAAAAGAACTGATATGGCTTGAGAAATATCTCAAATCTTTCGAACCGAAGGAGGAACAAGATGCTTGAATTTGTTCATCCTGACTGGTTCTGGGCTTTACTTTTATTAATACCAATAATTTTATATGAACTTTTGGTTAAGCAAAAACGGAAAGTGCGTCTTTTGCACAGTCGTATTGATCTATTACACAAAGTAGTTGGAAGAAGTAGTATTCTACGTTTCGCTCCAACCCTACTGCGTTGTATCGCTATTATTTTTCTGGTAATTGCTCTGGCAAGACCCCGCCTGGCTCATAAAAAACAGCAGATCACGGGTAAGGGAATAGATATTATGCTTGCAATCGATGTGAGCGGCAGCATGAAAGCCGTGGACTTCCAACCCAAAAACCGTCTGGAAGCAGCCAAAAAAGTCGCTATAGATTTCATCGATCACCGTCACAACGACCGCATCGGTCTTATTGTTTTCTCAGAAAATGCTTATACTCAATGCCCGCTTACACTCGATTATAATATTCTCATGACCATCATGGCAGATATGAAGATCAATGAAGAAGCCAGTGGAACAGCTATCGGAATGGGTCTGGCAACTGCCGTTGCTCGATTGAAAGACTCAGAAGCAAAATCGAAAGTAATAATACTGATAACCGATGGACGCAATAATGCCGGTGAAATAGATCCATTTACAGCTGCTGATCTGGCTGCCACTTTTGGCATAAAAGTATATTGCGTGGGTGTGGGTAGCAAAGGATTGGTGGATTACCCGATTCAAACTCCTTTTGGCACCAGGTACAGAAAAGTAAATATAGAAATAGACATGATCACACTTAATAAGATCGCTAAGATAACAGGTTCGGAAAGAGCCAGATTGGCTACCAACACTGCCGAACTGAAAGCTATTATTGAATATATTGACAAACTGGAAAAAACAGAATTAAAGATAAATGATTATTATATTTACCAGGAGTTTTTTTGGAGATATTTAATTTTTGCTTTTGTGATAATTTTATTAGAATTTACATTTAGAATTGTGATAAGAAAGGAACTACCATGAGGGTAATTTATGCATTGGGGTAATCCATACGTTCTGTTTCTTATGCTGTTAATTCCGCTTTTCGTTATTCTGCTGGGAGTAGCGGCACATAACAAGAAAAAGCAGTTCAGCAACTTCGCAGATAAGAAGTTTTATGACTATTACATGCAGGAATTTTCTTTATTTCATTGGTCTTTGAAGAATGTAATTTTCATCATGGCTGTTTTCTTCCTGATAATTGCTCTAGCTCGACCCCGCTGGAATAAAGAAGTTCAGATCGTGAAAAAGGAAGGCATTGATGTCGTGGTTGCAATTGATGTTTCAAAAAGCATGGATGCACAGGATATTCAACCCAGCCGCATCGAACGTGCAAAAGACCAGATCTCACTTTTTATAGACCAACTGAAAGGTGACCGCATCGCTATCGTGGCTTTTGCCGGAAAGAGTTTTGTACAGTGTCCGCTTACCAATGATTACGGTGCAGCCAAGCTCTTTTTAAGTCTGCTGGATACGGAAACAGTACCATCCTATGGAACAGATATCGGCGGTGCTATTGCCAGGGCAGTTACACTTTTTGGTGAAGATGAAAAACACAAAGTTATCATCGTGGTAAGTGATGGAGAAGACCTGGAAGAAAACGCAGTTAAAATAGCTGAGGAAACTGCCAGAAAGAATGCTATTATCTACACACTGGGTGTAGGGTCACCGGAAGGGAGCACCATCCCCATACGAGATGCAGCTGGCAATGTAGTCTATGCCAAAGACGATAAAGGTGATATTATTTTCACAAAACTGGATATTAGTATTCTTACCAAGATCGCTAAAACTGGAACCGGTCGCTTCTTCCCCATCACACCCCGTCAATCCGAGATCTTTGAGATCATGAAAAACATCAATGCAATCGAGAAGAAAAAATTCGATTCACGTGAATTCACCCGCTACAAAGAACAATACAAATATTTTGTAATTGCAGCTTTATTGCTTCTGCTCATCGAATCTTTCATTTTGTGCAAGAAGAAAGTTAAATTCAAAAGAGTAATATAATAATGAATTATAAGAAAATCGTACCGATATTACTGATCTTTTCATTTGTATTGATCAACACTATTCTATCTGCAGATATCTTAACTTATGATAAAGCCATTCAAAATTTGAAAGGAATTAAAGACTACGATAAAGAAAGTTTTCAGGATTCCGAGAAGAAGTTCAGTGATAATGCCATCAGGTATCCCGATGACAGCCGTTTGCACTTCAACCAGGGAAACGCCCAATATAAGAACGGTAAACTGGAAGATGCCGAGCATTCCTACAATCTCACCCTGAAAAACCAGGAATTTAATGAAAGATCAAAAGCCTTACAGAATCTTGGTAACGTGAAATTCCAACAGAAAGATTACAAAAATGCAATAAATAACTACCGGGACGCTCTTATCGAAGATCCGCAGAATATGGACGCAAGATATAATTACGAATTAGCTGCCAGAATGCTGCAACGCCAACAGCAGGAAAAACAGCAGCAAAATAAGAACGACGAAAACAAAGATCAGGAAAAAAAAGAACAACAGAAAGATCAACAGCAGCAGCAAGATGATCAACAAAAACAACAGCAAGATAAACAGGAGCAGCAAAAACAAGAACAGCAGCAAGACATGAAAAAAGACCAGAAAAAAGAAGATGCCGAAAAAATGTTGAAAGCCCTTTTGCAAAAAGAAAAAGAAGAGATGAAAAAAGAAAAACGCAAAATGAGCGTTGACAAAGCCAAACGTGGTAAATACTGGTAAATAAGGTAACGTTAACATGAAGAGAAATTTTATAATTACTATTTTACTGGTTCTCACAGCCATGCTTCTAGCGGAAGATATTATTGTAGAATCTTATGTTGACAAGACAAAGATCGGTTTGCAGGATCAATTGAAATTCACCATTGAATTCTCCAGCGAGAAAGCCGGTAAAATTGCAGCACCGGATATTCCAGAGATCGATAACTTTAAAAATCTGGGAGTGTCCTCTTCCTCATCTTCATCTTATTCGATCATCAATGGTAAAATGACCTCAAAAATAAGAAAGAGTTTTACTTATATTCTGAAGCCAAACCGCAAGGGAAATTTCATTATTCCGCCCATTACTCTAAAATTAAAGGACAAAACATTTACCACTCAACCCATCTCCATAAAAGTGGTAGAAGGCACCACGGAACCACTTCCGCAAACTTCCAGGCAATTTTCCAGAAATGAAAGCTCCGCTAAACTGGAAGATAATCTTTTTATAATTGCAGAAGTAGATAAAAAGAACATTTTCAAAGGTGAGCCGATAACAGTGGAATTTTCACTTTATACGCGTTATGATCCTTACGATATAAATGATCTTTCTTTTAGTTCCGAACCTGTCTTCAATGGTTTTTGGAATGAGGTAAGTTTCAGAGCAAAAAGAATAGGTTTTTCCAGCGCTACATTCAATGGAGAGCGTTATCAAAAAATGCCGTTGATCAGGATGGTGCTTATTCCCACCCGCACCGGTAAACTGGAAATATCTTCCCTGGAAATGCTGGTTGATGTGCGTATTCAATCTACCAGTTTCTTTGATTTCGGTTCCACTAAAAGATATTCAATTAAAAGCAAACCAATATATATAAATGTAAAAGAACTACCCTTTGAAAATCGTCCAAGCGGTTTCTCCTGGGCAGTAGGTAAATACACATTATCCAGCAGCATAAGCGATACCGAGCTTAAAGTTGGCGACTCTTTTACATATAATTTAAGTATAAAAGGTACCGGTAACCTGAAGCAGTTTGAAGTTCCTGCTCTGCCAGAGATCAATAATTTACGTTTCCTTGATCCTGAGATTTCCACAAAGATAAAAAGTGATAAGAAATCAGGTACAAAATCGATAAAGTATCTTGTAATTGCACAGGAAAAGGGAATATTTAAGATCCCACCCATTAGTTTTTCCTACTTTGATCCATACCAGAAAAAATATATCATTAAGCAAACCCGAGAATATACTTTGGATGTACAGGAAGGCGATATGACCTATATTTCCAGCAGTGCTGCTCAATCTTCTGTAGAACGGGAAGGAACCGATATCAGCTTCATTATCACCAATATTAAACTAAAAGATAATACAATTTATTTTGATGAATTCGGTTACTGGCTTATCTGGTTGGCATTTATTTTGCTGCTGCCCGTATCTTATATTTATGCAAATGAACGTCAGAAACTTAGCGGTAACCTCGATTATCAACGGCAGAAACAGGCAAACAAAATTTTACGTAAATACATGAAAGCTGCTACTGATCATGCCGGTAAAGGACAGATCGAATTTTATTCTGCTGCTCAACTGGGACTCAGCAGTTATCTGGCAGATAAATTGAAAATACCACGTGGAAGTTCTACAGATCAACTTCTTTCCGAAGTACAAAAAAGAACTGGATCTTCTGAAATTTCCGCAAAGATCAACACCCTTTTGGAGAAATGTAATCAATCCCGTTTTATGCCGGGTGGTTTTTCCCATGAAAATATCGAGAATGATTTTAAATTCCTGAAAGAAATAATTGCCGATATTTCTAAAAACAAAGATATGAGGAACCGATGAAAAGGCTGATCATAATCTTAATAATCATTGCATTCAGTTTGCTTCTGTCGGGTGAATCAAAGATAGAGGAAGTATTTCAAAATGCATTGAAAGAATATGAAACAAAAAATTATGAAAATGCTTTGAGAGATTTCCTAAGTGTTGAAAATGAAGGTCTGATAAATGCAGATCTATTTTATAATATAGGAAATTGTTATTTCCGGCTTCATCAAATTGGAAGATCGATCCTTTATTATAAAAAAGCTCTCAAGATCGAATCTAACCATGCCAGCGCAAGGAAAAATCTGGAATTTGCTCTGACCTTAACCAAAGATAAACAGGAGATCGGTTCGGAAGATGTCATTCGCTCTTTCTGGGAAAAACTATTCGATTCTCTTTCCATCAATCTGCTAGCTGTCATTGCACTTATGATCTTCGGTCTTATTATCCTGCTTACCTGTTTTATGATAGTTTTTTATCGTAATCGTGAAAGAACCGTTCCCATCTTCATTACAACTGTTCTCATCTTTTTCCTGCTTGTCTTTCTGCTGCTCGGTTTCCTTAAATGGCGAGTTTATCATTTCCAGAATGAAGGTGTTATACTTACTCCTTCTGCCATTGGCTATAGTGGACCAAGCGAAGATTTTACACGCGTTTTTACTATTCACGAAGGAATGATATTTGAAATCGAAAGAGAAGAAGAGAACTGGAGCTTGATAAAACTTCCCAATGGACTGGGCGGCTGGGTACACAAAGAAGATTTTGAATTGATCAAACTGTAAACTAATAAATGAAATACTTTTTTATTCTTCTTTTTATTGTTCTTGCATTATCAATCGCGGCAGAGGATATTTTAACTCTGCAGGGAAATGCAACTCAGGGTGGAATTCTGGTTGGAAAAGTTTCTTCCAGCATTGAGAAGATATTCTTAGATTATCAGGAAATACCGCTTATGGAAAATATTTTTATAATCGGTTTCGATCGTGACGCCAAACTCCGTCATATTTTAACCCTGTTAATGCAAAATGGGCAAATGGAAACAACTGAATTTCACCTAACCAAACGGGAATACGAAACTCAAAGAATCGATAATATCCCTCCTGAGTATCTTGAAGACCCAAAAGATAAAGATGTTATAGACAGGATTGAACGTGAATCTGCAAAACTGCAAGAGATTCGGAAAAACATTCAAAACAATCAATTTATTTACTTAGATGATTTTACGATCCCTGTTGAAAATGGAAAAGTAACAGGGATTTTTGGCAGTAACAGGATATTAAATGGGATTCCCGTTTCTCCTCATAACGGACTGGATATTGCTGCTCCACTGGGAACCGACATCAAGTCAATGGCTACAGGGATAGTAGCATTAACCGGAGATTATTTTTACAATGGCAAATTCGTATTGATAGATCATGGCTGTGGTCTAAGTTCCATATACATCCACATGAGCACTATTAGTGTGGAAAAAGGAGATTATGTCCTCAAAGGTGATAAGATCGGTGAAGTGGGCTCTACAGGACGCTCAACGGGAAATCATCTGCACTGGGGTATTAGCTGGAAAGGTGAACGAATCGATCCGGCACTCATTACAAAACAGGATAATATCTTTTTCAAATTTTCCAGCATCGTTAATTCTGACTGATTTTTCTTCTCGTTCCAATGTTCCTGAGTTTGGAACGGAGAGTTTCCCCTCATCCCTAACACTTCTTCCAGAAGGAGAAGGGAACTAATCTTTATTATAGAATTTGTTTCAACTCTCTCATTCCTCTCCCACTGGGAGAAGTTAGGTGAGGGATTTCCATATCTCGTATCAAAGCCCCTGCTTTGATATGCATTTCTTTTTAGGGGGTTACCAAGCTGGGGCTTGGTAACCAGAATGAAATTTTCAAACATCATCGGAACTGATTGATTATACATTCAAATACTTAATTCCTGATTTTTTTTATCATAATTCAATCAAAAATAATTTTTTAGTTAAAATTTATTAATAATAATTATTATAAATAAATATTAATATTGACAGAATATTTTTCATATTTATTTTCCGTTAGTGAATACATCCTTCAATATAGATTTATCTAAAGGAGGAAATATGAAAAAGTATTTATGTTTATTTTTACTTCTCTTCCCGCTTCTTTGTCAATCTTACAATTGGGACGGTATAGGACCTGCAGGTATCGAAGCCAATAATTTCTATCTTAGGGGTGGCGGAGTTGTTTACGAATTGATCTGCGCATCCGATGGTCTGTGGCTATACAACAATGGCAATTGGCAGGAATATACTTACGGGGACCTTCCGGTATGGGATGTGGAAGCTGTGGAACTTGGTTCTGCCGATCTGATAGCAGTGATGGGGAATGGAACTTATTCCGATGGCATTTATTTTTTCAATTTTATCACCTTTGAATTTTTTATATCCGAATGGTTCGTGAATCCCAGATTTATTTATTACTGTCCCTCCGACGATTATTATTATGTGGGTGGAGAGCAGGGACTGGTAAGATCAAATACAGGTACTGTATGGGAACCGGTTACATTCTTCAATAACAAATACTGCCTGGATATGATCAACTACGATGACCACTTTGTAGTTGCAGCAGATAATACCATTTATTATTCTGATGATGCTGGTAGTAACTGGAATCAATCTACTAATCAATATCCCATCTCTAATATGGCTTTTTCTCAAAATGGAATTTTATATGGCATTTTCCCGGATTCTTCTTACTCTTCCGGTCTTTGGCGATCTGATGATTATGGCTCTACCTGGGAAGTAGAATTCTGGGATACTATGATGAGTTCGGTTTGTTTTGATTGCAGCGAGAACATTTTCGTTGGCTGGGAAGAACCTTCGGGTGTTGCTATCTGGGATCCGATCCTGCAAGATCTGATTTTCATGAATGACGGTCTACCCGATCTTAACGTAAATAAACTAACGATACATCCCCTCATAAACGGTCCGAATATTGTCTGTTGCACAGATGGCGGAGTATTCCTTCTTACCGAATATGGTGTAAATACAGATGAACCGGTTATAAATACTACTGAAATTGAAATGTTTAATTATCCTAATCCTTTTAATCCAACTACAATAATTTCATTAAATCTTACCGCAGAGGTCGGAGAGAACGCAGAGATTGTAATTTATAATTTAAAAGGTCAATTAATGGATAGATTACCAATCCGCAATATTCAAACTTCAATTGAATGGAATGCTGAAGAATTCCCATCTGGCATTTATCTCTATAAATCCAACGTGGCAAAGTCACCAATTAGGAAAATGATCTTGATAAAGTAACCCTCACCCTGACCCTCTTCCACAAACTGGAGAGGGAACTTAAACTTGTGAATTATGTTATCGTTAAGTTCAGTTTTTTAGCAACAGGATGAACCAACGAATAGATCCCCCTTTGTAAGGGGGAATTAAAGGGGGTTTGAATTGCATTACGAAAAAGGATAGCTCCTGCCTGACAAGCCGACCTGTCTCGCCATAGCTTTAGCGAAGGCGGAAGTTATACGCCCGTTCTCCGTAGTAGTGTTACTACGAAGGGTGAAAAGGCTGGAGCTGTCCGAATAATTTTAAGTATTTTGCAAAATGGGAAAATGGATGTCTTTCTGAGGATGAACTTACATAGGCATTCGACGACCTGTCTTGTCGTAGCCTTGGCGAAGACGGAAGAATCTCATATAAACTGAGATCCTTCGTATGAAAAATAGAAAGAATTCCTCAGGATGACAAAAACACTCTTTTTGCAGAACTTATCCGAATAATTT
>CBDUTJ010000006.1:0-96856 GCA_965370415.1 uncultured bacterium | reverse complement strand
TATTGCCGGTCAACTCAGCGGAGTGGAAGGTTATGTGGAATCCATTTTAAGTGGTCTGCTGGTTTCGCAAAATGTTATGCGACCAGCCTGGTCGCAATCAAGCTCGACCAAGCTGGTCGAGTTACTTCCCAAAACTACTATCTCCGGTCAACTCTGGAGACATTTGATCACAGCAAACCAGAACTTCCAACCCATGAATGCTAACTTTGGATTGCTGCCTCCTATGGTAGAAAAGATCAAAGATAAAAGACTAAAGAAAGAAAAACTTGCAGAGAGAGCGATTGGGGATTTGAAATTTGATAAAAATAAAATATAATATTTAATCTCAATTGTTACTGTTTGATTGCTTTTTGTTAAATTCTCTTTTGGGTTTGTCCGCGGGGATACTTTTTATCTCCGGATTTTGGGAAGGTTTTTCGTTTTTCCTCGCTGCAGAATTTATTTTGATAGGAATTGTTAATGATTTACTTGGACTTTTGTAATCTGTTATATACTCATACTTTTCTGCTTTTGTATATGAATATAAATCTAAACTACGAAAAATATAAGGATATTGTTTGTCAAATGCGGTAATAGATTTAGTTTTTTTTGTTAATTTGAACTTAAGGTTGTATACGCCTTTAGGTTGTTCGTTACTTAGAACCAGATCAGGATCCGATTCTATAAATTTACATAGTGTATCATGTTTAGTCAGATATTCATATGTAGCTTCTTTGTCTTTCTTTGTAATGGTGTCAAAATGTCGCTTATATAAAACATAAAAAATCTTGTTTTTATAATCGGTAACTGCGAATTTAAGATTTCCTACATTTTTTGTTGTATTCACCTCAAAATGAATTGTGATGTCGATGATATCCCCGACATCATAATCTTCTTGAGAAAATACAGTAGTAGATTGTAAAAGACTGTTAAAATGTGTTCTAGTCAAATTGAACGAGTTCTTAAAATCTGTAAACGCTATTTCCCTACCTGGTAGATTAGCATTCAAAGCACTAACACTAATTAATGCTATCAGAATAATTACTATTTTTTTCATTTTAAAAATTTCCCTATAATTGCGTTCACAAGTGCAACTTGTGAACGAGTTAAGTTCATCACATAAATTCCTTATAAAACTCCGACTCTTCAAGTACTGGTATCTTTTTGATCCATTCTTTCCTCAAGCGTAATTCTTTGAAGAATCTGGTAACTCCAATATCGTAGTTGGGCAGATCGTCGGTAGCACGGCGGTTTTCATAGAAAAGATTATTCTCGATCACGAAATTTTCCGGAATGGAATGCTCAGCCAGGGCACATTGAAAGCCATAATAATCGGGAGAGTCGTAGGTAGAATCCCGGGCGGTTTGAATTATAATATTGCCGCTGAAATATCCCGAGTTTTCTTCCGTATTGGAAGTAATGGAAGCACCCATCGCACCGGTGTTGTAGATGATGTTGTTAGAAATTTCAGCAACAGGCTCTCCTTTATCGGCATCCCACAAAGCTATGCCCCAGGTAATAAGGTCTTCCAATATATTGCTGCGAGCGGTTACCCGGGCATCCACAAATATTCCTATACCTTTCCAGTAGCGTCGAATCAGGTTATTAGCAATCCGTGCTTTTGCATTCCAGGTTACACCGATGGCAACTCCTCTTCCGCCACCGGGAATATTACCACGTGCCTTATCGATGCCATCGATTATATTTTCTTCGATCACAGCGTCGGAATCACGATACAGAGCAATGCCATCCCAGGAATTACCCGAGATCTCGTTGTTAATAATGGTGAGAATAGAGTTTTCCCTTCCACATATTCCCATGATACCGGAAATGTTTTTGGCTATCATTAATGAATCACCCAGATTTCTGGTAATGATATTATTCCTGATAATTACACTACTGTTTGAAACAACAATTGCAGCGTCGCTGGCAAAAGCAGCGGAATCACGAATACCACCAGTAATGGTTAAGTTTTCCAGTATGCATCTTTCACAGTCTTTGATGTATAAACCATAACCGGAGTTAGTATAGATAACGGCAGAATGGTCTTCCGGACCGGATATTGTTATATTCTTACCTGTAATTTTCAATCCGTAAGTTGCAGAAACAGGTGTATCTGGTTCCTGACAGTTTCCGCAAGTAGAATCTATAAAAGAGACTGCTGATAAATTATACCTGCCGGAAACCAGACGGACATTCAATGACTTCTGTGGTTTGCGGAATATCTTTTCCAAATGATATGATGTTTTTACATAAATAACTTTCACCGGTTTGTTTAAAAAGAAATTTAAGATCAGGATAAGAAAAAAAAGGATCAGTGTTATGTGATGTTTTTTCATAATTCATACATCTCCGTTCTTCTATCTGCTAATACATCATTATATACAGTAGCTTTTTTATCATTCGCTTCTTCCGGATCTATTTCAGCAATATAAACAGATTCTTCAACCTCATTCAATCTTTTGATTATTTCTCCTTTCGGATTAATGATCTGGCTCATTCCCGTAAATGTTAATTCTTTATCAGCGTTTATCTCAGTTCCTATGCGGTTTGCAGTTATAGAAAAGACCCGGTTTTCTATGGAGCGGGTTATCATTGCCTGCTGGCACCAGGGTAAAACCAGGTTGGAAGGATGAGCGATTATTTGTGCTCCTTTCAAGGCTAATGTTCTGGTGCATTCAGGAAATATCCAATCGAAACAGACCATCGTTCCGATCTGTATTCCTTCTTTTGCCTTGAATATTTTAAAACCTGTATCGCCCGGTTCGAACCATTTTTTTTCTTCAAAAAAAAGCTGTGTCTTACGATAGATAAATATGCTGCCATCGGGATTTACCAGCATAGCCGAGTTGAAAAATTTATTATCTGCTTTTTCAGCAAATCCCACAATATAACTTGTGTTTTTTTCTTTTGCTAACTTTTTAAAAAGCTTAGCTGTATGACCATCATCAGGAGATTCAGCCATTTTTTTTAATTCTTCCGTATTCTTAAAAAGATAACCGGATGCTGCAAGTTCGGGAAGTACTATCAGATCTGCATTAACTGGCTCTAAGAGCTCCTTCATTCTGGTTAGATTGTAATTTATATCAAATAACTTTGGTTCAAATTGGCATACTCCAACTTTATACTTCATTCATACCTCCGCTCGATCAGGATTAAGAATCTTTTTTGAATTTGATTTGTCAAAACAATTATTATAATATATATAATAAAATACGCTTGACAGAAAGATAGTGAATTTTTTTTTGAATCGAGTTTAAAAAAGGAAAAGGCGCATATTATCACGCTGACGATAAAGTCAGCATTTTTTTGATTTGAATTCGGAACCACTGTTTTTCAGTGGTTTATTAGTATAATGTTTATTTTATTGTTAAGGATAGGTTATGATTGTAAGGATCGAACAGATAGCAAAAGAGGTCTGTACTCAGCAAAATGTTGCTCTCTATAGTGTGGAAACAAAACGAGCAGCAAAAGGTCTGATCATAGTGATTTATATTACCAAGGTAAGTGGAGTAACTATTGATGAGTGTAAGATCGTGAGTTATAAAATTTCTAATATTCTGGAAGAAGAAGACTTTATTGATGAGCGTTATTTTCTGGAAGTTTCTTCACCCGGATTAGAAAGAGACTTGAAGCTAAAAAAACATTATGTGAGCGCAATTGGAGAAAAAGTTAAGATCACTTTCAGTTATAATGAAAAAAGCAAAACAGAGATCGGAATTTTGAAGGAAGTTCTTCCAGATTCCATTAAGATGGAGTTTGACGGGCAGATCTGTGAAATAGGGTTTTCCCAGATAAAAAAAACAAGAACCTATTTTGATTATAAGAAATAGATTGGAAAGGAGTGGTTATGAGTTTAAACTTAATGGGCTCTCTGTCCGAATTAGCAAGTTTAAAACAACTTGATAAAGAAAAGCTGGCAGAGATCATTAAAGAAGGTTTATATCAGGCTATTTCTAAGAAGCTGCTAATTGAAAATGATTTAGAAATAATAACTGATTTTGATTCCAACCAGGTAGCTGCCAAGTTCAATAAGATCGTGGTGGAACGTGATATGTCACTGGGCGAGATATCTCTGGATGAAGCCAGAATGTATGATGAAAATCTTGAATTGGGTGATACATTTCCTGCTGTTATTCCCATTTCCGAGTTTGAACCTAAAGTTATAAAAAATGCCCGCAAAGCTATTCTGGAAAGAATTAAAGCGCTGGAAGAAGACCGCATTATGTACGACTATGAGAACCAGAAACATCAGATCGTATCAGGCAAGGTTAGTAAAGATGATTATAACGGATACCTGATAGACATTGGTTATGCAGATGCTCTTCTCTCAAAAGATGAACAGATCGAGGATGAATATTACAAAGTAGGTGACATGGTCCGTGCCTATGTCATAAACATCCGTAAACGTAAAAATGATGTTATTGTCCTTTTGTCCAGAACCAGACCGGAATTTGTTAAGAAATTATTTGAAGCAGAAATACCGGAGATCAATGCAGATGAAGTGGAAATTAAGAAGATCGTTCGTGAACCAGGCATGCGAACAAAAGTAGCTGTTCATTCGCTGGATAACCAGATAGATGCTACCGCAGCTTGTCTTGGTCCGCACGGTGTTCGTATCGAATCAATTCGAAAAGAATTGAATGGCGAGCTGATCGATATCGTTTTGTGGGATGAATCTCCCGAGCAATTGATAGCAAATGCCATTGGACCGGATCTCGTCGAGAAAGTTTATTTAGCTGAAAGAGGTAAATTTGCCCGTATCATTGTAAATGAAGCTAATAAAAACTTGGCAATCGGGAAAAAAGGTAAGAACGTAAAACTGGCAGCAAAATTAACTGACTTCAAACTCGATATTTACACGGAAACAGAATTTGAGGATAAGATCTCTGAAGAAAGAAGGATCACCAGCCATGTAAGTGATCTTGACGGGGTAACCTCTAAGGTGGCAGAAGTCTTAAAAAATCACGGTTATACATCGGTTCAGGATATTTATGAGGCCAGCACTGAAGAATTATGCAACCTGGAAGGTCTGGGCAAAAAAACTGCAACTAAGATCAAGGAATCATCAAAGTATTTCTAATGCCAAACAGATCATCTAAAGCAGGGCATATACCCAAGCGTACCTGTGTGGTTTGTAAAAATAAAACAAGGCAGGATGAGTTAATGCGGTTTGCTATTATCGATAGAGAAATTGTATTCGATATAAGAAAAAAATTGGCATGCCGTGGTTATTATGTTTGCAATAATAATGAATGTTTACTGAAACTGGAAAAGTGGTTGAGTAAGTATTTAAAGAAAACAAAAAGGATTGAAGTTGGAAAATAAGATCTTAAATTTATTGCACTTAGCCAGAAAGGCAGGTAAACTGCAGTTTGGTTTTGATGCTTGTGAGCGCGCCTGCTTTAGCTCTCATGCAAAACTTGTGATCTATGCTTCCGATCTCTCCCAAAATACTCGGAAAAATTTGATTAAAATGGTTCAAACAAATAACGTAAAGATTATAGAATTAGGTACTAAAAAGAATTTCGGGAGTGCATTTAAAATACGTGAAACTGGAATTATGACTGTAAATGATTCGAATTTTGCAAAGGGAATATTGAGCTTAATCGTTTAGCCCGGAGGAAATATGTCTATCAGAGTACATGAGCTGGCAAAAGAATTCAAAATATCAACTGCGGCTTTGAAAAAGCACCTTGGTGACTTAGGTGTTATAGTAAAAAGCCACATGAGTCCTTTGGATGATGAAGTAGTAAAGAAATTACGTGCCAGATTCAACGAAGAGATGAGCGCTGTTAAACAGCTTCAGCAAGATAGAAGGATCATTCACAAGAAAATCATTCTGGCTGACAAAAAGAAAGATGAAGCTAAAAAGGACAGACTTGCAAAAATAGAAAAATCCAAGAGGGAAGAGATTTCCGTTTTTGTAGAAAAAAGCATAAAGAAATCTGAAATAAGAGCAACGAAATCTTCGTTTAAACCCGGGAAGAGAGATGCTGCGGGTATGGTTTACAAAGCTCCTCCAACGCAACCGGATATTATTCCTGAAAAGAAATTCAGAGATGATAAAAAAGCTACAGCGAAAAAATTCGAAGAAAAAAACAAGCATTTACAAGCTAAACTTAAAAGTCTCAAAAAAGGTGGCAGGAAAAAGAAATTCATTCCTACTGAAATAGAACAGGCTGAGATCACCAAAAGCATTCGTAAAACTTTATCTTCTTCATCTAAGAAAAAGAAATACAAAAAGGAAGAAAAAGATACAGAACTTGGTGATATTAAGATAGTCATAAGTGAATTTACTTCTGTAAGTGAATTAGCAAAATTAACGGATGTCTCTGCCACAGATATCATTTCAAAATTCTTTATGATGGGGCAAATGGTTACAATTAATCAACGTCTGGATAAAGAATCGTTGGAGATGATCTGCCATGAATTTGAATTTGACGTTGAATTCCAGGAAGAATACGGTGCTGAAATATTGCAGGAACAAATCGAGGAAACACTGGATGTAGAAAAGGTGCATAGACCACCGATAGTAACTATTATGGGACACGTAGATCATGGTAAAACAGCTATTTTGGACAGGATACGTTCTACAAATGTTGTAGCAGGAGAAGCAGGTGGAATTACACAGCATATTGGAGCTTACCAAGTAGAATACGACAACAGGAAGATAACATTCTTAGATACTCCCGGACATGAAGCATTTGCTGCCATGAGAGCACGGGGAGCTAATGTAACCGATATTGCCGTGATCGTTGTAGCTGCCAATGAAAGTGTAAAAAAGCAAACCATCGAAGCAATAGATCATGCCAGAGCTGCTGGAGTTACTATTATCGTTGCAATAAATAAGATCGACCTGAAAGATGCCAACATCGATAAAACTATTTCAGACCTGATGGCGCAGAAGGTTATGCTGGAAAGCTATGGAGGTGATATACTCTGGACACAGTGTTCTGCTAAAACAGGAGAAGGTATTAATGAATTGTTGGATACCATTCTTCTCTCGGCAGAAATGAAGGAACTCAAAGCTCCTGAAAAAGTACATGGAAAAGGTATTGTCATTGAATCCATGAAAGATCAGCGTATAGGTACAATCGTTACTATCCTGTTGCAGGAAGGAATCCTGAAGAAAGGCGACAGCATTGTATGCGGTGCTACTTATGGGAAGGTACGTAAAATGGAAGATGAACGTGGTAAAGAAATTACGAAAATCCAATCTTCCGATGTAGCTGTGATATTTGGATTGAACAGCGTTCCTAAAGCGGGGGATATACTGAACCAGGTAGAAAATGAAAAAACTGCACGTCAGATAAGTTCCGAGAGAATGAATATTCGCCGTGAACGTGAAAAATATCAGACTAAAACCAACCTCGATAATCTGTTCCAGAAGATCAAAGAACATGAAATGTCCGAGATCAAACTAATTGTTAAAGCCGATACAGACGGTTCAGTGGAAGCATTATGCGATTCCTTTCAGAAACTCAGTACA
This sequence comes from uncultured bacterium, assembly GCA_965370415.1. Lineage (GTDB taxonomy): Bacteria > Cloacimonadota > Cloacimonadia > Cloacimonadales > TCS61 > JACNIV01. The sequence goes on along the minus strand of CBDUTJ010000006.1, from coordinate 89,385 downwards.
GATGAAGTGATCGTTAATATTATCCATAAAGCTGTGGGCGGTATAAACGAAGCAGATATTAATCTTGCTTCTGCATCCGATGCTATTATAATCGGTTTTCATGTTCGAGCGAACAGTATAGCAAAAAAACTAGCGGAAGAAGAAAAAGTAGAAATAAAACTTTACCAGGTGATCTACGAAGCAATCGAAGATATTGAACTGGCTATGCAGGGTCTTCTAGCTCCTGAGTTGAAGGAAGTATTCCTGGGAAGCGCTGTTATTAAACAGGTCTTCAAAATCAAAGATGTAGGTACTATTGCCGGTGTAGCAGTAACAAAGGGAACTATTAAGAACACCGGGAAAGTGCGTCTTTACAGGAATGATATCATGATCCATGAAGGTGAACTTTCTTCTTTGAAACACTATGCAGATGAAGTGGATGAAGTGAAGGCTGGTTCCGAATGCGGTATAGGTGTCAAAGGATATAATGACATCAAAGAAAATGATATTATTGAAAATTACATAATAGAAGAAATAACTCGAAAACTTAACAAATAATCTGGAATAATAATGGCTCGAATACGTATTCAACGGCTGGAAAGTGAACTATTTAAATTGATCAGCACCGTGGTTAATTTCAAACTTCGTGATAAGAACCTGGCAATGGTCACAGTCACTCACCTTCAGCTTTCCAATGATTTTTCGCATTGCAGAATCTACTATTCTCACCTCGATATTAACAATAGAAATGCGGTTGCAACAGCTTTGAAAAAAAGTGCTGGATTTATTAAACGTGAAATAGCAGCAGCAAAATTTATGCGGATAATTCCCGAACTCTCCTTTGAATTTGATACTACAGAAGAAAAAGCGCGCCATTTGGATGATATATTTGCCAGGATCCATAATGAGAATAAAAAATGAGAATTAGAGAATTAGTTACCATGAAGCAGCATTTCAATGCGGCTATAAACAAGTATGATTCGATTGGAATAATTACTCATAAAACACCAGATGGAGATGGTCTGGGTGCTTCTCTGGCAATGCAGGAATTACTTACCTGCTGGAATAAGAAAGCCGATGTTATTTTGGAAGAACCAATTCCTGCTGTTTATGATTTTTTGGATGGTGAAAGAAGGACTATTGTATTCTCCGAAAACCTGCGTTATGATCTTTTAATCATACTTGATTGCCACGAAAAAGAGCGGGTTGGCAGATGCGAACCTCTTATTCCTTTCTCTCAAAAGGTTATTGCACTCGATCATCACCTTCAAGGTGAGCTGATACCTGACTCAGATACTTTTATAGATATAGACACTGTAAGTGTTGGTGCAATGATTTTTCAAATGTTTGAGGATGAGATCGATGCTCTTCCCCCTGAATCTGCTCAATACATAGCCAGGGCAATCTACACTTCCATACTTAATGATACAGATAACTTTCTTAATACCAATGTCGATGCCGAGATTTTTGCTATTTGTTCAAAGCTAATGAAGTACGATATTCAACCGGGCAGGATAACAGAGTTGTTTCTACTAAGTAAATCCGCCAATGAGATGCGGTTTGTTGGTGAAGTGCTCTCTTCAATTCAAACATTTGATAACGATACGATTCTGTTTATCGATTCCACTTTGGATATGCTTCAAAGGAACGGGCTGGATCTGAAGGCCAATACCAAACTTACTCGCTGGGTAAAAGGCACAAAAAACATGAAGATAGGTATCTGTTTTCAAGAAGTGAACAGAGATCGTTATCGTCTTAGTTTACGCTCAAATTACGTTGATGTGAATAAGATTGCAACAAAATATGGTGGTGGTGGGCACAAAAAAGCTTCAGGCTGTGAAATCAAAGGGAATCTTGATACAATTAAACAAACAATTTTAGAAGATATCAGGGAACAGTTATAAATGTCGGTTTATGGCATAATCTTGATCGATAAACCTGTTGGGATAACCTCCTTTGATGTTGTAAAAAAGATCAGGAAGATCACAGGAATAAGAAAAATCGGTCATACCGGAACTCTCGATCCATTTGCCAGCGGTCTCTTGCCTGTATGCATTGGTAAAGCCACCCGGATTTCTTCCAAACTTAGCAGTAAAGAAAAGGAATATGTTGTTACTATGCAGTTTGGTATCAGAACAAATACTGGTGATAATACAGGTTCTATCATTGAAACGAAAGCTATTCCGAAACTTACATTAGCAAATATTATAAAAACAATTCCGCAAATACTTTCTATTGAAGAACAGATTCCACATAAGTTTTCTGCTGTTAAAGTGAATGGTAAAAAAGCTTATGAACTTGCTCGAGCAAATAAACAGGTTGAATTAAAGCCCAGACCTATTAAAATTCTCTCTTTTGAGATTTCCGAATTGAATTTGCCTTACCTTGTATATAGAACAAAAGTAAGCAAAGGTACTTATATTCGTTCACTAACGGAAACTATCGCAGAAAAACTGAACACAATTGCCACTACAGTAGAACTACGAAGAACAGAAATTGGTGATATTAAAATTGAGTCGGCTGTAAGTTTAAATGAAATTAACTCTACGAACTGGCAGGATCACATGATTCCATTGAATCAATTTTTTAAAGATATACCGAAATTAGTAGTAAATTCTATAAATGAATTTAACGACTTTCAAAATGGAAGACCATTCGAAGTTGACACAGAAAACGTAGGGGAAATTATGATCTTGGATGCTAAAGGAACATGTCTGGGATTTGCATCCATAGACGGGAATCTGCTGAAACCCAGGATCGTATTTTTATGAAATATTTTAAAAACCAGAAATGCAATTTTACTTTTCCTGTTATTACCATGGGAACTTTCGATGGCGTACACCTTGGTCATCAAAAATTGCTGCAGGAATTAAAGATTAAAGCCAGGGAACATGGTGGAGAAGCAGTTGTGATAACTTATTATCACCATCCTCTGGAAACAATCCATAAATCTACATTTCCTTACCTGCTTACAGAAAAAGAGAAGAAAGAAGAATTATTGAAGAAGCATGGTGTCGATTTCGTTCTTTACCTTGATTTCAATGAAAATATGGTGAATTTATCAGCAGAAGATTTTCTTTGTAAAATAATTATTGGTGAAGTAAAAGCAAAGGCAATCATGATTGGTTATGACACACATTTTGGCAAAAACCGATCTGGTAATTTTCAGTTTCTGGAGGAAAATTCAAAAAAATACAGTTACGAAATGGATATTATCGAACCTTATAAAATAAACAACAGAATAGTTAGTAGCAGATTTATCCGCGATCTGGTACGCGAAGGTGATATGATAAATACATCTGAGTTTCTTGGGAGAAAATATTCCGTATCAGGAGTTGTTAAAGCAGGACATCGTATTGGACATGAACTGGGTTTTCCCACCATTAATCTACACCCTGCAGATAATCATAAACTTATTCCAGGAATAGGTGTATATATTTGTGAAGCTGAATTTCTTGGCAGCAGATACAAAGCTGTTACCAATGTAGGATACAGCCCTACTCTTAAAAACACCGGCATCAAAGAAATCGAAACACATATCCTGGATTTTAAAGGTGATCTTTATGACACTCCAGTTGAAATATTTTTTCATAAGAAATTAAGGAATGAATTGCATTTCGAGAGTATAGATAAATTAATTGGCATGATAGAGAAAGACATCAAATTGACCAGAGAGTATTTTGTATCTCGACCAGCCTGGTCGAGGAAAAGAAAATAACAACCAGCTTGGTCGAGATTAAGCGAGCAAGCTGCTCGCTTTACATGAAGAGGTAAATTATGTTTTTTTGTACGGAATGCGGAGCTGAAACAGCAAAATGGGCTGGAAAATGTCCTTTTTGCGGAGCCTGGGATTCTCTTAAAGAAACAACTAAAGTAACTGGTAAAAGAAAAACAAGAACACTCACTCCTGGTCAAGCATCACAACCTGAACAATTAATTAAAGTTGGTTCCGGTAAACAAGCTAGAATATCATCTGGCTTTGCGGAATTCGACGGAACGCTCGGAGGTGGCATCGTGCCGGGAATGGTCATTCTAATAGGGGGAGAACCAGGTATAGGAAAATCAACCTTAATGCTGCAAATATCTGATAGGGTAGCAAAAGATGGTCGAAAAGTACTCTATGTTTCCGGAGAGGAAAGTAATGAACAAATTAAACTTCGCAGTGATAGACTGAAATGTAATTCGCAAAGTTTATATCTTTTTTGCGAAACTGATTTTGACGAAATAGAGAGAGCGATTACTAGTTTTGTCCCCGATATCGTAGTAATCGATTCTATCCAATCAATTTACCTTAATTCCAGGGACAGCTCACCAGGAAGTATTTCTCAACTTCGTGAATGCACAAGCATTTTCACACGAATAGCAAAACAGACAAATATTCCGATCTTCTTGATAGGACATGTTACAAAAGACGGAATTGTAGCGGGTCCCAAGATAATAGAACATATGGTGGATACTGTGCTCTATTTTGAAGGGGAATCCCAAAACCAATTCAAGATTTTACGTGCTACAAAAAACCGCTTCGGTTCAACAAATGAAATTGGTATATTTGAGATGCAATCAAGCGGTTTGCTAGAAGTAAAGAATCCATCTCAACTTTTTTTAAGCAGGGAAGATAACAATATTGGGTCGGCTGTAGGTTGTGTGCTGGAAGGATCCCGCGCTTTTTTAGTTGAGGTTCAGGCGTTGGTTTCTCCTGCTAACTATGGCACATCCCAGAGAGTTGCCCTCGGTTTCGATCATCGTAAACTGGCAGTTCTGCTGGCAGTAATCGAAAAAAATCTTTCTCTAAATCTCAGAAATAATGATGTGTTTATAAATCTTGCCGGGGGTATGAAAGTGTTGGAACCGGCTCTTGACCTGGCTATTATTGCAGCGATCATATCCAGTTTCAAAGAAAGAGCGCTACCTGCAAATACTCTTCTTTTGGGAGAGGTTGGATTAAATGGAGAAATCCGTCCTGTTTCTCAGCTTGAGAAAAGGTTAAAGGAAGCTCAGAAATTGGGTTTTGATAATATTATCATTTCAGCTAGAACGAAAAATATCAGTAAAAAAATTATTATCTCAAAAATAAAACATATAAAACAACTTTTTCCAGTACTTTTTCCCAAATCGTAAAGCGATCTGCTAGGTCGCTCTCTCGACCAAGCTGGTCGAGTTACGTATACAATAAAAGCCCCGAATACGGGGCTTTTAGATACATCCTTGCGTTATTAAAATCCGCCAGCTTTCGTTGCGTCTTTAAGCTGTTTTAACAAACTTCTATTCTTTTTTATGTCTTTAAGCACAGGGGGTATATCAGTCCGAGCTTCTGCCTCATTCAGATAATTCTCAGTTTTCATAAAATAAGCATGAGCTTCAGCTTTAACTCTGTCTCTTTTTTCTACCAGTTCATCTGCTTTTTCACCATAGTAGACGCTTTTATCTTGATATTTTTCTTCGTAGTCAAGGTACTTCTCATATTTTTTGTAGCCAAGGTTTTGGTTTATTGAAGCAAGGATCCTATAAGATTCATATAAGTTTGCATCCAGTTCGATTGCTTTGTTTGCGCTTTGTTCAGCTTTGGAATATTCTTCCAGTGCAATATATACATCAGCAAGACGTTGGTAAACTTTAGGCATATCGGGTTGCAATTCTTTTAACTGGATAAGAATGTCCAGAGCTTCCTGATTTTGGTTGGTTTCTCGATAAGCTCCAGCTAAATTTAAATAAGCATTCACATTATCGGGCTGTTCCACGATAACTTGTTTATACTTGTTTATGGCACTGTCCAGTTTTCCTGTTTTGTAATAACATTTCGCCAGTTTTTTCTGCAAATGATCTACTTCGGGGAAAGCATCCGTGGCTTTTTCCAGCGGTTCAATAGCTTCATCATACATCTCCTGCTCAAAGAACAGAACACCCAAAACGTAATATGCTTCATTGTATTCAGCATCTATTTCCAATGCTTTCTCATATGCTTCTTGTGCCTCATCATAATATTCGATCTCGGAATATATGTTACCTATTCTAAGCCAGATCTCACAATTATCTTCTTCCGTCTCGGTTATTTTTATCAATACTTCCACAGCATTTTCGTATTGTTCTAATTTGATGTAAGATCTACTTAAGTAATCCAGAATGTTTTTGTCACTCGCATCAATCTCCAACCCTTTTTTATAATATTCTACTGATTTTTCATAACTCTCTTCGATGTATTTAAGTAGACCAAGATAGAAAAAAGCGTCTTTGTTTTTGGAATCTACATTTATCAAGTTGATAAAAGCCTCTTCAGCCTGGCTGAAATTTTTACTGTTGAAATGCTGGAGTGCAATACTCATTAACTTTTCCACTTCACCCAGGATGAATTCTTCGATCTTTACTACAAGGTTTTCTTTCATAGCTTCGCGACGCTTTTTGCTATCCTTTTTTACATTAAATGTAACTACAACAACGTCCTTGGATTTCATGCTGAAGATTTTTGCTGTGATCTTAAAATCTGTACTGGATATGGAAGATACACTACCCCATAATATTATGTCGGCATCGAGTTCTTCACCCATTATGAATATATCATCTTTTCCAATATAGGAAAGGTTTGTAAATCCTGATTTCTCAAATATTTTTTTAGAGGTTTTAATGTCGATTAGTTCAAAGTCTTCAAATTCTTCAAATACTTTTGCGAAATCACGCTTCATCATTGCATTCGTAACATAATCACTTTGCCTGTCATTCTTTTCAAAATTGAGAATGGCGACCTTTTGTGGATTGGCTAACAACGAACCTGTCAATAGAATGATACCAAAGAGAAAGAGTATAATTTTTTTCACTTTTCCTCCAACAATCTTATTAATTTAATAATCACTATTTTTATTAACTTAGTTATTGATGCAAGTTTTTTTTATTATGCTAATTATAGTACGATATAGGAAATAATCTTTCCCTTCTCAAATTCCAATAAACATTTATCAGAAACAAATTCATTGCTTAAACTGAAAAAGTGACCGGTGATATTCATATCTTTAATGGGATACTTAACTTTAAGTAACGATAGTTTAGTAACCGATTTCAACGAGAAAAAAGAGATCCTCTGTCCTTTCTTTCCGCCAATCAAATGTTTTCCAGGAAGGTGCAGCTTCATAATTCCGTAGTTATCAAATTGTTGCAGGATAGCCTTTCCTTTGTAATCGGTGAAAATCAATAGATTTGCAAAAGTATGGTCTGTTCTCTTTCCAGTAGCTGCAAATATTTTTATTTTCCTGGGATTTAAAGAAGAAGCAAACTCGAATGCTTTTTGAAGGTCTGTGGAATTCTGGTTAGGCTTGAGAATGAGCTTGGAAGAATCATATTCTTCTATTATTTTAACGGGTATGGAATCGAAATCTCCCAGGATATAATGAGGAATTATGTTTAACTTTTTGCACAATAGAAGCCCCCCATCGACTGCTACTATTACTGGATCATCGATTAATTCCTTTTTAATAATTTCCTGTTTTATTTCTTCGCCGTTAGCGATGATAACAATATTTCTAATGTTTTTTAAAGGAATATTTAACATATCATTAACAGTTTTTATTTTTGTATGATTTTATCAAGAAGAAAAGAAATTTATCGAACAGGATTCCCAATATTCCCATTACAAGAAGGTAAATAAGCATTTCCGGATATTTGAGCAGGTAACGAAAATCCAGCAAACGGAAACCAAGACCGCTGTTCACTCCCAGCATTTCCGCTGCCACAATAACCGACCAGCCTAATCCCCAGATCACTCGAAGAAGATTTAACAGACTATTTAAAATAAGGGGAAGTTCGATCTGAAAAAACAGTTGGGATCGGTTGGCTCCACAAACTTGAGCTTCATCGATATATTCCCCGGGAATTGTAGAAAAAAATTCCGAAACAGCTATCACGGTAGGGAAGAATAGTGTGATAAACATTACAAAAAAGATGGAAGGTTCACCCAGTCCGAACCAGATAATAGCAAAAGGCAACCAGGCAAATGGAGAAATATGACGTATCAAATTAATTGTGGGTAGTAATAAATTATTTAATATATTACTTTGAAACAGAAAGTATCCAATAGCTATTCCGCAGATCCAGGCGCATAAAGTTGTGATACTAACTCGCAAGAAAGTTATAAGAATATCAAAAAGTACTCTACTTGCAGAAAGTTTAATACGGAAGATATCCGAGAAACTCACATCCAGTGAAATTGCTAAAAGGAGGAAGATCAGAAAGATCAATAAAACAGCAAAAAAAGAGGTACTATTGAATTTGTTGATAAACCTTATCCATACCGATCTCATTATCAGCATATCCTTTCTGTAGCATTATCTCAAAAACTCTTTTTTCAAACAATTTATACTTTTCAGCTAATCCCATCACGAATTTAGTATGATGCATAGACTGTTTTGCAATGTGATAATATAGGTCGTAGAACTCTCTGGCAGCTTCATAAGATACCCGGGGATTATTATTCATTTCATCAACAGCTTGCCCCATACCTTGCAGGAATCTTTTTATTTGCCCGGATTTTTTATTCAATGCTTGCTCTGTTGCTGCAATATCACAACAGGTATGCAGAGGAAATAACTCACTATACCAATGGATTATATGAAATTTCTTATCATCGAATTTAAGAATAGGCGGCACATAAAAACTAAGCGCATCTACTTCACCTTTACGTAGAGCAGAAGCCATATCCATTGGAGTTCTTAAGTACACCATTTCAAAACTGATGTTCATCTCTTCCTTAAATATCTCGGCAAAAAGATCCAGAGTAGAAGCTCGCAAAACACCAATTTTTTTCCCATCGAGTTCACTAATTTCTTTCAATTCTTTTGAAGTTATAATTCCATCACTTTCTCTTTCCAGGAAAGAGATTATTTTCACTTTTTTCCCTCTGGAAACATCGTTCCAAATGTATGTGAAAGGTAATATAGCTACATCGATTTTTCCCGCTACAAGTGCTTCATTTGTTTCCCAACCCGAAGAGAATTTTTTGATAATATATGCTTCTTTTTCCAAAGCGCTACTTTCGAAGCCAAAATTTAGTGGCAGGTGATTCAAAGATGGCTGGATAATACCCACGATAAGCCTGGTTTCTTCCTTTTTGGTACATCCCCAAAAGAGAATTGAGATAACGATAAGGATCAGATATTTTCTCAAATTTACCTCCATTATGCAAATAAAGCCACCCTGTATAGAACAGTCAGGGTGGCTTTAAAATTAAAAACCTAGATCTTTACTGTAATTATTTTTCTAATTTAATTCTAAGAATGTTTTCTTGATGATACCGATACACTCCATTAATTGCTTTTCTGTAATAACAAGCGGTGGAGCAAAGCGAATGATATGATCGTGAGTAGGTTTTGCCAGGAGGCCATTCTCTTTCAGCTTTACACATACATCCCATGCTTGAACACCATACGCAGGTTTTATTACAATTGCATTTAAAAGACCTTTTCCCCTGATCTTCTCAATGAGTGGTGAATCGATCTTTGCCAGTTCTGTACGGAATATTTTTCCCAGTTTTTCAGCCCTTTCCGTAAGTTTTTCATCTCTGACGATTTCCAGGGCTGCTTTAGCAACTGTACAAGCCAGTGGAAAACCACCAAAAGTGGAACCGTGTTCACCGGGTTTTATTACCATCATTATTTCTCTGGAAGAAAGTACTACAGAAACCGGAAGTACTCCACCGGAAATAGCTTTGCCAAGGATTAAAATATCAGGATGAACACCTTCCCAATCGCAGGCAAGCAGGCGTCCGGTTCTGGCAATTCCTGTTTGAACTTCGTCTGCTACAAAGAGTACATTATGCTCTTTGCAAATATTAAAACATTTTTTCAGGTATCCCTCATCCGGGACAAATACTCCAGCTTCACCCTGGATGGGTTCAACTATGAAAGCTGCCACTTTATCACCCTTTTCATTTAGAATTTTTTCTAAAGCTTTTGGATCATTATAAGGTATTCTCTCTATACCAGGCAAGAAGGGTCCGAAACCATTATAGGCAACAGGATCGGTAGATGCAGAGACAACTGCAATTGTTCTGCCATGAAAGTTCTGCTCTGCAAAAACAAGAATAGCTTCATTCTCGGGAATACCTTTCTTTTCATATCCCCATTTTCTGGAAAGTTTCATAGCTGTTTCTACAGCTTCTGCTCCGGTATTCATAGGTAGAACCATCTCATAACCAAAATATTCTGTAATGAACTTTTCATACTCACCAAGTTTATTATTGAAAAAAGCTCGAGAAGTTAATGTGAGAGTTTTAGCCTGTTCAACTAATGCATTTATTATCTTGGGATGACAATGTCCCTGATTAACTGCAGAATAAGCAGAAAGAAAATCGTAATATTGGTTTCCTTCCGGGTCCCATACTTTAGCTCCTTGACCTTTTGCTAGAACTACGGGAAGAGGATGATAGTTGTGAGCACCATAGGTTTCTTCCAGCATCATTGCCTTTTTTGTGCTTATGGTTCCATGAACTAATTTTTCGACCATTTTTGCTCCTATTATATTTATAAATTCGGGAAACTTATTCCGCTTTCTCTAGTTTAGTGTCAAATTGTTTTTGAAAAATGATTTGCTTGACATATACGGTTCTGGATTTTCTATATAAAAAAATTTGAAGATGGAATATGGAAGCAGATCGAAAAAATACGGCAGTAGTTGTTCCAATATTTAATTCAGCAGAATATCTGGAAGAACTTTTCGGGAGGATATTTAAGTTCTTTCCGAAAGAAAACATATTTGCCATTAATGATGCATCGGAAGACAGATCGGTTGAAATTTGTGATAAATTCAATATTAATCTTATAAATATTCCTGTAAATAAGGGTAAAGGAAATGCATTGCAGATTGGCTTTAACGCGGCAGTAAAAAAGGGTTTCAAGTTCGCGTTTTCAATAGATAGTGATATGCAGCATAAACCGGAAGATTTTCCTGATTTCCTTAAAAAACAAAATGATTACAAATTTGATCTGGTTATTGGAGAAAGAGATTTTTCCCATTCCAAAATGCCCTTTCCCAGGATCTGCAGCAACCGGCTTACCAGCTGTATAGTTTCGTTAAAAACAAGGCAGAAAATCGCAGATTCACAATGCGGGTACCGACTCTACAATTTGGATATGATCAAAAATTTCAAGTTTCGTACGAAAAGATATCAGTTCGAAACAGAAATTATCATAAAGGTTGCCAAGGCGGGTGGCAGGATAGGTTTCGTACCTATCGCTACCATTTATGATGGACAAAGAAGTTATATTTCACATTTTAGAGATATAAAGAATTTCATTGAAATAGTATGTTATGAAATGATACATAAACTGGAGAAAAAATGAGAATATTATTAACCAATGATGATGGAATAGATGCACCAGGAATAAATACTCTGGCAGAAGTTCTGGAAAATAACGGGCATGAAATAATAATAGTAGCGCCCGATAAAGAACAAAGTGCCACTTCCCATTCGATAACACTTCATCAACCACTCAGATTATTGCAAAGGAAAGACAACAAATTCGCAGTTACCGGCAGCCCGGCTGATTGCATTATCCTGGCAGAAAAAATTGTCTTGAAAGAACCTGTAGACCTGGTCATTTCCGGCATCAACGGGGGACAGAACATGGGTGAGGATATCCTGTATTCCGGTACGGTTGCTGCTGCTCTGGAAGCTATGTTCCTGGGATTTAAAGCAATTTCCGTATCCCTGGCTGCCTATGTCGATCAAAAATTTGAAACCGCTGCCAACTGCATGAACAAGATGCTGGAAAACGGTCTGCACAAACTTATAGACAACAACGAAGTTTTCAATATCAATATCCCGAATGTAGAGATAGAAGATATCAAGGGGATCAAGATCACTCAGGTGGGTCATCGAAAATACCAGGATTTTGTGAAAGAACAAACCGATCCCAGGGGCAGGAAAATATATTGGATCGGCGGAGCAAAACCTCTCTGGTCCAAAGAAGGTAACACAGATTTCAAAGCGATCTCCGAAAATTATATTTCCATTACTCCCATTTATCCAAATTTTTCCAGGTACCAGTCCTATCAGAAAATGGAAAACTGGGTTAAGAAGAATAAATATTAGCTTTTGAGGTGAAATGAGATTTGAAGATCAAAGAAAAGCAATGGTAAAACATCATTTACTTGCTCGGGGAGTGGCTTCCGAAAAAGTTATCGAAGCTTTTTTGCAAGTACCTCGTGAACTCTTTGTTCCCCGGCAGATAAGACATCTTTCTTATAATGATTCACCTTTGGGAATTGGCGAAGGACAAACAATTTCACAGCCTTATATCGTAGCTTTGATGATGGACTTGATCGATATACAGTCTTCTGATATAATTTTAGAGATCGGGACAGGATCGGGTTATCAAACAGCTCTGCTGGCAGAGATTGCAAAAGAGGTGTATACTGTGGAAAGGATTCCTGTTCTTTTGAACAGAGCAAGAAATCTTTTAAACGAAATGGGTTATGAAAATGTTTTTTATAAGATTGGAGATGGTACAAAAGGTTGGGAAAATGGAATTCCTTCCTGTCTTGAATTTAATAAGATAATTGTAGCAGCTGCAGCACCGGATATTCCAGAGAGTTTAATAAATCAACTAGCTATGGATGGGAAAATGGTGATTCCAACAGGCAATAGAGCATTTCAAAATCTTATCGTGATAAATAAAACCAGTGAAGGAACTATTCACACAAATCACGGTGGCTGTGCATTTGTGCCGCTTATTGGAGAGGAAGGGTGGTATGAAGGTTAAAATGCTGATGATCTTATTGCTCATAGCTTTAACGGCATCTCTGCTCGCAGCATCGGGATTTAAAGAAACACTGCAAACAAAGATCGAACGGATAAATGTATCTTCCGAAGTGAAAGTTTTCCTCATTGCCATGATCCCGATATTTGAATTGCGGGGGGCTATTCCAATTGGAATTTTATCATATAAACTTCCCCTCTGGAAGGTTTTTCCTATTGCCATTGCCGGGAATATGATACCCATTTTCTTTATCCTGCTTTTCTTCGATCTTATTACCAAATTATTCTTTAAAGTACCTTTCCTGAAGAAATTATTAGAAGCCATTTTCCGCAGAACGAGAAGTAAAAGCGCTGTTATAGAAAAATATGAAGAGATCGGTTTAATGTTTTTTGTGGCTATTCCACTTCCCATAACCGGAGCCTGGACAGGTTCTTTGGCTGCCTATCTTCTCGGGCTCAGCTTTTGGAAATCCATTCTATTCATTTTCTTTGGTGTTCTTATCGCAGGAGTTGTAGTAAGTTTTTTAACTTCACTCAAATGGCTGGGAGCTATAATTGCTGCTGTTGCTTTAGCGTATGTGATTGTTAGTAATTATGTGAAGAAGAGGAGAAATATTATTTGACTGAATTTCACTTTTTCCCAATTTTATTTGTGAAAGTAATAAATCCTCCTTCCTAAGCTTCTGCTTGGGAAGAAGATAAAACGCGAAGTTTCTACTTCGCCTTAAAGAGGAAGCGGAAGCTTCGTAATGAGAGAGGCTTTGAGAGAACAATTATGAGAAGTAGTTACAAAGTTGTTGAATCAAATGGAATTTATTTTGTAAGCGCTACAATTATCGAATGGATTCCTATCTTCACCTCTGAAAAATATTTTAGAATAATTATTGATTCTCTGAATTTTTGTAAAACAGAAAAAGCTTTAAAGTTGTTTTATTATGTAATTATGGATAATCATTTTCATTTGATCGTATCTCATCCAAAATTGTCTGATGTAATGCGCTCTTTGAAGGGATATACAGCAGATAGGATACTTGATGAATTGAAGAATGATAATTATAAATGGAAATATGATTTAATGAAGTTTTATAAAAAGAAACATAAAATTACTAATTATCAAATCTGGCAGGAAGGTTTTCATCCTCAGTTGATATCTTCTAATAAAATGCTTGCACAAAAAGTAGAATATTTACACTATAATCCAGTGAAACGTGGTTTTGTCAACAATCCCGAGGATTGGAAATATAGTTCAGCTAATAACAAAGGTTGGGATGATTCGATAATTATCGAGCTAGATAGGATTGAGATTTGAGAGAAGCAGAAGCTTCTAATGTTATTGGTTTCCGAACTGGAAAGTTCGGAAACAGATTGATTTGTAGGTATCGGTTCAGTATTTTTTTCTCATTCCCAACTTTCTAGTTGGGAATGCAATAATGTGCGAAGTTTTTACTTCGCATCTATATGGAATCAGAGGCTTCCGGGGTAAATGCATTACGAAGCAGAAGCTTCGTAATGAGAGAGTTAAAAAGGAGAAAAAATGAAAAAAATATTAATTAGTTCTATATTAACACTTTTCACCATTTCTCTCATCGCAATTGATGTATCCGGTAACCAATCGGGTATCTGGTCACCCGATAATAATCCCTACAATATGATAGGAGAAATCACCGTTCCTGCTGGTGAAACCCTGGAAATACAAGCAGGCGTAGAAGTAATTGCTATGGGAAATTACAGGATCACAGCATTGGGAAATATTCTGTCTATTGGTACCCAAAACGACTCGATCCGGTTTCATGGGAATAATGGATTGAACTGGGGAGGAATTCGCCTGGAAAACGAAACCGTGCAAAGTGAATTCATTCACTGCCGCATTTCCAACACTAATGATACGAATGATTATGGAATTTATTCCATAAATAGTCTGGTTTTGATTAATCATTCATACATAGATGACCACCAAAAAGGAGTGCACTTTTCTGCTTTGACCGGAACTACACCATCCTTAATGGAAATTAAGAATTCCAAAGTTGCTTATTGTGAGAAAAATGGAATATTGATCACAGATAATTCCAATGTGCTGGTGGATTCCTGCGAAGTTACACAATGTGGACTGGGAGCTCAATTTTATGCTGCCATCCAGCTTGCATTACAAAACAGTGCCCACGATTGTAGCCCTACCATTTCCAATTCTTATATTCATCACAACGGCAAGCAGGGCATTACGATGGGTAATTTGTTCAATTATAATGAGATGGCTCCCACCGTGGAGAACAATATAATTTCATATAATTATACCGGCATCTATTTATACAATGCAAAAGGTTATTATGCGCATAATCACATTCATCATAATTTTATGGAAAATAATCCAGATTCCGGTGCAGGTGTAATGCTTTATGGAAGCGGAGCAGATGGCACATTCACTTACAATGAGGTTACCGGAAATTATACAGGTTTTTATCTTGCTTCTGATGCCACAGCCAATCTGGGCGATCTGGAAAACACCAGCACAGACGATGATGGTTATAATTGCATTTATGATAATATTTTTTATACAGGCGAGGAATATAGCGTTTACAACGCCAGTGCCATGGATGTGAAAGCTGAAAATACTGTTTGGGATACCGATCCACCTATCAATGTTTCTATAATTGACGGTAACGATAATCCTGCTTATGGAATTGTGGATTATGAACCGACATTGTCGCCTTATGCACCACCTACATCATTTTTGGTATCAGTAAGTGGAAACTCTGTGTTAATCTTAGGTCCAACTGGAATTGCATATCCTACATTACCATTGTTTATTATTGGATGGAATCTTTATGAAAACGGTGTACTTATAGGATGCTTAATAACTAGTCCATTAATTTTTATCCCGTTTATTTTTCTGGGTGAATATACTTATGGAGTTAGTTATGTTTATGAGGGAGCTTATGAATCTGCAATAATTGATACAACAATTTATATTCCTCACATCCTCAATCCACCGCAGAATCCTGAAGTTACAATTGATAATAACTGTGCTATATTTACATGGGATCCACCAGAGCCGGGAAGTACATCACCTCCTGATCCTCTTGGACATTATTGTGTTTTTTTAGATGGATGTCATGTGGCAGCTACAAATGAGCAGACTTGGATATTTACTGATTTAGTATACGGGCAAAATTACTTAGCTGAAGTATGTGCAAATTACGAAGCTGGCTCATCTGAATTAGTTGGGGCAGAATTTATATGTCCTCATCCACTCAATCCACCAACAAACGTTGTATTAAATCCTTTTATGTGGATTATTTTCTGGGAACCTCCGGAATATTCAAATGCAACATTAATTGGTTATAACGTATACCTGGATGATATGACATTTCCTTTAGCTACAGTTGGTATAGATGTATTTGAATATCAATATACCAATCTTACACCTGGACAGCAATACATTACCGGAGTTTCTGCCGTTTATGAAGAAGGTGAATCAGAAATAATTATTGATGATGGTTGGGGATATATATGTTATCCTCCTACAAATGCTTCCTATGAAATAATGGATGACCATATTCATCTAACCTGGCAGGAACCTGAACCGGGAAGTACATTTCCATTTCTGAATTACAGGATTTACCTGAATGGAGAGTTACTGGAAGAAACGACTGAACTTTCCTATGATATATATGATCTTATTAGTGGTCAAACCTACTTAGTAGGGCTTACAGCTTTTTATGAATACTTATTTGAATCCAATCCGATAGAATTTGAAATCTTATTTGTATCAGCGGATAATATTTTAACTCTGGAGACAAAACTTTTGGGGAATTATCCTAATCCTTTCAATCCAACAACAACTATTTCATTATCTTTAACCGCAGAGGATGCTGTGAACGCAAAACTTGTCATTTATAATTTGAAGGGACAGAAAGTAAAAGTTTTTGATACGTTCCCAAATCCCGATTTATCGGGAGGGGCGAGAGAAATATTATGGGACGGTACTGATGATTCCGGAAAACCGGTTTCCAGCGGAGTTTATTTTTACAAGTTGATCGCAGGAGATAATACTTTTACCCGCAAAATGCTATTGATGAAATAAACTTTCTCTCATTCCCAACTTTCCAGTTGGGAATGCAATAACCTGCGAAGTTTTTACTTCGCACTATGGAAGCGGCAGCTTCTAAAGTTAGTGCATTACGAAGCGGAAGCTTCGTAATGAGAGTCAAAAACTTTATTTTGTTGACAGTGTATATTGAAAATCTGCTTTTGAATTTTAAATAAAATATTTAAAGAAGGTTAAATGAGTTTACTCGATAAAGTTAAAGGATTTACCCTTGCTAAAGAAATTATGGCTTTGGGTCATTATCCGTATTTCAGGATTATAGATTCTGAACAGGATACCGAAGTAAGCTGTAATGGTAAACGTATGTTGATGATGGGCTCGAACAGCTACCTGGGTCTCACCAATCATCCGCGCGTAATAGAAGCTGCCAAAAAGGCAACCGATAAATATGGCACTGGTTGTGCCGGTTCCCGCTTCCTGAACGGAACTCTGGACATTCATATAGAGCTTGAGGATAAACTGGCCAAACTGGTTGGCAAGGAAGCTTCGCTGGCTTTTGCTGCAGGTTATATGGCAAATTTGGGTGCCATCTCTGCTATGGTGGATAAGGGAGAATATATCGTTACTGATAAATTCGATCATGCTTCAATTCTGGATGGCTGTATGCTTTCCCAGGGAAAAATGGTACGATTCAATCATAATAATATGAAACATCTCGATACGGTTCTGAAGAACAAAGTGGCAGGGAAAGGTGCTCTGATAGTTGTTGATGGAATTTTCAGTATGGAAGGTGACATTGCGGATGTTCCTAATATCTGCAAACTGGCAAAGAAACATGGTGCCAGTGTAATGGTGGACGAAGCACATTCGTTGGGAGTTCTGCACAAAACGGGTGCAGGCGCTGCCATGCATTTTGGCTGCACAGATGATGTTGAATTAATTATGGGAACTTTCAGTAAATCGTTGGCTTCTGTGGGTGGATTTATCGCCGGCAGCAAAGAGGTTATACATTTCCTCAAACATCATGCCCGTTCGTTAATTTTCAGCGCATCACTGCCACCAGCTTCTGCTGCCACAGTATTAGAAGCAATGAAGATCATGAAAGAAGAACCGGAACGCATAGATAAACTCTGGGAAAATACACATTATATGATGGAAAATTTTAAAGCTATGGGATATAATACAGGAACTTCCTGTACACCGGTTATACCGCTTCACGTGGGAGATATGATGAATGCCTTTAAAATGTGGAAACAACTCGATGATGAAGGTGTTTTTATAAATCCGGTTGTTCCGCCAGCCGTTCCTCCAAATGACACACTTATCCGCACCAGCTTTATGGCTACTCACACCAGGAAGCAGCTCGATGAAGCCCTGGAAAAATTTGAAAAGATCGGTAAAGCAGTTGGAATTATTTAATATATAATAAAAGATAGAATTGAAAGCGGTAGAAATGCCGCTTTTTTATTTGACAATAATCGGAATATATAGTGATTTATGTAAGAAGGAAAATTATGAAAAAATACAAGCCTGGAAAGGAACATAAAGAAAATGCTTTTTTTTCAATTATTCTGATTTGGATTATGGCATCATTTTTTGTATATTATCCGATTATTTACTTTATTAAATACGGTGAAATCTTTGAAGATTCAATAGATCAGATTATTTTTGTTATTGTATATTGTCTTTTATTGTTTGGAATTCAGTTATACAATAATCACAGGGTATATGGCATTAAAGCAAGTATCGATTCCAAGCAGATAATATATACAAATCGCAGATCCACAAAAACAATTCCTTTTAATGATGTAAAGAAAATGAAATTCACATTTTTTCACAATAGGTCATCCATAAAACTATATACAAATGAGCAAAAAATCAGGATTTTCCTGGTTTTCAAGGATGCATACGAATTTGTGATCGAAATGAAAAAAGGTTTAGATGCTTCAAGAAAATCTGAAGTCTATTACCATAAGAAGCTTTTCAAATTTACAAGAGCCATCTTCAATGCTGAAATAATGCAGAAATGGGGAATTAGACTAACATTTATTATATTCATAGAATGGTTATTACTTTTTGTGATATTTTCAATTATAACAGTTACTGAAGTGAAAATTATAGTAGCATTATTGGGCTATATTTCGATCATGATTAGTTCCTTTATGCCTGTATTTATAATTCAAAACCGTTATAAGAAAGAAATTGATAAAGAGAGTTTTTATTTTCCATCAAGAGATATGGAATATGAAAAAACGCTTGTGAGAAAGGGTTTTATAATTATAGGAATATTATTTGTAATTGTAATTATTTTTATTTCAATTGTGTAATTTATTTGTAAGCTGTACAAACCTTTTATATTTGACATAAAACATGTAATATACGAATTGAACATAAAACATTGATCAGGAGAATGTTATGCCAAAGTCATTCGATGAACAGAAAGAACTTTTTAAAAAGTCTGTGGAAAAAACTTTAAGCAGATTCCCGGAAAGAAAGGAAAAATTCCTCACCGGTTCAGATAAAGAAGTTGAAAGAATTTATACAAAAGAAGATACAGAAAATATAAGTTATGAAGAATCTCTCGGTTTTCCCGGAGTTTATCCGTACACCCGCGGAGTTCAGCCCACAATGTATCGAGGACGCTTATGGACGATGCGTCAATATGCTGGTTTTGGAAATGCACAGGAATCCAATGAAAGATACAAATTCCTGCTGCAAAAAGGACAGACAGGACTCAGCATTGCTTTCGATCTTCCCACGCAAATGGGTTATGACAGCGATCACCTGATGAGCGAAGGCGAAGTGGGAAAGGTTGGTGTTGCCATCGATTCACTGGCAGATATGGAAGTTCTTTTTGATGGAATCCCACTCGATAAAGTTTCCACCTCCATGACCATAAATGCTCCCGCTGCTGTGCTGCTGGCAATGTATATCGTTGTGGCAGAAAAACAGGGAGTTTCTGCTGATCAATTAAGAGGAACTATCCAGAATGATATTTTAAAGGAATACATTGCTCGTGGAACTTACATTTTCCCACCCAAACCTTCCATGAGATTAATTACCGACACATTTGAATTTTGCAGCAAAGAAGTTCCAAACTGGAATACAATATCGATTTCTGGATATCACATTAGAGAAGCAGGTTCCACAGCAGCTCAGGAAGTAGCATTCACCCTGGCAGACGGAATTGCTTATGTGAAAGCTGCTATCGAAAGCGGCATGAATGTAGATGATTTTGCTCCTCGACTTTCTTTTTTCTTCAATGCACATAACGACCTCTTGGAAGAAGTTGCAAAATTCCGTGCTGCACGTTTTTTGTGGGCAAAGATAATGAAAGAAAAATTTGGAGCTGCAAATCTCAAAAGCTTGATGCTGCGCTTTCACACACAGACTGCCGGATGCACTCTCACAGCCCAACAACCGGATAATAATATTGTTCGGGTGGCTATTCAAACCCTGGCAGCAGTTCTGGGAGGAACACAATCCCTACACACAAATTCTCGTGATGAAGCTCTGGCTCTTCCCACAGAAGATTCTGTTCAGATCGCACTTCGTACCCAGCAGATAGTTGCACATGAAAGCGGAGTAACCAATACGATCGATCCGCTGGCTGGCTCTTATTATGTGGAATCACTTACTTCCGATATGATAAAAGAAGCAGAAGAAATGATCGATGAAATAGAAGAAATGGGCGGAATGGTCTCTGCTATCGAAAAAGGATTCGTGCAGCAGCATATTCAGAACAGCGCTTATGATTATCAGAGATCCATTGAAAGCAAAGAACGGATTGTAGTGGGCGTGAACGAATTTACGGCAGAAGAAAAAACCAGACCCGAACTCTTGAAAGTTAACCCGGTTATCGGTGAGAACCAGTGCAAGAAACTTAAGCTGGTTAAGAGTGAACGAAATAACAAGATTGTAAAAACCAAACTGGAAAATATTCGCCAAGCAGCTAATTCAAATGATAACCTGATGCTGCATATCCTGAAAGCAGTAAAAGCTTATGCTACTCTCGGTGAGATCTGCGGTGTGTTACGTCAAGAATTCGGTGAATATAAAGAAAGTGTGATTCTGTAGCTTAAGGATTTGTAACAACGAACAAAAACGAACAAAGTATTTTTCTCATTCCTATTAGGTAGTTGCTGGAGTGGAATGTAAGAAGGAATCTGGGATTATACATTATTTGTTAACGGTTAGTGTATGAAAAGTTACTATCTTCGAAGCGATTTTTTATCAAGACACACCGATTTTGAAACGAATTAAAACACTCAATTTTATTACTATCCAGTAATTTTTTATACATATTGTTAGGCAACGTTATTATGTTTATCTGAATGTTTATTTGAATTTCTACTTACAAATGTAGAAATCAATAAGGATAATAAAGATATAGTATAAATGTTCTGTAAATAGTTGTAAATACTTACAATAACAGAATTCGAGTTTATACCATTAAAATTACCTGTAACGCTCTGCAAAGCACTATATAGCATAAACTTTAAACCTGTTAAGAATCTCATTAAACCATGATTAACATAAGTTTCTGAATGTACAGGTAAGTCAATTGTTGATATAAAAAACTCAGAGTTGATTTGGTTAAGTAGGTTATATGCATAACTAAAAAGTAAAATACTCATTATATAGAAATAAATAATATTTATAAAATAAATCCTATTATTTGCATATATGATAAATCGATAAAATCGAAAGGTTAAATGTCCTAGAGCAAATATCATAAAAGTTGCAAGGCTTAAATTTCCGATTCTGAAAATATAAGTCAGTTTAATAGAATTACTTAATTGGGGCATAAGTAAATTTATTAATCCTTTATATAATATCACAATTAAAACTAAAAAGAATAAAATATACCATGAAATCATAATACTTTTATCTTTTTTCCAATCAAATGATGATTCCTCTGTTTCAAGAAAGATATCAGCAATTTTAATTATTATGTTACTCATCTTTATTTAAATTTTGTTTCATGATGTTGCTTAACTACTTCATAAATGGTAGATTGCGTTTTACATACTTTATGTAAATAATTATTCTCAGCTTCTTGTAAATATCCCATTTCCTTATCCTTTGTTACAAAAGTGAAAAAAAGAAAATTATTAATCTACGTCAAGCCATTTAATTTTTCTGTAAGGAGATAGAGTGAAAAGTTTGCTGTTAAGTGTGTTAAACCCTTCTGTCCCGCACCTATTTGCTTTTTTTAAAGAAATTCTTTTTTAAAATAGGTGCCGGACTTCTCCCCTTTTAAAGGGGAGCTAAAATATGGGGGAGAACAAAACTTCTGATCGTGCCGATGCTGTTTTACCAAATTTTAACACCATGTTCTCTGTGTCTCTGTGACTCTGTGTTGAAAACCAAGGTAAACAAAACACAACATAATGTAAATAAAACTTGACATAAAGTAAACAATAAATGACTTTGACTCGTGAGTGAAATAAAGGAGGTAGAAATTGGATGAGCTGAAAAATAAATTAAGACAGTTCAGATTCATGAATGATGAGATGACTCAACAGCAGCTTGCAAAAGAAGTAGGAGTTTCCCGTCAGACGATAATAGCCATCGAAAAAGGAAAATTCAATCCATCGGTAAGGTTGGCTTTAAATATTGCTAAAGTGTTCAAAACAAATGTAGAAGAAATATTTTATCTGGAGGAAAAATGAAAATTAGAGGAAACAACACATTATTCTTTAGTATCGAAGTAATTTCAGGGATATTGGTTTTTATTCTAACGTTAACTTTTGGTGATTATGGTTTATTGGGTTTAATACTGTTCTTTGCAGGATTAATTGCCACCAGGGACATGCCGGATGAGCGGGAAATGGTTCTTTTATTTAAAGCTTCCGCTTTACATGCTTCTTTCCTGGGTGCTATCATGGCTATTATCTATTTCAAATTTCCGGGATATAACTGGTTTCATGGTTTTCTCTCTTTTGGGCTTATCACGAGAGGTTCTTTAGGGTTGTTATATTTTCTAAAAGAATGATGTTTTCCACAAAAGTGAAGATAAGTAGAAGAACTATTTATGCAATAATTGTTAGAATAATAATGTTTCGACTCGAGAGCTTGCATCGAGTTGAGCATTCTGTGATGAGATTGATGAAGCCTGTATAACGAGATTGGATTCGAAAATCAACCCCCTTTAATTCCCCCTTGAAAAGGGGGATCCAGAAAGTAATTTAATGTTAATAAACTTGCCTGAGTGCCTGGGCAATATTGAGCGAATTATCACCGATATGTTCAAAGTGTTTTAAAAGGTCCAGGTAGAGTAATTCGGATTTAACATCTGCACCAACTTGCAGGCGTTTTTGAGCTGCTTTTTTCAAGTTATCCCGTAGATGATTGATCTTCCTTTCCAATTTATAGGCAAGCTCAAGAAGCTTCTTTTCCAGGTGTTCGGTCATGTGTTCTTTGTATATTCCCATGAATTCCAGCAGTATAGAAGTAAAATCGTTAAATTCTTCCATCGCTTTATTATGCAGTTGAATTTTGTTATCATATTTTCTTTCTGTAAGGATCATCAATTTATAACAACTATCACCGATATTTTCCAGTTCATTCACCACACGCATCATGGCGGTAACGTTCATTATGCTGCGTTCACTGAGTTCTTCTTTTGAACATTCCACCAGGAATTTTGTGATCTCTTCCTGCATCTGGTCGGTAAGGTTTTCCATTTCTTTTACTTTTTCCACTTTAGAACCCATCTTTTTATCCGGATTGCGGAATACATTCAGGAAAGTGGTGAACATTTTCTCTGTAACAAGAGCCATTTTTGTGAGTTCTATCTTAGCAGTTTGGATATTCATCTGGGCTGTATCTTGAAGTCCTGTTGATATGAATTTCAATTTATATTCTTTGGATAGATCGCTTTCTTTGGCTTTTACAAGTATATTTACTAATTTTGCAAATTGGGCTATGAACGGTAGACATATGAGAGTATTAATAATATTAAATACCGAATGGAACAGAGAGAGATTTAATGGTAGATTTTCTTGCAGGCTGGAATTCCAGGGTGCGATCTTCAGGATGAAAGCAGTGAAATATCTAAAGATAAAAGCCATCCAGATAACGCCAAAGAAATTGAACAGGAAATGAGCACGGGCTGTTCTGCGGGCATTTACAGAAGTTCCAATAGAAGCAAGATAAGCTGTTACAGTGGTTCCGATGTTCTCTCCTAATACTATCGCTGCGGCAGTTTCAAAACCTATCCAGCCCATGAATGCCATCGTAACCGTGATAGCCATGGCAGCACTGGAAGATTGCACGATAACTGTAAGTATAGAACCAACTCCTACAAAGATCAAGAACGACATAAATCCCAGTTCGGTATAATTTTTTAAAAATTCCAAAACTTCCGGGTTACTTCTGATATCCGGTACAGAACTTTTCAGGAACATTAAGCCCAGGAACAACAAACCAAAACCGATCAGGATATCGCCGATATCCCTTCTTTTCTTATATTTCGAGAACATGAAAGGCAAACCGATCCCAACTATGGGAAGAGCTATAGCCGTTATACTGAATTTAAAACCAATAATAGATATGAGCCAGGTAGTTACGGTGGTTCCTATATTGGCTCCCATCACAACGCCGATAGCTTGTGTAAGAGTAAGTAAACTGGCATTCACAAAACTAACTACCATAACTGTAGTAGCCGAAGATGACTGTACAAGCCCGGTTATAAGAAAACCGGTAAGAACGGCAACTGCGCGATTGGCTGTCATATAATTAAGGATAGATTGCATTTTTTTGCCGGCAACTTTCTGTATACCTTCACTCATCACGCGCATTCCATACAGGAAAACTCCGAGTGCTCCTAACAACTTGAAAATGGTTACAATCATTAAAATAATTGCTCCTTAGAGATTTTTTGATAAAAAACTATACCTGATTCGAACTGTCAAATTTATTATTTTTTATGAGAAGTTTTAGTCAATTTTCTATATGATGTTTAATAACTTTTCCCTTTGCCATATAAATTGTATCTTCTGCAATATTGGTGGAAAGGTCGGCAATACGTTCCAGGTTGGAAGATATTTTATTTATGTGAAACGCTCTTTTGATAGTTGCCGGATCGTCCATCATATATGTGATAAGCACGCGGTAAATGTATTCTTTCAGATCATCCACGATATCATCGTCTATACAGACCTGTTTTGCCAGTTTGGTATTTTCATCGATGAAAGCAGTAATGGAATTTTTCAGCATTTTCTGCGTTTCTTCTGCCATAGCCGGCAGATTGATAAGTTTTTTAATGAACGGTTTCCTGATGAGATATTGTGCACTTTGCACGATGTTTATTGCCAGGTCTCCCATTCGTTCCAGGTCATTATTCATTTTCAAGATCATCATTATTGTCCGCAGATTTTTTGCTTCCGGCTGATATAAAGCGATAAGGCTGATGACATCTTCTTCGATTTCTATTTCCCTGCTGTTTATTTGTTCTTCCAATTCAAATACTTTTTCCAGCTTGGAATTGTCTTTTTCCAGAAGTCCTGCAAAGGAAAGCTCGATCATAGTTTCAACCAGATTTGCTTCTTCGATAATGTTCTTTTTTAATTCTTCAATTTTTTCATTAAGCATTGTTTTTACTCCTAATTAATTTTTTCATTATTCCAGGTAACGGATTTCAGCAGAACTTCAGCTTTCTGCACTGTTTCCGGTGGCAGTTGTGCATAATGCAATGATGGTGAATATTCCTGTCCATCATGTAACATCCAGTTAACCATTTTTATCAGCTTCTCGGCTTTTTCTTTTTCCATATATCCCAAATCTTTGTAAAGAATCAGCCAGGAAAAACTACTGATGGAATATCCATTTTCTGCCAATGTATTTGTAAGGTAAATCATTGTATCATTAGGAATCTCACATTCTGCTGCACAACTCACGGATTTCAATTCGGGTGCAATGAAGTTTCCTGCCTGATTCATTATTTTTCCGCAGGATATTTTATTTGATCTAGCATAGGAATAACTCATATAACCGATAGCTCCGAATGTCTCTCTAATAGAAAGAGCCATTTCAAAATTGCTGGGAGCAGATAGTTCGAATATTTTTTTGAGAGGGTTTTCTTTACGATCTGCCCATTTCGTACTGATTTTGCACAAATAATCATTAAATATCTTACTTGTGCCGCTTTCATCTGATCGGTTAATAACTAAGATTCTCTGGTTTGGAAGAACAACATTCGGATTCAAATCTGTTAGCTTCTTATGATTCCAATTTGTAATTTTTCTGGAAAATATTGCAGCTAAAACTTCCGGTGAAAAATTTATCGGTATATCAGACGGAAGATTATAAGTGATGGCTACAGCACCGAGACAAATTGGAATATGCACGATCTTCTCGGAAAAAACTTTGTCCTCTACAATAATATCGGTAGCTCCAAAATCTGCCTGTTTATCCTTCAGACGGAAAATACCACCGCCGGAGCCTATACCGTGATAACTTATTTTAATTTCTGTTTCATTGTAAAATTCCTTGAACATCTTTTCATATAAAGGTTGAGGAAATGTAGCTCCCGCACCCAACAGATAAACCTGGTTCTTTTTATTGCATCCTGCCAGAAGAATAAGTAATAATAAAGCAAATAATATTTTTTTCATTCCATTTCCTCTTTCATCATTTCAGATGAGAACATGAGCTCGGCGCTTTTTTTATTCAAAGCAATGGGAACATCTTTTAAAACGCAAATGCGGATCAGTGTCTGGATATCATGTTCATGCCCGTGCGGAGTTCTGGCATCGATCATAAATATCAGGATGTCAATATTGCCCTGCAGCACTTCATTGGCAACGATGATATCGCCGCCATCGGGTCCGTGACCTAAAACTTGTACCGTAAGTCCGGTGATATTCTCAACTGCTTCGCAAGTTCCTTCTGTTCCCACCAGGTTATGTTTGCTCAATTGTTGTATGTGTTTATTTGTCCATTCAGCCATGTTTACTTTTTGATCGTCGTGGGCGACGAGTGCTATTGTTTTTTTCATTTAGTTTTCTCCTATCCAAATACACCACTCAGGTAGGCTTCAGTTCGTTTGTCTTTGGGAACGGTGAACATCTTCTTAGTTTCTCCGAATTCTACCATATCACCAAGGTACATAAAAGCAGTGTAATCTGAAATCCTTCCTGCCTGAGCAATGTTGTGCGTTACGATGAGGATTGTGACTTTATTTTTTAATTCCATACACAGCTCTTCTATCTTCGCTGTAGATTGCGGATCGAGAGCAGATGTAGGTTCATCCAGCAGGATAATATCCGGGTTATTTGCCAGTGCTCGTGCAATGCACAATCGCTGCTGCTGACCACCGGAAAGTGATAAAGCAGATTCATTCAACCTGTCCTTCACTTCATCCCACAACCAACTCTCCTTCAAGCTTTTTTCCACAACTTCATTTATTACAGATTTTTTTTCACCGCGAATTTTTAAGCCATAAGCAATATTCTTGTAAATAGATTTGGGAAATGGATTGGGACGCTGAAAAACCATTCCAACTTTGGTGCGAACCTGTGTTACATCTATTCTGGATTCGTAGATATTCTGTTCATTCAAAAAAACTTTCCCTTTTATTTTTGCTTCCGGGATTAGATCGTTCATACGATTGAAACATCGAAGAAGTGTAGATTTCCCGCAGCCAGAAGGACCAATCAAAGCAGTGATCTTTTTATCATATATCGGGATGTTCACGTCTTGAAGAACGTGATTCTCCGAAAACCATAAATTTAGGTTTTCGGTTCTGATATGTGTATTTACCATTTTCTTTTTTTCCTTATATTATATCGAATTATAATGGCAATAGTGCTTACCAGCAGAACCAGCGCAAGCAAAACAACAGCAGTTCCATAAGCGATGGGAACCTGTTTATCGGCGTGTGCACCTTCTGTCATCAAAGCATAAATGTGATAGGGTAGAACCATCACTTCATCCATCACGGATGTTGGTAATCTTCGAGTGTAGAATGTAGCGGCTGTGAACAAAATTGGAGCAGTTTCACCTGCCACGCGACCGATGCTGATGATGGTTCCCGTGAGAATATTAGGAAGAGCAGTGGGCAGAAGAACTCGCAAGATTGTTTGTCTTTCTGTAGCCCCCAGTGCCAGAGAAGCTTCTCTGAAATCCTGTGGAACTGATCGCAACGCTTCTTCGCTGGCATTGATCATAACCGGAAGCGCCAGGATTGCCAAAGTAAGTGAACCTGCAAGAATGGAAACATCGAGCTGCATTAATTGCACGAATACTGTAAGACCAAACAATCCATAAATGATAGACGGCACACCGGCGAGTGTGTTGATGGCTATTCGGACAGATCTCACGAACCAGGCAGGCTTTCCGTAGCTCACCATATAAATAGCGGTGAAAACTCCCAATGGCAGTGAAATCCCGATCGAGATAATGGTGAGCCAGAACGTTCCCACAATAGCAGGAAATATTCCGCCTTCCGTCATATATTTTTTTGGTGATTCCGTAAGAAATGACCAGGAGATCATCTTGCCACCCTTAGAGATTATTACATACAGGAATAGAATCAGGAATATTGCTGTAATGGCTATGAAAAGCCGTAGGGCGTTTACTCCGAGAAACTGCTTTAATTCTCTTTTAGTCATATTATTTCCTTCGAGTTTTAAATTTTTGGTTTTCTTGATTCAGCAGTTGCCGGATTTTTCTCAGGAAGATTCTCATTATTTTACGAGAAGTAAAGCTGCAAGAATTCTCACGAGATTCTTCAGAAAATAAAGTTTCGTCTCTCTGAGTACAACCCACAAAGGCTTTCGACGAAGAGTCTATACAAGATGAGATTCTTCGTGGGAAAAGCAGGTAGATTCTCTCAGAATGACTGATCATTGTTCTTGTATTAATCATGCCTGATGCCTTTTCTTCAGGAATACGAATTCCGTGATAAGATTTGTAATAAATGTGATGATAAATAATACGATTGCAATTCCAAAAAGAGCGTGAAAATGCGGACTGCCGATAACGGTTTCTCCCATTTCGGAAGCAATAGCTGCTGTCATCGGACGTACCGGTTGAAATATGCTTTTGGGAATCTGTGCAGCTCCGCCGGCTATCATTATCACAACCATTGTTTCACCAATAGCTCTGCCAAAACCCAGCATTATACTGCCGATAACACCGGAACGAGCTGCAGGTAAAACTATTTGAGTTATAGTTTCCCACTTGGTTGCTCCCATTGCAAAAGAAGCTTCTCGCAAGTTTCTGGGAACTGTAGAAAGTGCGTCTTCGCTCATACTGGATATTATGGGAACCACCATCACTCCCAGAACGATCGAAGCAGAAAATGCATTCAATCCGGAGGGAATTCCAAAGACTTTTATCAGGAACGGGGAGAGAAATGCCATTCCAAATAGACCGTAAACAACGGATGGAATTCCCGCCAGAAGTTCGATAATGGGTTTGATTATTTCCTTTGAACGATGACCTGCAATTTCCGAAATATAGATGGCAGAACCCAATCCCAGCGGAATTGCGATGATCAATGCTCCGGCAGTTACCACCAGCGAACCAACGATCAACGACAGAATTCCAAAATCGGCAGGAAAATGGGTAGGATGCCAGGAAGTACTGGTTAAGAAATCTTTTATATTCACGTGCTTCAGGATCGGTAAGCCTTCTGAAAACAAAGTTGCAATAATGCCAAAGAGAACAATAATAGTAAATAATGAAGCAGTATAAGTGATCCCTTTGAACATTCTCTCCTTGAATTTATTCACTATTTTATCCTTACATATCCCTGTTCTTCCACGATGTTCTGTCCCTTCTCGGAAAGGATAAAATCGATGAAATCCTGAGCAAGCTTCTTCGGAGTATCTGTTGTATACATATATAAAAACCTGGTTAATTTGTATTCATTGTTCATTGCTGTTTTGCTGGTGGGAAGCACTTTGTCAATTTTCAGCACTTTAAGTTCATTTCTCACATAACCCAATCCGATATACCCGATAGCACCGGGTGTGTAACTAACAGCGGTTGCCACTGCATTATTGGATGAAAGCTTCATCGCATCGTTTTTAACCATTGTACTATCCAGCACTACTTCGTTGAACACTTCAAAAGAGCCGGAAGAAATATCCCTGGAAATTACGATGATCTTTTTGTCGTTTCCACCAACTGATCTCCAGTTATTGATTTTTCCTGAATAAATCTTTTTAAGCTGTTTTAAATTCAATTCATTAACAGGGTTGTCTTTATGAACAACGATGGAGATCGCATCTTTTGCAATGGCTGTTTCGATGAGATTTTTTTTATCTATCAGGTCAGATTCACGTTTATTGATCTTCCTGGATGCATTGCCGATATCGATCGTTTCGTTGATCATAGATTTGATACCGATACCGGTTCCACCGCCACGCACAGAAATATTGATCTTCGGATTCTTCTGCATATAAATTTCTGCAGCTGCCTGAACGATAGGAAGAACAGTTGTAGAACCGGCAGTATTTATCCGATTTGTTTTCTGCACGCAGGCTGCAATGAAATTAAGCATCACACAACCGATAATGAGCAAAGCCAGTATTTTAGATGATTTCATTTTAATCCTTTATTTTGGAATAGAGCTACTTGTTCCCACGCAGGAGCGTGGGAACAAGAGAAACCTTCGGAAGTTTACAAAATAGTTATTTAACACTAATGAATCCTTGTTCTTCAACTATTTTCTGTCCTTCAGCAGAAAGAATGAAATCGATATATCTTTTTGCCAATCCCTTGGGAGCACCGTTTGTGTACATATGCAGTGTACGTGCAATAGGATAAGAACCATTCTGGATAGTCTTTTTGGAAGGCATAACTCTGTTGATCTTAACAGCATTAACTGTATCGTTCAAGTAGCCCAGACCAGCATAACCGATAGCTCCGGGTGTGGTAGCAATAGTGGAAACTACTGCATTATTGGAAGCCAGCATTAAAGCACTGTCAATGCATTTTGCATTGTTCAGAACTATTTTATTAAAGACTTCAAAGGTTCCGGAAGATACATCGCGGGAAATAACAACTATCGGCAGGCTAGGTCCGCCAATCTCTTTCCAGTTGCTGATCTCGCCAGTATAGATGCCCTTAATCTGTTCCAATGTAAGGTCTTTTACATTATTATCTTTGTGGATCACAATAACGATCCCATCGTTCGCAACAACATTCTCGTAAGGATTGATTCCCTTTTCACGAGCAGATGCCAGTTCTTTTGCTTTAATATGTCGTGAAGCATTTCCAATATCGACCGTTCCTGCCATAATTGCAGCTATTCCCACACTCGAACCGCCGCCACGAACCGAGATATTGATCTCAGGATTGTTATCCATAAAAACTTCTGCAGTTGCTTGGGCAATGGGAAGTACAGTGGTTGATCCGGCAATGGTTATCTTGTTTCCTTTTTTTGCAAACGCAGAAACTGCGATGAGTGCAAAAAGGGTGAGTATAAGTATAATTTTTTTCATTTGTTTCTCCTTTTTTTTGACGCTGATTTTCGCAGATTTAATATGATTTTTTATGATTTTGTTCATTGAGTTTTAATATTGAAAATAAAGCATTTTTTTCATAATTTTATCATAATTAATCAGCGTTCATCTGCGTCTAATTTACTTACCTTTATTAATTGTTTCTGAGAATATCCAGCGAAGCTGCATCATAAGTTCACTTACATCATCAGAATCTTCAGCTTCATATTGTTTTATCTGATAGTTGGTTTGGACGAATAATTTCGGATTGTTCTTTGCATCTCTCATAATGTGATAGTTAAAACCAGCAACAATCGTGTTATATCCATCATCGTCTGTTTCCGTATCGGGATCATAGATGTCGTAACGAGCCAGAATATCGAAGTTGTTATTAACTTTGAAGATTGGCAGTAAAGATAGTGCAGTTGTTTTAACTTTTTGATAATCATCTACGTTCGGTTTGTTTTTGTCTTTCATCAGGTATTGAGCCAGCAGACTGAAAGGACCGAAAGCAAATTTTCCAACACCGGCGATCATGCTGTATTCTTCTCTATCTGGATTGTCGATCATGTTGCCTGTTCCATCATCGATTTCGCTGTCGTATTTTGTTTTCATCATATATGAACCACCAACAGTAACACCGACAATGGGAGTTACACGCAGGTTGGCAACAAAGTTGAGGTCTTTATTGATGTCTCCAGCAGTTTTTTTGTAACCTTCACCATTGTAAGCTGCCAGAGCGTAAGTACCAAATCCGTTTGGTAAATAACCTGTTACACCAAAACCGTAATCCGTTGAACTAACGAACTTGTACTTATCGGAAGGATCTTTATCGATAGTTATATAAGTCCAGTCATAGATAGTTCCGAAATACGTTTTCATTAATCCCACAGTAATTTTGGAATCTTTGATAGGAAGCATATTGCTGAAATCCAGGTAAGCATACTTGATCTTCAGACCTGCACCGTTAGTATCAGTATCCTTGTCACTGCTGAAGAAATCTACATTGAAACGACCTTTAATGTTGTTCCCGAATTTTGGTTCAAGACGAAAGTAACCTCTCTTGAGAGCCAGCTCATTTTTTGTTACTTCACCATCGATCGTCTGGTACGTCCAACGATTCCACAGTTCCATTTTCAGTTTTGTTTCTGCATTCAAAATACCAAATGCAACGATTGTTAAAATTACAATCAGTAATACTTTTTTCACTTTCTCCTCCTTTATCCCGGTGTATCCGGCGGCTGCCGGAGAAGCCGGATTTTTTCGGACATTTATTTTGTCCGTTCAACTTTATTATACGGAGGGAAAGTTAAGTTAGTATATGGTGAATGTTAAGATTGTGTTAAGAAGATTATGAATGTTATTAGGAGTAGGAGTTGTGCGATAATAAAAGATTCTTAGGATGTACTCCTGCTACTGATTAACTTTGGAAAAGGTTTCTTTCAATACTTCTACTTGCTTAGCGCTTTCAAGGTTCACCTGCCTTTGGCAATTTTTCATTCATTTCGGTTTTATTCCAATCCTGAAAGAGTCAAATGACATAGAGCTTGATTGTATTTAAAAAAATTGACATTATTTAAGACAAAATAATGCTATCATCGATTTATAAGTTCAAAGGAGACATTTTGAAAAAACTTTATTGTTTTGGAATGATTTACATTTTGCTGATTTTGCTTTCCGGTTTGTCAGCGATAGAAGTGACTGTAAAAAACAATCTACCCATAAAAGGTGACTTGCTATTTGTGCGAAACAGAAAATACTATATTGCAAAAAATGATACTCTCTATATTATCAAAGACAGTGTGATTGAGTTGATAGATAAAACTACTTCCCATGAAATGGATATTATTTTCGAAGGTGATCAAAGATACGATTTCGATGAATCTAAGTTCAGCGAAGTTATCCATATTCCTAAACCGCGTAACAGCAAGATAAAATTGAAAATCAATTTAGGTCTTGAAACTCTGGGTAAGTTGAAATCTGAATATGAAATCATAGAGCAGGATACTACTATGACACACGATGTGAAGCCTGGCTATTCGGGAACTATTTGTGGTTATTATGAAGTAACCAATAAACTGGATGTTGGCATTGGTACTACTTATCAGCTGTTTCGGAAAGTGAAGAAAGTTGATGAAAGTGAATTCTATTTTTTGCCGATTTTTGCTTTCGGTTCCTACCAGATATATTCTCATGAAATATTCTATTTTCTCTTATCTGCAAAATGTGGATACAATTTTTTTGTAACAGAAGATAGTAAACTCTTTGAAGATAATGATGGAGGTTTATTTTTGGGAAGTGGTCTGGAAATGATTTTCAGTGATCGATATAACCTGAGTATAATGTACCAGATAAATTATCGCAAATATAAGATAAACGATCCTCACCAAATTTTCAAAAATCAATACAGATGTTTAGCTGTTACTTTTGGAATCATCATATTTTGATATTGAGCTTGGATGAGGAATTTTGAAGAAAATTGAATGCATTTGGTTTCCATTATTTGTGTGTTTTATATCGTAATATTAATGATAGGGGTGAAGGTTTTATTGTTGCTACAATCAAAATCTCTGTTTCTCGTTAGCGAACTGGCAGCTCACTTTACAGCTTTTCCGCCCTCATCCGTCTTAAAGCTTTTTCTTTCAGTTGTCGAACACGTTCCCGCGAGATTTTCAATTCCTGTGCAATTTCCTTTAAAGTAAGTTGTTCTTCAAATAGCATTCGTAATATCTTTCTTTCGAGATCGGGCATATTTTGTGGGAGTTTTAAATACTGGCTGGTTATTAATTCACCTTCTTTGGTTTCAACCGATTCTTCTGTCAGTTTTATCGAATCCAGAGAACTCTTCTTTTCTTTATCTATTGCTGCCAGCATTTTTTTCTTTATCCAGTAAGTTGCATAAGTGCTAAATTTTGCACCTTTATCATCTTCAAATCTATCAGCAGCTTCCAGAAGACCGATCATTCCTTCCTGCTCCAGGTCTTCAGTGGGAACACCGAGATGAGCAAATTTCTTTACAATGCTTCTCACAAGTGGAAGGTATTCAGTTGCGATTTTGTCTTTATTCATGACCTATTAGAAGTGAACATAGCCAAGCTTGTAATACAATTTGTACTCTCGGTTATAGTTTTTCAAAGACAAAAGTAAGATACAAATTGTGTTGTTATCAGTCTGAAAAATGAAAGTATTATAAGCCCAACATCCTTTTTCTTCTATCTCGCCATGACACATTAAGTTGTTATCTTCAATTGAAAGTAATCTAGCATGACTTGTGAATGACTTATTAGCACCCCAAATATTAGCTAAGAAATAATTTGTTTTATTTAAACTTATTGGATGTAAAGTACCTGTCACATAATTTATCAAATTCTCATATTTAAGCTGAGTTGGATTCAAATGAAGATTTGTAATTTCAAATTGATTAAACAAATTAAATGATTTTAATTCATTATCCCACAAATATATTCTATAATAAGTTGGACTTACATCTGATTGCATATTTGAAATAATTAATTTATTTATTCCGTTATTATCTATATCAAAAGTTGCAACTAATTTATCAGAAGGCATAATAGCATTAATTCTTAAGTTTAAGTCAGTTTTTTTATTATAAAAAAAAGCAATGTTTCCAGACTCAAGCGTTGCTAATAATACTCTAAGATGAGTGTCATATTCTCCATGAGGATACACTTTCTCTAATGAATCATCCATACAACTCATTATGAGTTCATTTTTTCCATTATTTGTAACATCACCAATTATACATTGATGGATATAGTAAGGGCTTTCATATTCTGTTAATTGAAACTCATGACCATTCCATTCAAATAAGATTATTCGCTTGTTCAAGTAAAAGATAATTTCATCAACTTTATTATTATTAAAATCTCCTACAATACACTTAAACTGATTTTTATATCCTAAGTTCAAATGTTTAATATCAAATGTGTGAATAAGTTCAATATAATTATCTTTAAATCCAAATACACTGAGATTGGAGAAATCATATCCAATCAAATAATGACCAATTGAGTCAATTAAATGACCAAATCTATATTGTATTTGATTCCGAATTAGGCTATCTGTTGGTAAAAAATCTTCATTCAAAATTTCATAGAAATCATCTGAAAAAAGTGATGTACTAATAACTAATAATAAAACGATGATAAAAAGATTCTTCATATAAACTCCTTCATTATTAAATTAACTTTGGTAATTTCATAATGAATCTCGTTTCTGCTGGTTACGAAACTCCGGTTTCATAACCAGATACACAGTGTTCCCTCGTGAAGATTAACAATATTTTTCAGCCAGGATGCTTGAAAAAAGGTAAAGGTTTTTTACATTTTAAAATCATTTAGAATGATATTAATAACCTTCTTTAATTCAGGGATGTTTTCTTTGCAAATATTAAAGACTATCTCGACATCTAAATCCAAATAATGATGAGAAATTTTATCTCTCATTCTGATAATTTCATTCCAGTCGATTAGATTATATTGTTTAAGAAAATTTAGATTTTTATTTTGAATACTTTTTATCAATTCTCCAATAACTTGCAAACGCATAACAACAGCATCATAAATTGTGAGATTAAAATCATTTTCAAGAAAATCTTCAGCAGTATTTATCTCTTTTATTCTTTTTAAAATAATTTCAATTGAATCTTGTATATCATTTAAAATGTTAAATATCAATTCATTAAACATAAATTATATCCTTTTCAATGGAATGCAAAAATCTTTTTCTAATAAATCTATGCTTTCTAATAACATCTACTTTTTTATGTAATCTGCTTTTTAAAAAATCTTCAATTCCAAAAAGATACTCAATTTTCGGTTCGGTCTCAACAAATATGTCGATATCGCTATTTTCATTTTGCTCATTTCTGGCGAAACTACCGAAAAGACCTATCTGTTTCACTTTAAATTTTGTTTGTAATGTTTTTTTATTTTTTTTTAAAACAATTAAAATCTCATCTCTATTCATTTCTTTTTCCTCTTTATTTTAAACTAATTACAAATTAATTATGCCGAATTTTTTAGCAACTTTTTTATAAACTTCCGTAGTTTTGAAAACTTCGGAAGTTTAATTTATTGGGAGCTTAACAACAAATCTTGTTCCCTGTCCAACTTTGCTTTCCACTTTTATCGTTCCTTTGTGAAGATTGACGATATGTTTCACGATGGAAAGTCCCAGTCCTGTTCCGCCCATTTTGCGGGAACGCGATTTATCTACCGTGTAGAAGCGTTCAAAAAGGCGGGGAAGATGTTCCGGTGCAATTCCATTTCCAGTATCAATGATCTCAAATATGATTTTGTCATCTTCCTGTTTTACTTCTATTTTTATTTCACCTTTTTCGGTGTATTTAATGGCATTATCTATCAGGTTAATGAAAACCTGTTCCCATTTGAATCTATCTGCAACAAACGTTTCCAGCTTATTTTCGATAGTATAGCTGAATTTCAGTTTCTTCTCTTTAAGACGATGCTCGAAAATCTTGTTGATATTCTTCAGAAATTCATCTGGTTCTATCTCTTCTTTTTCCAGGGAAATATCGTGTTCCAGCCTGGAAAGGGTAAGCAGGTCTTTAACGATGTTTATCAACCGATCTGTGTTGCGTTTTATGACCTCGATATAAGTTGGATGTTCATCACCGATCTCATCTTCAAGGGTTTCCATGTAGCCTTTTATGGAAGTGAGCGGAGTTCGCAGTTCGTGGGAAACATTAAGTATAAAATCTTTTTTTATGTTCTCTAATTGGCGGATTTCGGTAATATCATACAGGATAAAAACTGTTTCTTCCGTAAGCAGGGAATGGGATGTGCTGCAAAGGTAGTGTTTTCCATCCATCTCTATTTCTTCGGTTCTGTTCTCTGGTTTTTTAAAGATGTTGTCAGCAACATCATAAAGTTCTTTTCCCCGGATCACATTCCAGAAATACTGACCTTTTACATTCCTTTGCTGTACAAGGTTCATAAAGCTCTGGTTTGAAGTTGTAATAAATCCTTTCTTATCCTGAATCCAGATAGCTTCTTTAATCGATTCGATGATGGTATTAAATCCTTCTTTTTGTTTGGAAAGCTTAGCTTCATATTTTTGAAGTTTTTTAGAAATGCTATCTAAATTGTTGAAGATATCCCTGTATTCGAGATTTTTAGGATATTTTAATTCGGAGAAATCACCTTCTGCAATTTTCCCGATTTGCTCATTAAGGTTTTCAACAGGTTTAATAATGGAATATGAATAGAAGATCGAGATGAGTAGGACTATAATAGTGATCAGCGATATTGCCAGCAGGAGGCTGGTGAACGGTATCACGTGAACGATGAGAACAAAAACCAGGATTGCATACAATATCAGAGTGATGGAAAATGTACGAATTGCTTTGTTGAAAAGTTTCATACTAGTCTTCTCTATTGCGTTCCCATCCGGCAGCTGCTGGATAGGAACAAGATTTTAATTTGTAGTTTCATTTCACTCTTCTATTTTATATCCCACACTGCGAATATTTTTTATGAATTTACCTGCCGGTCCCAGTTTCTCCCGCAGGTTTTTTATATGAACATCCACTGTTCTATCTATGACTATTTTATCGTTTCCCCATAGATGATCGAGTATCTGATTCCTGGAATAAACCCAGCCGATCCTTTTGGTAAGGAGTTTGAGAAGATTGAATTCGGTCGAAGTCAGATCGATTTTTTTATCTTTTACAAATACTTCAAATTTATTTGTGTTAATCTTCAGGATTTTACCAACTATCAGAACTTCTTTTTCTTTTTGCTTGGGATCACTTCGTCTGAGGACAGCTTTAACCCGCGCAACAAGTTCACGTGGAGAAAAAGGTTTTACTATATAATCGTCTGCGCCGAATTCCAGACCCAAAATCCGATCTGTTTCTTCTCCTTTGGCAGTTAGCATAATGATGGGGATCGAGGAGAATTTATCATTTTTTTTCAGGTTCTTGCATACATCGAAACCATCGATATCCGGCAGCATCAGATCGAGCACGATCAGGTCGGGGATTTTACTTTCCAGAAAGTTCAATAAACCGGAAGCATCTTCAAATTTAGCTGTCTGGAAACCTGTTTTTTCCAGGTTTATGGCAACCAAATCCAGAATATCCAGTTCATCATCAACTATTGCGATAAGCTTTTTCATTACTTTCTCTTCTGTAATCTTGCCCATTCATCACGCAGCGTAACAGTTCTATTGAAAACCAGTTTCTCTTTTAATGAGTCCGGATCGACGTAAAAATATCCCTTTCTCTCAAATTGGAATCTGTTTCCTTTTTCCACATTAAGTAAACTCGGTTCGAGTTTGCATTCGGTTAGGATCTTCAGCGAATCCGGGTTTATATATTCTTTGAAATCTCCTTCCACAGCACTTAGATCGGCAACTGTAAATAGATGCTCATACAGGCGAACTTCCGCATCGATAGCATGTTCAGCAGAAACCCAGTGCAAGGTTGCTTTCACTTTTCTACCATCAGGTGATTTTCCACCACGCGATTCGGGATCATAGCTGCAGTGCAATTCGATGATGTTGCCTTTTTCATCTTTTATAACTCTCTCACATTTAATAAAATAAGCATAACGTAATCTAACTTCCCGTCCGGGAGCTAGACGAAAGAATTTTTTGGGAGGTTCTTCCATAAAATCTTCCCGTTCGATATAGATGATTTTTGAGAACAGCACTTTTCGTGTTCCGGCATCCGGGTCTTCAGGATTATTTACTGCATCCATCTCTTCTACAAGGTCTTCCGGATAATTTTCTATTACCACCTTTAAGGGATCAAGAACAGCCATTCTACGCTGAGCTGTTTTATTTAGTTCTTCTCGGATGGAGAATTCCAGCAGCGCCATATCTACGATGCTTTGTCGTTTTGCCAAGCCGATCCTGTCACAGAAATTGCGAATAGAATCTGGAGTATAACCACGCCTTCTTAAGCCGGAGATGGTGGGCATCCTGGGATCATCCCAATTGTGAACATGTCCACCTTCCACTAATTCGATAAGTTTGCGCTTGCTCAGTACTGTGTGGCTTAAATAAAGTCTAGCAAATTCGATCTGCTGAGGATGATGAACGTTTAATTGATCCAGGAACCAGTCGTAAAGGGGACGGTTATTTTCAAATTCGATAGAGCAGAGCGAATGGGTTATGCCTTCGATGGAATCTTCCAGGCAGTGGGCAAAATCATACATCGGGTAGATGTGCCATTTATTGCTTGTTCGATAGTGTTCGGCATGGCGAATCCTGTACATCAGCGGATCACGCATCAGCATATTTGCTGAAGCCATATCTATCTTTGCACGCAGAACATGTGCTCCTTCCTCAAATTCTCCATTTTTCATTTTCTCCAGAAGATCGAGATTTTCTTCGATGGGACGGTTCTTGAACGGACTGTCTTTTCCCACCTCTGTCACTGTACCGCGATTTTTCCGTATATCTTCAGGACTCTGACTGTCCACATAAGCTTTTCCATCTTTAACTAATTGAACAGCATATTCGTACATCTGTTCAAAGTAGTCGGAAGCATGCAGCAGGCGATCTTCCCAGTCGCAGCCCAGCCATTTGATATCATTGATAATAGCATTTACATATTCTTCTTCTTCCTTTTCCGGGTTGGTGTCGTCAAAGCGAAGATTGAATTTGCCATCATAATCTACTGCTATACCATAATTCAGCAAAATGGCTTTGGCATGACCAATGTGCAGGTGACCATTTGGTTCCGGTGGAAAGCGTGTATGAACTCTTCCTTCGTGTTTTCCTGCTTTTATATCTTCATCGATAATATTTCTAATGAAATTTGTTGTTTCTTCATTATTCATTGCTTATTCTCCTATCCGGGAAAGAACGTTTTTGATAGCCTATTATAAATTGCTATTAAAACCAGTTGCTGGTTCACGTGACCGTCGATTTTGCGCAGCATTTCTTCCAGGAAGTTTATCAGGTCGGAAGCATATTCATCTACATCCGAATTTTTCTGGTAAAGTGTTTCGATCATATCGGTTTTATCCAGATTAACGATCTCGGAATGAGCATGCTTGAAATAAGAAATATCACTAATCCAGATTATCAGGTGTAATATCATTTCTGTAAGTTTATTCAGCATCTTTGAACTTCTATATCGGCTTACAAAATCCAGGAAACTGAGATCGTTCTGATTTATAAGGATATGCAGGAATTCAACTGTCTGTTCGCGGGTTTCTATTCTTCCTTCTTCCACCAGACGAAGTCCTTTTTCCATGTTACCATTGGCAATACGGGCATACATTTTAGCTTCAATATTTTCCAGTGATTTATTTTCTTCCAGTTTCTGTTCTATCAATTTTCTGGCAATCGGTACAAATGGTATCTGTTGACAACGAGATGTAATAGTAGGCAGTAGTGAATTCGGTCTGGAAGAAGTAAGAATGATAATAGTATCCGATGGAGGTTCTTCCAGGGTTTTCAGGAAAGCATTTGCTGCTTGAGTGGTCATTTGATCAGCATCCTCGATGATACATATTTTATAAGTTCCTTCATTGGGAGTTAATTGTATCCTGTGTTCCAGCATCCTGATGCTGGCGATGCGAATTCCGGTATTTTTGGTGAAGAAGAACTCTTTCCAGGGGGTTTTGATCTTATTCTCGATGTAGTTTGTATACTCTTCCAGTATTTTTTCGGATTTGATCTCTCTGTCGATAGAAATATCCGGTTTGTTTGTTTCTTTGGGAAAAGGGAAGACGTAGATCAGGTCCGGATGCGAAAATGTTAAAGATTTCTTGCAGGACGAACAGGCTCCGCAAGGTCGTTTATCTAATGTAGCATGACAATTTAATGCCATTCCAAAATATAGAGCAGTTGTGAATTTTCCTATTCCATCCGGTCCGTAGAAAAGATAAGTATTCGCTATCTTATCGTTCTCCATTGCTCGTTTTAAAATTGAGATCGCTTTATCCTGACCTTTTATTTTATTGAACATAATTTATTTTTTGTCCATTATCTTCTTTATGTAGATGCTTTTAAATTCACTGGCAAGGATATCCATATATATTTCATCGTATTTTTTACTACCGATTATCTTGGCTTCTCTATGATTACCAATTACCTTAAAGCCGGATTTTTTGTAAGAACGAATTCCTCTTTTATTATAACTGTAAACTCTAAGCATTATGTTGTTCAGGTTCAGAATATTAAAACCGTAATCTAATATCAGCATGGTTGCTTCGGTTCCATAACCCTTTCCCCAGTAAGTTTTATTTCCAATGAAAATGCCAAACTCTGCCTTCATGTTGAGATGATCAATATCGAATAAACTGCAGTTCCCGATAAGTTCATCTTTTTTAATGTCGATGATAGCGAAGATCTGAGCATTTCTTTTTATCATGTCTTCCAGGATAGTTCTTTCTTTTTCAATGCCGATCTGATGCGAAGAAAAGACCATGAATTTATTAACTTCCGCATCGTTTATCCATTCGCAATACTGCTCTGCATCATCCACGCTAATGGGAGATAGATAACATTTTTTCCCGATCAGTTTTTTGAAATATTTCATATTAGATCCCTTTAACTAATTTTTGAAGTCTATTGATAACTTCATTTTTACCAAGAATATCAAAGATCACCGGAAGTTCAGGACCGTGAACACTACCGAATAAAGCAAGACGTAACGGAAAATAAAGATCTTTTCCCTTGATGCTCAGTTCTTCCGTGCTTTGTTTAAGAAGCTGGTTTACATTTTCTTCGGTAATAGAATCCATTGCTTTCAGATTTTCCAGCCAGAAAGTAAATAATTTTTGCGAATTTTCATTGTCAATGATCTTCCGGTCTTCATCTGAATATGCTGAAACAGTAAAGAACGGTTTTGCTGCTTCGATGATCTCTGAAAGCGTTGATATTCTATTCCTGGCTACATCTACTATTTTAAGATATTTTTCATTATCGCTGATATCAAAACCTGCTTCTGTAAAATACGGTTTGGCTTTTATCGCAATGTAACCCAGTTCAAGATCACGCAGGTAGTGTCCGTTCATCCAGTTCAATTTTTCCATATCGAACACCGCACCGGCTTTACTAATTCTTTTCAACGAAAACTCTTGAACGAGTTCATCCAACGTGAAAAGTTCGCGATCACCAGCAGGATGCCAGCCCAGAAGAGCAAC
The DNA here is from genome assembly GCA_965370415.1 of uncultured bacterium. GTDB lineage: Bacteria > Cloacimonadota > Cloacimonadia > Cloacimonadales > TCS61 > JACNIV01. The sequence goes on along the minus strand of CBDUTJ010000006.1, from coordinate 47,016 downwards.
GAAGTTCAAAAGAGCTTCCGGCAGATAACCTTTTTTCAGGAAATCTTCCACTGCCACATCTCCCTGGCGTTTGCTGAGCTTGCTTTTATCGGGATTTAATAGAAGAGGAAGATGGCACATTTTGGGTGGTTTCCAACCCAAAGCATTGTAAAGGAAAAGATGTTTAGGAACACTGGATATCCATTCTTCACCGCGAATTACGTGAGTAATTCCCATCTGGTGATCGTCCACTACATTTGCCAGGTGATAGGTGGGATAGCCATCCGATTTGATAAGTACCTGATCGTCCACAGTTTTCCACTTGATGCTTATTCTTTCCCGTACAATATCAAAGAAAACAACTTCACCTTCTGTTGGTATTTTTGCCCGTATAACAAATAGTTTACCCTGATCCAGGTTTTCCTGAATCTGTTCTTCAGAAAGATTTCTACACCTGCCATCGTAGCGTATATCCATTTTATTTGCTATCTGTTCTTCCCGCATTTTTTTTAGATCGTCTTCTGTGCAGAAACAATGATAAGCTGCATCTTTATCCAGGAGTTCCCGGACGTATTTTTTGTAAATATCAGTCCGTTTGGATTGGAAATATGGTCCAAAATCTCCACCTTTATCGGGTCCTTCATCGCATTCCAAACCAACTGCTTGAAGTGTTTCTATCAGATTTTCTACAGCACCTTCCACATAACGGCTGCGATCTGTATCTTCAATGCGAAGTATAAATTCCCCGCCTGTTTTTTTCGCGTATAAATAATTATATAATGCTGTTCGCAAACTTCCCACATGCAAGTAGCCCGTGGGACTGGGTGCAAAACGTACCCTGATTTCGTTATTCATTGATTCTCCATTACTTAAAATCTATTTCTAAGATTCATAAACTATTTGGTATGTCAACTGGAATTTATATATTGTTACTGTTAAATTTGATTTGACAATCAGAAAATCAATTTATTTTGTAAACATGAAAAAAAATATTGAGGAGGAAAAATGAAAAGTATCAGAAATTTTACATTATTGCTTTCAATTTTAGTTTTATTAAGTGGATGTTTCCAGGTGCATAGAACTATCAACGTAAAAAAAGACGGTAGTGGAACAATCGAAGAAAAATTTTTAGTTACAACTGAAATGGGAAAAAATATGGGAGGCCAAAGCCTGCATGATGTAGAGAAGCTTAAAGCCGATGCAGTTACATTTGGCAAAAATGTGAGTTATGTATCCAGCAAAGAGATCGAGGAAAACGGTTTGAAAGGCTATATGGCTGTTTATGCTTTTGACGATATCACAAAACTGACTCTGGAGACGAACCTGGCAGCAAAAGCTGTGCAGGGCACCGGGATGCCAGCAGAAATAGAGTATATTACTTTTGATTTCAATAAAGGAAAAACTTCACAATTTACTATTATTTTTCCACCGGAAAAAGAAGAACCCGCAGGTAAAGAATATACAGAAGAAACAGGTGAACCCCTCAGCGAAGAAGATCAACAACAGTCGATTGAAATGGTAAAAGCAATGTATGCAGGCATGAAGCTGTCATTCAAGATCAAGTTCGATGGTAAGATAACAGATTCCAATGCTATGTTCGTAGATGGAAATGTGGTTACGATTTCTGAAATGGATTTTGATGAAATGATGACCAATGATGAATACATGAAGATATTTTCATCCAGCGATAATGTTAGTGAAAAAGAAATGAAAGATAAAATGCAGAATGCTCCGGGCTTTAAAAATGAAATGAATGAGAAAATTACTGTGGAGTTTAAATAGAAAATATAATATTAACTCGTTCCCATGCTCTGCGTGGGAACGCTTTTTTTCACACAATTAAGATGTATGGAGAGTGAGTTTTTTAACTCGTTCCCAAGTTGCACTTGGGAACGTAATTGAACGCAAAGCTCAGCTTTGCCAAACATAGGTATTAATTACGTAGGGATAACTCTGTGAGCTGTCCAAAAAAGGGGAGGAACAAAATGAAAAAGATATTAGTTATGATCGTGCTATTGTTCATGTTCACAATAATCTGGGGTGAGTCGGTTATTCTTAATGATGGGCGCACATTAAAGGGTGAAATTGTTGGTAAAAAGAGTGATCAAATTTATCTGAATTCAGACGGTAATATCTATTTGATCAATCGAGATCTCGTTAAGGAAATTAAGAACGAGGGCAACCAGCCGGTAACTGGGCTGATATACAAGAAAAAGGATTTCATGCAAAATTGGGTTGGATCTCAGGACGTTATAGAATTGATCTCAAAAACAAAAGAAGACCTTAGCTTATTTACACCTGGTAAATTGACAAAAGACGGTATTAACGAAATGACAGATCGTGAATTCCAGTTGTATCTTACACAGTTACAGGTTAATGAAATTCATGGAGTCCGCAAAACAATGTGGAATATTTGGGGTACAAGTATTGGAATTAGTGTTGCAATAACTGCTATCATATTAATCGTTGCAAGCAATTAGAAAAATGCCAAACCCGTGACACTTTTTTATATCAGCGTGTAAGGGCAACTCACGAGTTGCCCTTACAAAAAAAAACAATCCGGCTTCGCCAAGGCTACGCCGGGACAAAAGGGAGGATTTAAAATGAAAAAGATGTTAATTCTTATCATGCTGCTGGTCATAGTATCAGCGGTATCTCTAAGTGCAACTGCATTTAAAATGCCAAAAGGTGAGGGTCATTACGAATTTGTTATTACAGCCGACAGCTTGATGAACGTCACTTATCCAGTTGTTAAGGAATTCTATTTAAGTCAAATGAAGGATGTTTACACAAAAAAGATCGAAGATATAATTGAAACGGATGAGCCTGAAAAAGGAAAAATCGTTTTAAATCTGCTACAAAAGGTAAAGGTTGGTCTCTCATCGTTTCATTTAAATTACACTCTGAAAATACTTTTTAATGAAAACAGGATCAAGCTCGTTTATGATCTGGGTACTTATGAAGATAATGGCTATTATCCGAACAAAAAAGAAATCACCAGAGCATTAACCAGCTTCGAGGAATCCAGAAACACACTTATTGAAAAGCTTAGCAATGCTTCTGATGAAATGGATTTTTAATTGCAGCAATTTAAAAATGCCAAATCCGTGACATTTTTAAGAGGAGGCAACAAATGAAAAATATATGTTTACTGTTTATGATAATTGTCCTGACATTTGCATCTACCGGTTGCGATGAAAACGAAAAATCCGCTGATTTTGAAATTGTTAACATTTCAACCGGCATGACAAGTTACGATTGCCCCTATATCGAGATAACTGTTAAAAATACTGGTAATAAAACCGGTTATAATGTAAGTTGTGATGTTAAAGCAATAAGCGGAAGCACAATAATTGATACAGGCTTTGCCTACTTTGCGAATGGTGCTGATATTGGAGCAGGTATGTCGGCAGTTGATGATGCTATTTTCTTTGATTTATCTTCTCATGGTGATTACGATAGAATCGAATATGATCTGGATTGGCTGGAACATTAAAATTCTCAACAAAACAAATTCTCATCTGGCTTTTGCGTATTGTTATTAGTGGTATTATTATTAAGTTTCTGTATGGCCTGACACGACACATAATAGCTGGCTGGAATTAAATTGAAGGGGCAACTTACGAGTTGTGTCTTCATAAGGAGAGAGAAAGGATGACTAAAACGAAAATGATAAAAAAATGCAAATTATGTAAAAAAGCATTTTTTATCTTTCAACTTAACAATAGAGGGCTTTGCAAAGAATGCAATATCAAAGAATCAAATTTCCGCAAACGATCATTAGATAATAAAATTAGAATAATAAATGAATCTATAAACATAATTAATAAAACTAAAAATGACAAAACTAAAGCTTCTAGAAAAAAAGTTATTATTACTATGGTTGATAGAATAATGAAAGATGAAAAGAGGGGAATATATAAATTAAAAACGGAATTTAGAAATATGTTAATTGAATTAAAGACAAAATTTTCTTTAACCCAAACTTCCGAAGTTTAATAAGCTTGTATTATTCATCAGAAATCAATTCTTCGCGAATAATCTCAAACTTATTAGTTTTATTTCTTCTGGTTTTATAAACCTGTTCTAAAACATCAAAAATACTGGCACCGACTATCTTTTTTATGATCTCCAGTTTTTCACCTGTCCAATTAAGGGTTTGAACTATTTCTTTTAGATCTACAGTTCGTTCTTTTTCCTTCCTGATGCGGGTAAAAAGGAGTTCTGAACATTTCTGAAAAGAAGCAGTTTCCTTTTCAAACAACTCCGCAAATTCTGTTGGAAGAATCACGGATATTTTTTCAAAAACATAATAGCTCATAGCTCGCATCGCTTTTAATGGTATAGGTTCGATGTTATTCAATTTTAATTGTGGTGGCATTACTTTACCGATTTCAGAATATAGAAATCCGGTATCCATTTCTTCTTTCAGGATGAAATCAAAATACTCATTGCGACCCTGCATACCCAGGGGAAGAGGGGGACCAAAACTGAGAATCGGACGCACATTGAATCCCTGTGAATAGGCTATCGGTAAGTCGGAAGCGCGCATTATATTGTAGATCATCCGGGCAAGATCGAGATGCGGAACAAAACAGATTTTTCCCATTTTGCTAAAGAAAACCCGGTAATGAATATTAGGTGAATTATCGCTTACATGTTTTCTTAATTCCACGGGTTTTGTGGGGATTTCTTTAACGTATCTTGGAAAAATTTCTTTAGTACATACACCGCAGTCTGTACATTTTCCAGTTTTACAATCCTCAGTTGTTACCTCTGATTCAGATTTTTTCCATTCGGAAAGCAGGAATTCTTCTGTGATGCCAATATCGATATTATGCCAGAGAAGTTGACTATCAAAGGGAATTTGTTTTGTGTAAGCTGTGATATCCATCCCGATTTTTTCTGCTGCTTTTTCCCAGTTCTCAAAACAGAAATGCTCATTCCAACCATCGAATATTGCTCCGTTTTTGTAAGCTTGAAAGATAAGTTTTCCCACTTCACGTCCACCACGACCCATCACGCATTCCAGCAGAGATGATTCCACATCGTGGTATTTTATCTTGATAAATTTATAACTTCTAAATGAATTTTTTATCCATTTTGCTTTACGGAGAAGTTCATCTTTGTTTTCCATTTCTGCCCATTGGAATGGAGTAAAAGGCTTGGGTACAAATGGAGAAACTGTTATGTTTATTCTCAGCTTCTTTTTGGAAAGTAGTATGATGTCATTTATAAGTTTAATGATTGCTTCGATGTCTTCATCAGTTTCAAATGGCAATCCTATCATAAAATAAAATTTAATGAGCTGCCAACCGTTTTTCAATGCTATTTCCACGCTGCGGAAGATCTCTTCCTGCGAAATGTTTTTATTAATGATATTTCTCAACCGCTGACTGCCGGCTTCCGGGGCAATAGTAAGTCCTGTCTGACGCATGGCATTCATCAGTGTAGTTAGTTCATCATCGATGCTGTCGACTCGCAATGAAGGTAGCGAAAGGCTGGCTTTATTCAGGTTTTTATAGATTTCCATTAAAAGAGGTTTGATACAACTGTAATCACTGGAAGAGAGGGAAGTAAGAGCAGCTTCATTCCAACCGTATTTTTTTACTTCTTTCTGCAAGTTCTTTAAGATCACTTTTGGGTCTCGTTCCCTTACAGGACGGTAGAACATTCCTGCAAAGCAGAATCTACAACCGCGAGAACAACCCCGCATGATCTCCGAAACATAGCGGTAATGAGTGGGCATTACCCAGGGAACAAGTTGATTATCATGTGTTTTTTTCGGGTTATCAAAATCCATGAATTTACGAGCTTTTATTTTGCCATACTGTGCATTATACAAAACCGGAATGTACACTCCCTCAATTTGACTGAGTGCTTTCAGTTTTTCTAGTCGAGAACTATTTTTAGTTTCTTTAAGGCAGTTCTTGATCTCGAGTATTACTTCTTCGCCATCACCTATCAAAAAGCTATCGAAAAAATCTGCCATAGGCTGTGGATTAGTTGCAGAAGGTCCACCGGCAAAGATGATTGGATCGCTTTCACGTCGCTCTGTGGAAAGAAGCGGAATTTGCGCTAGGTCGAGCATATATAAAACATTCGTGAAAGTAAGCTCTGTTTGTAAGGTGAAACCTATCAGGTCGAAATCTTTCAGAGCTACTGTGCTTTCAATTCCAAAAAGCGGGATGTTCTCTTCTTTCAGGAGTTCAGCAAAATCCGGCCAGGGAGCATAAACACGGTCTGCAACACAATCCGGTTCTTTATTTAAAATTGAATATAATATCTTTAGTCCGAGATGTGAAAAACCAACTTCATAAACATCAGGAAAAGCCAGGCAGAAATTCTCTGTTTTGTCTGAAGGTGATTTTGAATAACTATTCAATTCCTGGTTAATATAACGAGCAGGTTTCAGCACCGAAGCCAGCAGGTGCTGGAATTGTATTTTTTTAAAACTCATCAAAGATCTATTCGTCGAAATTAAAAGGACTTTCCTTATCTTTGAACATGAATTCATTCAGGTAGTTGGTAGTATCTTTCAAGGCAGTTTCATTAATAGTACTTTGCTCAATTTCCTTCAACTCATCACTCTTTTCCTGCAGATCGAATTCTATCGGTTTAACAGGGGTTTTCACCTTTTGGGTCGTCTCAGTTTTTTGTTCCGTTTTCTTGAACGGAGGCCAGATTAGAACATTATTTTTATATAAATGTATAACCAGATAAGTAAGTGCAATTATGACTATTATCAACAAAAAGAATAGGAAAATCTTAGGAGGAATGATCAATTTTTTGGGTTGGATGGATTTAACATGGGGAACAAACTTGGGCTTTTGATTCATTTGCTCATCGAAAAGATGCAGTATCTTTTCTTCGTCTGCGCCCAGGTTACGCGCATAATTTATTATCATAGCTTTAGCATAACCCATACCGCCCATGTTTGTAAAAACGTTGTTTTCTATATCTTCCAGCAGTCGGACTTTGATTCTTATATTTTCAGATACTTTTTCAAGGGTTATTTTTTTCTGTTCTCTTAATGATTTTAAATATGCGCCAATGCTTTCTATCAAAGCTACATTTTCCATAATTTACCTCAAATTATTTATCAAAACCATACCCAGAGCGATGCCGGCAAGGTTGTATGTCAGGTCGGGCCAACTCCATCCTGTAGATTTACTTCTCTTATCACTATATTCTTTGCCTGTTCCCAGTAATGCTGTAAAACTGATCGAAAAATATAGGCTTTCTTCATTGGAATTTTCCAAAATGTCCTGGCTGAAACCGTAATTCCAAAAAGTGAGAAATGCGCTTCCTGTGAAATGCATTACTTTATCTTTTCCCAGCCAAAGGTTTTCTGCCTGCAGGCAGGAGAAGAGTAAAAAGATTATTAGAAGTAATAGGATCTTTTTCATATCTCCACTGTTCCTGTAAACACAAAAGAAACAATACCTGTCAGGAATATTTCTCCATTCTCATATTCCACGAATACTTCACCACCGGGTAATTTCACTTTTACGGTATTGGAAAGAAGATCATACGTAATACCGGCATACACAGAAGCACAGGCACCGCTGCCGCAGGAAAGAGTTGCTCCGCTACCTCGTTCCCAGACGCTCAATTCAATAGAGTTTTTTGACTTGATCTTAACAAATTCCACATTTATCCCATCAGGAAAGGATTTGTTATTTTCAATGAACGGACCGAATTTTGCAGCCATGTCAGCCGAAAGATTGTTTATAAAAGTAACGAAATGCTTATTTCCGATCTGCACCAGGTAACCGGAGAAATTCTCTACAGTAAGTGGTTCTTTGGAAATGATCTCGGGGGAGCTCAGATTGATCTTGACTTCATTGAATTTTTCATCGAGTATTAACCCGGTCCTTATACCGGAAATGGTGTCGATATTCAATGTTTTCTTAGCTAACTTTTTTCCCAGGTAAGATGAAACACACATAAGAGCAGAACCACACATTTTTCCTTCGGAACCATCAGCATTAAATATTTTCATAAAAGCTTCGCTGTCATCATCCTTAAGTATCAGCACGATCCCATCGGAACCAACACCAAAGTGCCTTTGAGAAAGCTTAATAGCTAATTTGGAAAAATCAATTTTAGGCATTTCAGTTTCGGTAAAATCAAAGTAAATATAATCGTTCCCCTGGGCATGCATTTTAAAGAAATCAAGCTTCATGTTCAATTCCTATTATCTCAGAAAAAAGCTCGGTAAAATTATATAGCCCTTTTCTCTTTGTGATCCACTCTGCGGCTTTTAAAGCACCAAGAGCCAGACCCTCACGGTTTCTTGCCGTGTGTTTCAATTCGATAGTATCGGCTGCGGAATCAAACCCGATAAGATGAGTTCCGGGTATATTTCCTGCTCTTATACTGCCAAAATGGAATTCACTTTTTTTAATTTTTCTGTCTAATTTTTCAAATTGTGCAGATGTTTTATTATCAGTGTTTTTCAATACGATATCAGCAAGAATTTTAGCAGTTCCGGAAGGACTGTCTTTCTTTTTATTGTGATGCAATTCCAGACCAAAAACATCATAATTTTCTATCTTATTCATCAGCTTGGTTGCGGAATTTACCATTTGAAAGAACACGTTCATACCCAAAGAAAAATTTGAACCATAAACCATTCCGATCTTGTTTTGTTGAACCAGTTTTTGTGTCTCTTTCAGCTTATTCAACCAACCGGTAGTACCTACCACCAGGTTCTTTCCAAGTTCGCAGATTTTCCGGATATTTGTAAAAGCTGCATCGGGAGTAGTGAATTCGATACAGACGTCTGCTTTGGTAAGTGATTCTTCCGAGATGTCGTTTCCCAGAAGGGGATCGATAATAGAAACAACCTCAAAATCGTGTTCAGATGCAAGCTGTTCTATCAGTTTGCCCATTTGCCCATATCCGATTATTGCAAGTTTTATCATTATACTTCCTTGTTATTTTGAATATTCACGGATGATTTCCAACATCCATTTAGCACCAATTTCCAGTTCAGATGTCTTGATGCATTCATCCACCGTGTGTACTTTTTCCATGCCTGTACCGGCAACTGCCATCTGCAAACCATGCTGGTTGAAAATATTTACATCGCTGCCGCCACCGCCGATCTCTGTTTTGAATTCAATACCAGATTTTTTTGCTGCGTCTTTGGCTAAAACGACTACTTCAACGTTTTCATTTAGACGGAAAGCCTGGTATTCTTCCTCGACTTTAATTTCAACTTTGGCTTTGTATTCTCCCACCTGGAATTTTTTAACTGCATCTCTGAAAGCTTGGCACATTTCATCGGTAACTTTTTCCAATTTATCTTCATTATGACTGCGTGCTTCTGCTTCAATGATCACTTCATTTGGGACGATATTGGTAGCTTTACCACCCTTGATAATTCCAACATTACAGGTGGTTTCGCTGTCTATCCTGCCCTGGGGCATGATTGAGATCGCTTCGGAAGCTACGCGAATAGCATTGATCCCCTTCTCGGGTGTCGCACCAGCATGAGATTCCTTGCCGTGAACTACAATTTTTATGCTGTTCTGTGAAGGAGCGCCTATACAAAGACGACCAACCTGGTGGCTGTCAAGTGCATAACCTGTTTTTGATTTTATCATGGAATAATCGAGATATTTTGCACCCAGCAGTCCGATCTCTTCAGAGATCGTAAAGAGGATTTCCACTGGAGCGTGCTTCTCACCGGATTCTTTGAGTTCTTTGATCGCCCAGATTATTTCTGCAATGCCGGATTTATCGTCGGCTCCCAGGATGGTAGTTCCATCTGAAGTGATCACACCATCTTTAATCTGAGGTTTAATACCGTTTCCGGGTTTTACCGTATCCATGTGTGCACAGAAAAGAATGGGAGATTTATCGATGCTGCCAGGAATGAAGGCATAAAGGTTTCCCACGTTACCATCGGTTTTTTGATGGGCTTTGTCGAATAGTGCTTCCGCTCCTAATTCTTTCAAGTCCTTTTCCAGTTTTTCAGCAACTGCTTTTTCGTTTTTTGATTCACTATCGATTTTAATTAAACTCAAAAAATATTCGATTATTGTGTTATCCATTAATTATCCTTTAATAAATTTTTATTAAAGATGTTTTTAAAGCTTATTCTGTCAACAGGAAAAATTGATAGACAAAATTGTGATTAGAAGCAATTTTGTGGAAGTGTATTAAATGCCGGAGGTTGTTTTGAAATATTTTACTCCATTTTTGTTGATGCTTGTAATAATTGGATGTTCCAGTGGAAACTTGTATGAAACAAAGGGCGTTTCCAGGAAGAAATTACATAATAAATTTGGAAACACACAAATAGAAACTCAAGTGAAAGAAGTAAAAAAAGGACAGATTTACTATTTTGTTTGCTCCTATTACGGAAAGAAATTTCACGGCAGGCAAACCTCCAATGGTGAGATCTTCGATATGTATAAATTAACCTGCGCCCATAAATCACTGCCATTTGGAACACGGCTTAAGGTTATTAACGAAGATAACGGAAAAAGTGTTGTGGTGCGGGTTAATGACCGCGGACCTTTTATTGAAGGGCGAGATCTGGATCTTTCTTATGCAGCAGCCCAGGAGATCGGGCTTATTGCGCATGGTGTAAAAAAGATGCGGGTGGAAGTGCTGGGAACCAATTGATGAAAAAATACCTGCAATTCAGTAAAGATGTAAAAGTAGCTTTAAAAAATAAACAACTGGTAATTGCACTGGAATCTACTATCATTTCGCATGGAATGCCATATCCGCAAAACATGGAAGTTGCTGGCAGATTGGAAGCAATTGCCCGCGAGATGGGTGTGATTCCTGCTACCATCTGCCTGATTGATGGGAAAGTAAAGATCGGGTTAGAAAATGATGATCTGAAAATCCTGGCAAAAGCGAACGATGTAGCTAAAGTATCACGCCGTGATATTGGCAGGATCATATATGCGAAGAACGTGGGAGCTACCACCGTGGCTGCCACCATGATAGCAGCCAACCGGGCAGGGATAAAGGTTTTTGCCACTGGTGGAATCGGTGGTGTACACAGGAATGCAGAAGATACTTTTGATATTTCCAACGACCTGATAGAACTATCACGGGTTCCGGTGATAGTGGTTTCAGCAGGAGCCAAAGCTATTCTGGATTTACCCAAAACGCTGGAATACATGGAAACAATGGGTGTGCCGGTTTACGGATATAAAACTGACAGATTTCCCGCTTTTTATTCTTACCAGAGTAACTTGAAAGTAGATAAAATAGATACGCCCCGGCAGATCGCAGATATTTATAAAACCAATATCGAATTTGGTTTGAATAACGGAATACTAATTGCCAATCCGATTCCTGAAAAGTATGAAATTCCTTTTGCTGAAATGGAAGAATATATTAATCTGGCTTTGAAGAAAGCGAAAAAAAACAACATCACAGGTAGGGAACTCACACCTTTTTTATTATCGGAAATTGTAAAGATAACCGAAGGTAGATCACTGCAAGCAAATATCAAATTGGTTGAGAATAATGTACAGCTGGCTTGTGAGATTGCAAAGGAACTGTAAGATTTTCGAGTCGTAAAGCACGACGACTCGAGAAGAGAGTTTGTTATCATTACTCGACTCAACGCTTCACTTTCGAGTCGAAATGAAAATCTGACCTCGTTTCCAAAGCTCTTTTTGGGAACGGTGATTAATATCATGCACGACGACTCGAGAAGAAATAACCTCAGTACTCGTTCCCAAAGCCATCTTTGGGAACGGTATTCAGTTTTTATACCTCTCTCCTTTATTTCACAACATTTAATTATTTTCTATTTGACACTTAGCTTTGATTTTCTCATTTTCACTCAAGTAAATTTCAAGGCAAAATGTGATATTGAAAAAAGTAAAATATACTGGTAAATTCGATGATGGAATTTTATAATAAAGGATACATCATTAAACGAAAAGGAGGATTTATGAAACATTTTATTTTCTTTATTATTGTTTTTATATTTATAATATCATGTGAAAAACAAACCAGTCCGGATACAATTCCACCTACAGTTACAATTACTAATCCTCAAACTGGTTCAATAGCTTTCGAAATCGTAATTATTAATTGTATTGCCTCAGATAATATAGGAATAAAAAAAATTGAATTATGGGTTAATGGAGAAGCAACAAATATAATAGATGAAATTGAGCCGTATATTTTAATTTGGGATACCACAACTTTGGAAAATGGATCATATCACACTTTAAGAGCTAGAGCATACGATGAAAGTAATAATGTGACTGACAGTAATGCAATCACTTTAATGGTTGATAATTCTGGATCATATCCTCAACCAATCAATATTATTTCAATTGATTATACTCTACTTGAAATGACAATTATTTGGAACAAATCCACAGACAATGATTTTGACTTCTATGAACTATTAATTTCGGAAACTGAAGACGGAGAAAAATCTTTGATCACTGAAGTTAGTGAGATAAATGATACTATTTGTGTAATTACTGATTTTAATCCATTACAACCGAGGTGGTATTGGGTAAACGTTACAGATTCAGTAGGATTTTCAACTACTGGAAGTGGTTATTATATTTTAGATGATAATCCTATATCTGTTGAAATATATCAAATTATTTATGACAATAACTCATTTTATATTTCTTGGTCTCAAAACGATGATGATGATTTTGAATCCTATACTCTATATGAATCTGATTTGCCTGATATGAGTAATCAAACTGAAATATTTATAACCACCGATAATACTGAAACAAGTTATATTGTTACAGGAATTGTTGAAAATGTAGTAAGATATTATCAAGTAGTTATTGAGGATGTATGGGGATTACAATCTTATAGTAATATTCAATTAGGTGATTCACATGACTGGTTTATGAAAACATTTGGTGGAAGTAGTAATGATGGAGGAAATTCCGTTGATCAAACCACAGATGGTGGATATATAATTACAGGTTATATATCATTCGGGATTGATGAGAAAAATGTCTGGTTGATAAAAACTGATCAAAACGGAAATGAAGAATGGAATCATAATTTTGGTTGGAATAGTGAGGCTAAAGGGTATTCCGTTCAACAGACCACAGATGGTGGATATATCATTACAGGTTATAAATACTCTTCCGGGAACGGTGAAGATGTCTGGTTGATTAAGTTTGATCAAAACGGAAATGAAGAATGGGATCAAACATTCGGTGGAGGTAGTGATGATAGTGGTTATTCCGTTCAACAGACAATAGATGGTGGATATATAATTACAGGGAGAACATACTCTTTCGGGAATGGTTATTCTGATGTCTGGTTAATTAAGACTGATTTAAATGGAAATGAAGAATGGAATCAAACACATGGTGGAACTGGTGTAGATGTTGGTAATTCCGTTCAACAGACAACAGATGATGGATATATCATTACTGGCTATACAAGCTCTTTCGGTAATGGTATTCATGATTTCTTTCTAATCAAGACTGATTCAAATGGAAATGAAGAATGGAATCAGACCTTTGGTGGAAGTGATAGTGATTTTTGTAATTCCGTTCAACAGACAATAGATGGTGGTTATATCATTATAGGTGTTATATCGTTTTACGGAAGTAGTGGAGATATTTTGTTAATCAAGACTGATTCAAATGGAAATGAAGAATGGAATCAGACATTTGGTGGGACTAGTGGTGATGTTGGTAATTCCGTTCAACAGACAATAGATGGTGGATATATTATTACAGGTTATACACACTCTTTCGGAAATGGCTCTTTTGATATCTGGTTAATCAAGACTGATTCAAATGGGAATGAAGTGTGGAATCAAACATTCGGTGGAAATGAGACTGATTCGGGTTCTTCCGTTCAACAGACAACAGATGGTGGATATATCATTACAGGTTATACATACTCTTTCGGGAATGGTGGAAGTGATGTCTGGTTAATTAAGACGGACTCAGATGGAAATACTTTACCATAAAAAAAATATTGTCTTATTATGTATATGTTAAAAGGAGATGAATATGAGCAAAAGTTCAATTACACAAGATGAAAGATGTCCCAATTGCAATAAACTATTTAAAGTAAATATGAAAGAACGGGATCTTTCAAATAGCAAGTTTACTTGTACAGAATGTGGACATGTATTTGATTTAAAGAAAGAAATACTTCTTTATAGAGATAAAAAGCTTATAGACGCAATGGAATCAAAACTAGCTGAGAAGGGTAAAATAAAAGCTTCTAAACCAACTATTAAGAAAGTGTGAGATGCAACTAAAAAATCTAACCATTCATAGTATTCTCTAATTAGTATTATTATAATTTTATAGGTACAACTTATTTGAAAAAGCTAAATCATTGAAACAATAATGGGGTTAAATGAGTGCAATAAAAAGAAAAAATGATGGAATAATATATCATTATACACATAAGGATGGATTATTTGGCATATTAGAAAGTCGTAGTTTACATTTAACAAATATAGATAATATGAATGACCCCTATGAGTTGAAATATTTAAATTATTATCTAGAGTCATATAAAAAGAGAAATCTCATATCCAAAAATACTGTAAAGAATGTTTTGAATGAATTCGAGAGAATAAAAGGTTATTATGATGTATTTGTTTTTTCTACATCTTCTGATAAAAACTCTCAGGCATTATGGACAAACTATCCAAAATATAAATATGATGGTTACAATATTGGATTCAATATTGAAAAACTTAGAAAAATCTTAAATAATTATGAAATAATTGAAGAAAATGGCAATTTAAAAATGTTTTTTGATGATGGTGAAATTATTTATTCCGAATCAATAAAGCAAGACATTATTGATAAAAACATCAAAGCTTATATATTTCATCATACACCCAATCAAGAAGATCATAATTATAATACAGATGCAACTCGAACTTTTTTATATTTTTATTCAATATTTTTCAAGAATGAGAATGATTGGTATAATGAAAAAGAATATAGATTTACATTTTTTGTTGAGAAAGAATATGCGAAACGAATTATTGAAACGAAAATAAAAGATAAAAAAAGTGTTCCTTATATTTCATTAAGTTTACATGATGAAGAGATAGAACATCCTTTTGAAGAAATTATTATTGGTGCAAAAAATGATTATAAAAATGATAGAAATACTTTGTATGATTTTTTAGAATCTAAACCGTATTATTATAAATTAAAAAACAATATTGTTAAATCTGATATTTCGATTTTATTGTAAGATTTTTTGTATCAAATAGTTGGTTCACAGGTACGACGACTTGAGAAGAAAAGATATGTTATCATTTCTCGACTCGACGCTTCACTTTCGAGTCGAAATGAAAATCCTACTTTTTTCCCCACAATCCAAGCAGTTCTTCTTTTTTCTCCAATATTTTCGCTAAGATCTCAAAATCTATTGTCTGCTCGCTATCGCACACTGTACTATCCGGTGAGAAATGCGTCTCGATGAGAAGTCCATCTGCGCCCGCAGCCATGGCAGCCCAACTTAGTGATTTTATCATTTCACGACGTCCCGAACTGTGGGATGGATCGACGATGACGGGCAGGTTGCTCAAGCTTTTCACAGCGGGAATAGCAGAAATATCCAGTGTATGACGTGTAAAATTTTCAAAAGTGCGGATGCCGCGCTCACATAATATTACTTTCGGATTTCCAGCTTCGATGACATGTTCTGCTGCCAGCAGCCATTCTTCGATAGTGCTGCTCATACCACGCTTTAAAATGATGGGGTTGTTCACTTTTCCCAGTTTCCAGAGCAGCCGATAATTGTGCATGTTACGCGTTCCCACCTGCAAAATGTCCACGTATTCACTCATTTCATCTACGTCTTCTTCAGCGACTATTTCAGAAACAGATATCATACCGGTTTCGTGCGCAACTTTTTTTATAAATTCCAGTCCGGTCTTTCCCAGCCCTTTAAAATTATAAGGTGAAGTACGCATTTTGTAAGCACCGCCCCGGAAGAAATTAATTCCCATTTTCTGAAGATGCTTAACAATTTTCAGCAGATCATCATAATTTTCTATTGTGCAGGGTCCGGCAATAAAGGTAAAATGATCTCTGCTGATTATCTTTCCTTTTATTTTAATTTCAACCGGTTCGCCATTTTGATGTTTGAGTTTTTTTAATATATTTTCCATTTTGATAATCCCATCAGGAAAGCATTTCCCTCAAATCTTTTTCTTCCTGTAACAGAATGCCGAATTGCAGTCCCCTATCACTTACTATCATCTCATCTTTTCCATAGAAATCCATGATCTCTTTTACGATCATGGTTCCGGTGGTGATGATATCTGCCCGGTAGCGGTCGAAAGGCATTAATTGTGCAATTTGATTATTGCTCATACGCTGGAAAAGATCTAACATTTCTTTGATCTCGGAATTATGAAGAATGCTTTTATGAACTACATCGGCATCATATTTTTGCAAGCCGAATTTGGCTGCACTCAAACTGGTAACTGTTCCCCCGATCCCGATCATTTTAAATTCTTTAAAATCTGGTAGAACAAGATCATTCAATGCCTTTTGTGTGTTTCTTAATCTTTCTGAATAATTTGTATCTTTGGAATTATGTAGTCTTCTAATGCCCAGGTTCAAGCTTTGATTATAAATCATCTTTCCATTATGAAAATAGGTAAATTCCGTACTGCCGCCACCCACATCGAACATAACTATATTGTTAAATTCCCTGAATTCTGTAATATTGGCCAGCCCGTTCAGTTGGGCTTCTTTTTCACCACTAATGATATTGTATTTCAAACCGAATTTTTTTTTCAGCCATTGCTCTATAATATCAATGTTTTTTGCATCCCGCGAGCAACTGGTTCCTACCACTATAATGTTTTCTGTAAATAATCTGGCATAATTAATATTATCAGATAGTATTCTTTTTGTTTTATTAATTGCTGTTGTGTTAAGATATCCATCTTGCATTTTCTTACCGAAAGCTGAGATATTAGAATCACGATGCAGGATATCCAACTTGTTGTTATTTTTCCTGGCAATAAGAAACAGAACATTGTTCGTTCCCACGTCTATAACAGCAAATTTATTATTCACAAATTGATCCTTATCAGGATTCCAGAAGTTTTATATTTTCTGCCTGCAGACCTTTTTCCTTTACTTCCTTCAGTTCAAATTCAAATATCATTTCACGGTTTGGAAGTTTAGATTGGTCTACTTTATCAGGAAATTGTGTATTGTGCACAAAGGCAGTTTCGTAGGGTGATTCGCTTTTACGGGAATCGGTGATCCACAAACCACCACTTAGCTCTTTCATAAAGCGCATAAAACCAAAACCTTTATCAGGAAAAAAGGAGTAACAAATACCTCTTACTATCTGTTTACCATTATTTGGGTCGTGCATTTCTATGGGAAGAAGTCTGGGTACAAGATAACCGGAAGTAAAAACATCTGCTTCGTTCTTTAAGTTGTGAGCCACATTTTTAAAAGCCAGCACTTCTACCCGACAGCCTTTATTCTGCAGCGCGCGTACAACCTGAATGAAATCACCATCACCACTAACCAGCAGAACGTAATCCAGTCTCTCAGATTGCATTAAAGTATCAACAGCCATATCCAGATCGGCGTTTGATTTTCCATAACGAACACCATGTTCATCTACGAACCACCGAACTATCTTTACGATCACTTTAAAACCAAAATCACGTAACATGGAATGGAAATTCTCTGATTTGATCTTATACTCGGGTTGTGTTTTTGAACGTTCCTCATCAAAAGCTACATATGCATTTAACCTGATAGCAACGCCATTATTACGACAGGCAAATTCGCGCAGAACATCATATTGCATTCCAAATCCACCATTTTGAGCAATGTTGGATACATCAACGTAAACTCCAACTTTTAATTCTCCTTTTTTGTCCATAGAACCTCCTTATTAAAATATCAAATTTCAAATAAAAAATAACAAATAAATTCCAAATCTCAAATTCCAAATAGCAAAATAAATTACAAATTCCAAACTTGAAAAACATACACTTCAGTATAACACAAGATCATTCGACTTGTGTCAAGTTTCAAAACTTTTTTCAAGTGAACCCAGAACCCGGAACCCAGAACCACTTTTCTCACAACTTCGTTTCTAATCCAAAGTGAATAATTCCGTCAAGTGGATTTCTAAGTTCATCCTCAAAATAACTGAAACCATAATCGAGTCTCAAAATACCCAAACGGGTTTCAAATCGTAAACCGAAACCAAAACCGAATAATTTATTAAAAGTATATTCATCGTTGTGAACGTAACCGTAATCTGAGAATAAAAATACTCTGGAATTTCTTGATAACAGGTAGCGCAATTCCAGGTTCGACCAGAGAATCCTGTAACCGGAGAACTGATTTTCGTTGAACCCACGCAGATTCCGGCTACCGCCCAGTTCGAACACTTCAAAGGCGGTAAGAGCTTTATTTTCTATTACATTTGCATTTGTACCTGCAGCCACCACCAGATTACCAGAAATTCCGAAGTAATGCTTAAAACTGAGTTCAACTGCCTGTTTGGAGATGTTATCGTTTTCTATACGATTGAAAATATAATAATATTTTAAGAAGAATACACTGCCGGAAGATGGGTTCAGGTAGTAATCGGTAAAATCTCTTTCCCAGAATATTCCTGCTTTTTTGAAAGAGGTTTTTTCTACTATCTTGGGTCGTCTGCTGCCGGGAAAGATGTCTTCCATTCCCATGTAAATACCATATTTATTAAATAGATCATAATAGTAGATCTCAACATCGAATTTAGTTCTTACAAAAGTGGAATCAACTTCTTCGCGAAAAATAAGAAAATCTCCACTGGCAGGAAATCGATAAAGCCCGGATTCATGGTAATTAAGTTCGATAGAATTCCTGTCGGCAGAAATTCTCTGCCAGAACAGCGAAAGCGAACGGTCTGTACCGTAAAGATTTAAGAATTCCAGGTTAAGGTAACCGGTTAGTTTATTGCTGCCGGATTTTGAATTATCGTATCCTGCAATGCCCGATATCAGGCTCATCCTGTCTTCTTCCACCTCGATGAGTAATTGCTGATGGTTCAAAGGAATGATCTCACAGCTTTTAATAAATTTTTTCTTTTGAATGGTCTCGGATGATTGATCCAGGATGAGTGGAGTGATCTTTTCAATGTTCTCTAATTGAGAAATTTTCAGAAGCGTTTTATTTGTGGTTATTTTATTTCCACGAAATTTGAAATCACGGAATTCGCAATAGCTGCCTTCGTGTATCTTCAGGAATGCATCTATCGAGGAATCTATTTTCAGCAGGCTGTCTACTGAAACACTGGCAAAAAGAAAGCTGCTTAAGGTGTACATTTCAACGATGTCATCGATAACCAGGTTCAGATTGGAAAGATAGAGGTTTTTAAGATCGATCGTATCAAGTATTTTTTTTTCAGAAATATATAGGTTTCCATTCAGAATGAATTTATCGATTTTTAACTTCTCCAGCTCCTCTATCCTAAAAACAATATCGATCTCCTCGGTGCCTTTGGTAATTATCTGAGGATTGTGAATTTTTACGTTCTGGTACCCTTTCGTGTGATACATATTTGCGATAATTTTTGCATCTTCATTCAGCAGTTTCTGATTAAAGATGGCACCGTTAAAAGACTGGATAGCACTTTGTAATTCTTTATCCGAAAAGAGGTTATTTCCCTCAAATAAAATCTCTCCTACAGTTAATTCTGCAGAACAGATATTGAAAATAAACAGCAGAAAAAAAACCGTGATAAATTTATTTTTGAACATCAGCTTTGATAATTGCCATGAGTTCATTCAGAAGGTTTTTTTCAGGCACTTTCTTGATGATCTTTCCTTTTTTAAAAAGTAATCCTTCCTGCTCTCCGCCGGCAATACCGTAATCTGCTTCCCGGGCTTCGCCGGGACCATTTACAATGCAACCCATTACAGCAATTGTTAGATCCAGTTCGGAATATGGTCGCAGTTGTTTTTCCACTTTCTGGGTCAGTGAAATGATATCGATCTCTGTTCTTCCGCAGGTTGGGCAGGAAATTATTTCCAAGCCTTTTCGCAAATGCAGAGATTTGAGGATCTCTTTTGCAACCAACACTTCTTTTACAGGATCGGCTGTAAGTGAAACGCGAATTGTATCGCCAATACCTTCTGCCAGCAGTGTACCGATACCAATTGAAGATTTAATTGTACCCGTAAATTCCGTTCCTGCTTCCGTGACACCAAGATGCAGCGGATAGGCCACTTTTTTGCTTAAGAGTCTGTAAGATTCTAATGTTAAAGGAACGGAAGAAGATTTTACCGAAATCTTCATCTCATAGTAGTTTGCTTTTTCTAAAATAGCTACATGCTCCAAAGCGCTTTCTACTATTCCCTTTGCTGTAACGCCATATTTCTTAAGCTTTTCCCTGGAAAGCGAACCGCTGTTTACGCCAATTCTGATAGGAATTTTTCTTACGCGTGCTGCATCCACAATCTTTAATACATTTTGTTCACTGCCGATATTCCCAGGATTCAAACGAAGCCCGTCCACTCCAGCTTTTAATGATTCAAGAGCTAATTTATAATCGAAATGAATATCTGCAATAAGGGGAATTGAAATGGCATTTTTTATAAATTTTATCGCTTTTGCCGACTCCATATCAGGAACAGCAACACGGATGATCTGGCATCCTGTCATTGTAAGTTCTTTTATCTGTTCAATAGTGCTTTTTGTATCAATTGTTTTGGTATTTGTCATCGATTGGATTGAGATAGGATAATCTCCGCCAATGAATACACTGCCAACTTTTATAATCTTTGTATTTCTTCTTTCGATCATATTAACCTCGATTTTTTCTTAATGGTTTGACATTTATTTGGTCAAGAACTATTTTGCCGATGGGAGAGTGGATGACGGATAATTTTCATAAAATTCTGGTGAAGATAGGTTGGATACTTTTTTTTACATTTCTGTTATTAAATCTTATCAACTGGGGATTTACAATTAAAGATGATTTTTTTGTAAGAACTTTACCCTTTGATATCGAAAATAGAAAAGCTGTAGATTTCAGTGATTCCACTCTGGTGGATATACTTCAAGATGTTGTTATAACCAAAATTGACACTCTTACCCTGCCAGAACAGGAAGAAATTTTACAAGCGAGGGAAGATAGCAGATCGATTAACATACGTGTCTTTAACTGGGACGTTGGAAGCGACAATTTAGAAGAGCAAAGTTTGGATAGTCAAATTCGGCAGACTATTGGTAAAAGACGTGAGATAGAAATTACTTATATAGATAGTGTAAATACACAATCTATTGAGGTTCAAACTGTATTAATAAATAATTACTCTATCCTGATAGATTTGGGATTTAACGCGATCTTTCTGCTATTTATTTTCTTTAATTCCTTTCTTCTATTAAAATTCAGTCTGGCAAAAGAAAATATTCTCATAATTCTGTTTTTATTATTTTTATCCAGTCCAGACTCCATTTCCGGATTGACATTTATAGGTTATTTTTCAAACGCCTTAATGGGTTTTCTGGGAGTTCTTTTTTATCATTTTATCCTGGAAAAAGTGAAACCGGAAAAAAAGGTGAAACACATTTACCTGATAGCTGTATTGCTCATTATTATCTACCAGATAATCGATTCCTTTTTTAAATTTCCTATCCAGTTAATACTCTATATCTGGTCTCTTTACTGGATGTTCGCTGGGTTTGTTTTGCTATGGAAAGCATATAAGAAAACTGGCTCGATAACCTTAAAAAGATTACTGAATGCATTCAGAGGTATTTTCATTTCTCTTGTATCACTTATCTTTATGATCATATTGGCAGCCATATTGAGTTTTTATTATGGAGTAACCGACTCAGTGCAGTTTGGAATCAATAATATTCAAACAGTAGTACTAGTTGTTTTTATACTGATTTCACTTTTAGCTTTTTTCATAGGTATCCTATGGTTTTTCGGTTCTTTTACCTGGGGTTTGCTCACCGGTACAGCACTCGATGTAAAAATAAGAAGTACTATGATCTACACGATCATTGGTATTGTCTTCATAGCCTTTTTTGGTTTGATCGATTATTCATTGGGAGAGCTTTTACAATCGCTTTTTGGAAGATTTGTAGGATCGGAATTTATTGCGGGGATCCCCGCCACGATCGGACTCCTGGCTTTTTTTAATCCCGTTCGGAATCGTGTGGAAAAATTTGTAGATAACAAACTGAATACATCTGATCTGGATTTTTTGGAAAAAACAGAAACCTTTACCGATGCTTTGACTGGAGAAAGTGTCATCGAGGGTTTTGAAGAATATATCTGTGAGAATTTAATTCAGAGACTTCCTATTATAAAAGTTGCTCTGGTTTCCTACGATAAGGAAATGAAAAGTTACAAATACAACGAAATAAGAGGAAGTGATATTGAAGAAAATTCCAAAGTAGAAGATATCCATCTTTATCTCTTAGAAAACAAAATGATCCGCAATTATGGTCATTTGAACGAAAACCAGCAGGAGATTGCCAGCTTTGCACTGATCATTCCGATTATTCATGATCTGGAACATAAATGGTTCCTGGCTTTGGGAAAAAAGAACGATGGAACTTCTTATAGTAAAAGAGATGAAGAAGCACTTACAAAACTGGCAAATAAGATCAAACTTTCTCTTAAATTCATCCTTGCTTACGATAATATCGTGAAAAATAAATTCAATGAAACACTTCAGGAAAAGGAAAAACGCATAGAAAATTTGAAACAGCAGATAAAAGAATTGGAAAAGAAATTGGTCGAGTAGATTGCTATTCCTCTATTCCTCTTTAAAAATAATTTCTGTGTCATTCCCGTGAACAATGTCCGGCTTTTGAATCACTTTTGGAGGATTTATGAAAAAAGTATTTTTCATTTTGTTAGTTATTCTTTTTCATTTTAATCTTTTTTCAGATTCCCGGATAGACAGCCTGGAAACTATTCTTGAAAAAGTATCCACAAAGAAAAGATCTAAAATTCTGAATGAACTTTCCCTGGAATACAGGGACATCTCACAGGGTAAAAGCATCGAATACGCACAGCTTGCACTCAAGGAAGCAAGAGAACGGAAAGATTACCAGCAGGAAGCAATTGCATTAAACAATATCGGTAATGCGTACAAGATTTCAAAGGAATATGAAACTGCATTAGCATATTATCTTCAAGCTTTATCTATAGATGAAAAATATAAGGATGAAGAACATCTGACTAAAACTTTGAGTAAACTGGGTTACATTTATGTTTACATAGAAGAAAACAATAAAGCAATTCCATATTTTCAGAGGGCGCTGCAAATAAGTGAAAAAAATAAAAATATTAATGATATCGCTTATTTTTCGAATTGTATCGGCATGACACACTGGTATCTGAACAACTATGCATTGGCATTAAAATTCTATAAGAGATCAACGGAATTCTATAAAAAAGATAATAATCTTACCAGAGCGTCTGTTTCCCTGAATAATACTGGAAATATTTACATAAGAATTGGAGATTATGAAAATGCTTTGAAGCATTATCTTCAATCCCTTAAAATAAAAGAAGAGATCGGAGATAAAAAACAGATTGCCAACCTTTTAAATAATATCGGGAACGTGTATCATAAACTAAAACAGAGTGATAAAGCCATAGATATCTTGATCCAGGCAGCTGATATTTACAAAAAGATAGAAGATATGAATGGCTATACACAAAGTTTGAATAATATTGGTGTTTTTTATAACCTGGAAAACGAATATGAAGTAGCTTTGGAATATCACATGCAGACATTGGAAATCAGGAAGCGATTGAACGATAAAAAAGGGATATCTATTTCCATGAACAATATCGGGAATGTTTATCGCAACCTGGAAAATTTTGATAAATCTCTGAAATATCAATTGGAAGCACTTGCTTTAAAAAAGGAAACAAAAGATAAATTCAGCATTGCCAGCTCGGAAGCCAATATCGGGCATGTTTACCAACTAAAGGGAGATTATTCAAGATCGGAATATTACCTGAAACATGCATTAAAATTGGCAAAAGAAATTGAATCCGATGATTTACTGAAAGAAATTTATATAAATTTGTACGAGCTTTATTTAAATAGGAAAAATTATAAAGATGCTCTAAGTTACCACAGGCTTCATTCAAAACTCAAAGATAAAATGTATAATGAAGAGAGCAGCAAACGAATTGCAGAGATGCAGGTGAAATATGAAACGGGTAAGAAAGAACAGGAAATTGAACTCCTGAATAGTGAAAAAAAACTTGGAGAACTGAAAATCTCCCAACAGAATATTATTATATATTTTTCAATTCTTGCCATTCTAATAACCATAATTCTGATCTTGCTTATTTCCCATCAATCCCAGCTAAGAAAGAAGGAGATCGAAGAACGAAAAAGAATTGAAAAAGAAATAAAAGAACTGAATAGAACACTCGAGAATAGAGTTAAGGAAGAACTGGATAAACATAAGAAGCAGCAGCAACTTCTTATCCAGAAATCTAAACTGGAATCACTTGGAAAGCTTGCTGCTGGAATTGCACATGAGATCAACCAGCCTCTCGGTGGGATTACCATGAGTCTGGATAATATTCTGCAGAAAAAGAATTCTAACCAGCTTGATAATAAATACCTGAACAAGAAATTTGATTCCCTGTTCGAGCATATCGAAAGGATTCGCAGGATAATCGAACACATTCGCATATTTTCCCGTGATCAACAGTCTGTTATTTTCGAAAAGATCGATGTAAATCAAACCATCAGAGATGCGGTTTCCATGGTGCAAACGCAGTATAGAAATCATAATATCGATCTGAGTCTTGAACTTGATGAAACAGCAGGTTTCACTCTGGGGAATAAATTCAAGCTTGAGCAGGTTGTACTGAATCTTCTTAATAATGCCAAAGATGCAGTGGAAGAAAAAGCTTCCGTGAAACTTGATTATGATAAAAAAATAAGCTTGAAAACATATAGTAAAAGAAAAAAAATATTTATTGACATTAAAGATAATGGAACAGGCATTTCTAAAGAAAATCTTGAGAAAATCTTTGATCCTTTTTTTACAACCAAGGATGCAGATAAAGGTACCGGTCTTGGTCTTTCCATAATATACGGCATTCTCACAGAAATGAAAGGTGATATCATTGCTGAAAGTGAACAGGATGAATATACAATTATGAAAGTAATTCTTCCCGGATCCTTTGAAAAGGAGAGCAAATAATGAACGAATTGAACTTGTTGATAGTGGATGATGAAAAAGCGTACAGGGAAAATATTGAGGATTTTTTTTCCAACAGTAAGATGAAAACATTTAGTGCAGAACTGCCGTCCCTGGCATTTGACATCCTAAAAAAAAATAAAATAGATATTGTTATCCTGGATTTAAAACTGCCCGAAATGAACGGGCTTGATGTTCTTAAAGAGATCAAGAAGTTCTATCCGGAAATAGAGGTGATAATAATAACAGGGCATGGCGATATGGATAGCGTGATAAAAGCAATGAGATTGGGAGCTATAGATTTTTTCACAAAACCGTTCCGGCTTATCGAGGTGCAAAATGCCATAGAAAGAACAAAAAAGTTTATCTATCTACAGAAAAAGCTGAATGAAGTTGAAATGAATTATTCGCTGGTCTCTAAAGAACTCAAAGAAAAATTCGGCAATAATATCATCGGTAAAAGTAAAGAGATAAAGAATGTTTTAAATTTGATGGCAAAGGTTGCAAAAGCGGGGAATACATCTGTATTGATAACCGGGGAAAGCGGTACAGGAAAGGAACTGGTTGCCAGGGGAATTCATTCCCTTAGCGATAGAAAAGATCATTATTTTTATGCAGTGAATTGTTCTGCAGTACCGGAGAATTTATTTGAAAGTTGTTTTTTTGGTCATAAAAAAGGGGCTTTTACAGGAGCAAATGAAGATAAGAAAGGATGGTTCGAAATTGCTTCCGAAGGAACACTCTTCCTGGATGAGATTGGAGATATGCCTGCTGCTCAACAGTCGAAATTCCTGCGGGTGTTGGAAGAAAAAAAGATAACAAAAGTTGGTTCGCATATAGAAATTCCTGTGGATGTGAGGATCATTGCTGCTACAAATAAAGATGCGAAAAAACTAATTACAAATAATGTTCTTCGCTCCGATCTTTATCATAGGCTCAGCTCTTTTGAAATTAATATTCCTCCGATTCGGGAACGCATCGATGATATTCCCCTGCTGGTAGACCATTTTATAGAACTTTTTTCCGTTAACTTGAAGAAGAATATTAAAGGTATCAATAGAAATGCATTAGAAAATCTGATGGCTTATGATTTTCCCGGCAATATCCGCGAATTAAAGAATATGATAGAAAAAGCTGTGATACTCTGTGATGGAGACAAACTTTCTACCAGCTATTTTGGTTTTGCAAATGAAGAATATCCCCCGGAAATCAAGGATAGTTATAACTTGCAATCAATCGAGAAAAATATCATTGAAAAAGCCTTACAAAAAACCCGGTTCAATAAAACCAAAGCAGCAAAACTGCTGAATATTACACGCCAGGCATTAGATAGAAGAATAGAAAAATATAGATTGTAACTCACCCCCGACCCCTCTCTTGGCATCAAGAGAGGGGAGCACAAAGAAATGCATGTAGATAACACATTCAACGGCTAAAGCCGCACTACTCTATCAGAGGGGAATTTATGAGATCCCCAGTCAAGCTGGGGATGACAGGACAAGATTAATAGTAGAACCCTTCTGAAGGTTGTAAAACTTCTCGCTTTTCTCGACCTTCCGAAGGTTAAAACGTGAACATATTAAGAATTTGTCATTCCCGACAAGATCGGGAATCTGTTCAAATTGATTCTTGTTCCCAAGTCCGAGCTTGGAAATAGAACAAGATGATATTTGGTTACTAAGCTGGAGCTTAGTAATAAGGCTAAAATGTAAGCTCCATCGGAGTGTAATCTTGATAACGCAGGGCGTAAGCCCTGTGATAAATAGAAGGCTGCCGGATCAAGCTCCTTAGGTGCGGAATATGATATATTCAACTACATCTTTTATTGTTACGAATAAATTCAGCAAGTACAACTTGCCCACTAATTGCGTTCACAAGTGCAACTTGTAAACGAGGAACAACCCACCCAACCCTGAAGGGGTTGAATAAATCACAACCAATCAACACCCCGCCCGATTCCGGGCAAAATGCACTATTTTAATACATCTCATTAAATATCCCTGTAACTTTTCATATAATCAGCTTATCCACATATCTTTAATTTTCAATTTCCATATTTTAGTCCATTATCGGGCAATATCAGCTTTAACACAAATCGGATAAAAGGACTAACTGCCTATATTTAATGAAGATAAAACACTGGCACAGCTATTGCTTTAATATAGCTGTGAGAAAAAATGAAGCAGGGAGTCCGGGAAAATAATGAATATCCTTTTAATTAATTGTAATCAGTTTTTACAAAAGGAATTAGAAGAATTCATGGGAAGAGAATGTTCGAACATTTTCAGTACAGCTTCTGCTCTGAAGGCTATAAATATTCTCGATCATAATTCTGTAGATATGGTTCTATTGCGAATGAACACAATCTCAGATGTGGCTCTGCTTAATTATATAAATAGTAATTACAAGAAAACAAAAGTGCTTCTTTCTGCCGAAAGAAACCTGGAAGATGTGATATCCAGTATTAAAGATGGGAACTATACCATCCTGCGCAATCAGGATAACCTGGCAGAAATTAATAAGTACTTTCAGGATATAAGTTAAAAAATTATGAATAACAAAGGAGGAAAAAGTGAAAAGTTTTTTTAATTTTATCAGTTCAAGGAAATTGATTTCGATAATTATTATCATTTTCCTGTGTGGAATGCTGGTTGCAAAAACCCGAAGAAACCGGTTCCGAGATAATGGCACGGACAACCGTTCTGTTCCCAATCTGATAGACTACCAGGGCAAAATTACAGACGACAGCAGTAACCCGATAACTGGTCATGTATCGATCGTATTTGCAGTTTATGCAGACTCTACCGGAGGCACTGCACTCTGGACAGAAACCCATTCCAGCGTTGATGCTATTGACGGACTGGTGCATGTATTAATGGGTTCTGAAACCACATTTGGAAGTGATCTTTTTGACGGCTCAGACAGATGGTTGAGCATAAATGTGAACAGCGATGGCGAAATGACTCCTCGACTGCGCATCGTAAGCGTGCCTTATGCCATTCATGCCAAAACTGCTGATACAGATAACGACTGGACAATTAACGGAAGTGATATGTATTCTGCCGTATCCGGTGATGTGGGAATTGGTACAGCAACTCCAGGATATAAACTGGATGTGGATGGTGATTTCCGTGTAACAGGAATTCTGCACGATAGCGCTGGTGATGCCGGAACCAGCGGACAGGTGCTTTCCAGTACAGTTACAGGCACAAACTGGGTTGCTGCAACAGATGAGATAAATGACCTCACAGATGGGAAAACAGGTGGTAACAGTGTTTTCCTCGGTTCCGATTCAGGTGCAAATGATGATGGTATAGAAAATTATAATGTTGGTGTTGGGAATATGGCTCTCTACACAAACACTGGTGGCCAATACAACACCGCAAGTGGATATCAGGCGCTCTGTAATAACAGTACAGGAAACTACAACACTGCAAATGGAGCTTATACACTTTTTTACAATGCAGGATCATATAACACTGCTTTTGGTATGAATGCACTTTGTTTCAATGCCAGTGGTGAATATAATGTAGGAATAGGATATCAGACAAATGCTTATAACCAGGAAGGTTCCAACAATACGATAATAGGATACCAGGCGGGTGTGGGAACGTCAGTACATAATAAATCCGGAGATATTTTTCTTGGGTTTAAAGCTGGTTACAATGAAACAGGAAGTAATAAACTTTATATAGAAAACTCAGATTCTTCCTCACCTCTCATCTACGGTGAATTCGATAATGATAAGGTCGTAATCAATGGTGATTTCCAGACAACTGGAATAACACGGGACAGTGGAGGAGATGCCGGAACCAGCGGACAGGTGCTTTCCAGTACAGTTACAGGCACAGACTGGGTTGATGCAATAAGTGGTGATGGACACTCACTCGATGCTGCAGATGGCGATCCCACAGATGTTGTTTACGTGGATAATGACGGTAAAGTGGGAATAAATGATACAACGCCCACTTACCAGTTGGACGTTGATGGAGAAATTAATATTTCTTCCGAGAATGCATATAAAATAGATGGTGAAGACATTTTGCAAAACAAAGGTGTAGGCAACATCTTTGTCGGTGATAATGCTGGTCATAACAATACCGGACATTCAAATGCTTTTATAGGAGTTGCTGCAGGTACTAGCAATACAAGTGGTAAATCTAATGTTTTTCTTGGAAGAAATAGTGGACTAAACAATACGACAGGAAACTATAATTCATATATTGGAAGCAATTCCGGATATCTAAGTACCGGTGAAAAAAATATATTTGTCGGTTCCTATTCGGGTTATAATACAACAGGTTCAAATAATGTTTTTCTTGGAATGGAAGCAGGCTATAATGAAACAGGTTCAAATAAACTTTATATTGAAAGTTCAACTATCTCCACACCTCTTATCTATGGCGAATTCGATAATGATTATGTCAGAATTAATGGTGATTTCCAGGCAACAGGTGAATTGAGAGATAGTGATGATCAACCAGGAACCAGCGGACAGGTACTTTCCACCACAGGTACAGGTACAAACTGGATCGATGCAGCAATTGGTGATATCACCGCAGTTACAGCAGGCACAGGATTAACTGGTGGTGGTACTTCCGGCGATGTAACCCTGAATGTAGATCTGGCAGGAAGTGGTTCAGCCACAACAGTTTCCCGCAGCGACCATAACCATGAAATAGATGACCTTACAGATGGGAAAACAGGAGGTTTTAGTGTTTTCCTTGGTTCCGGTGCAGGTATGAGTGACGATGGTACAGACAATACAAATGTTGGAGTTGGGATTAACGCACTTTTTGCAAACACAGAAGGATATAGAAATACCGCAAATGGATATGAGGTGCTTTTTAGTAACAGTACAGGATACCACAACACTGCAAGTGGATATAGGTCGCTTTATCATAACAGTTCAGGATACTCCAATACTGCAAATGGATTTCAAGCACTTAATATTAACAGTACAGGAATATGTAACACCGCAAATGGAGATCAAGCGCTATTTAGTAACAGTACAGGATACTACAACACTGCAAATGGAGCTCATGCACTTTATTACAATACAGGATCCGATAACACTGCTTTTGGTTCCTTTGCACTTAACCGTAATACTACTGGAGAATTTAATGTAGGATTAGGACTTGGAGCAAATCATTATAACCAGGAAGGTTCACAAAATACGATCATTGGATACAATGCAGGTAGAGGAACTGTATTACACAATAAATCCGGGAATATTTTTCTCGGCTATATGGCAGGATATGATGTAACGAATTCTAACAAATTATATATAGAAAATTCTATGAGTTTAACTCCTCTTATATATGGAGAATTCGATAATGATTATGTCAGAATAAACGGTGATTTCCAGGCAACAGGTGAATTGAGAGATAGTGATGATCAAGCAGGAACCAGCGGACAGGTACTTTCCAGCACAGGTACCGGCACAGATTGGGTCGATGTAAATGTTGGTGCAGAGGAAATAGATGATCTCACAGATGGGAAAACAGGTGGTAACAGTGTTTTCCTTGGCTACGGTGCAGGTACGAGCGATGATGGTACAGATAATCATAATGTTGGAGTTGGAGTTTATGCTCTCTTAACAAATACTTCAGGTTATGATAATACTGCTTGTGGATACGGGGCACTTAATTACAACAGTATGGGATACGGTAATACTGCAAATGGAACTAAAGCACTTTTTTGCAATACAGAAAGCTTTAACACAGGTTATGGATATCAAGCACTTTATAGAAATTCTTCTGGATTAAGTAATATCGGTATTGGACCAAATGCAAATTACTTTAACCAGACAGGTTCTCAAAATACGATTATCGGATGCGAAGCAGGCAAAGGAACATCATTACATAATAAATCCGGGAATATTTTTCTTGGTTATATGGCAGGTTACAATGAAACAGGAGATAATAAACTCTATATTTCAAATTCTTCAGATAATACTCCTCTTATCTATGGCGAATTCGATAATGATTTTGTCAGAATAAACGGTGATTTCGAGGTCACAGGAATCTTATATGACGATAACCATGATGCAGGAACCAGCGGACAGGTGCTTTCCACCACAGGTTCAGGCACAGATTGGGTCGATGTAAATGTTGGTGCAGAAGAGATCGATGACCTCACAGATGGGAAAACAGGTGGTAACAGTGTTTTCCTCGGTTCTAATGCAGGTTTGAATGACGATGGTGTAAGCAATTATAATATTGGTGTAGGAATTAGCGCTCTCCGCGCAAACATATCCGGAATATACAATACTGCAAATGGAACTCAAGCACTTTATTATAATACAGAATCCTATAACACTGCTTTTGGTTCCTTTGCACTTTATCGTAATACCAGTGGAGAATATAATGTAGGAATAGGACTTTCAGCAAATCGTTATAACCAGACAGGTTCCCAAAATACGATCATTGGACACGAGGCAGGCAGAGGAACGTCAATCCACAATAAATCCGGGAATATTTTTCTCGGTTATCGAGCCGGTTACAACGAAACAGGAGATAATAAACTCTATATTGATAATTCTTCAACTGCTACACCTCTCATCTATGGTGAATTTGATAATGATTACGTGAAGATTAATGGTAAATTTGAAGTAACCGAAAATATTTCTTCCCCAAATAGCGTTATCAAAGGTGAAAATACCGGTACGGGTTATGGTGTTTACGGTAAACATAACAGTAGTGATAATTATGGTTTATTAGGTGTATCAAATTGTGGTGTTTACGGTTATAATACTACACTTGACGGATATGGCGTTTATGGTAATAGTACAGGTTTATATGCAGGTTACTTTGAATCAAGTTATAATAGTTACGATACACACGTAATTCATGCTGAGTTCACTGGTACCGGAATTGCTCATCCCAGAGCGGTTTATGGTAAATCTGTTCCGGGAGATGGTCTTGGTTATGGTGGATGGTTTGAAGGTGGCTATATTGGTGTCCTTGGCAACGTAAACCCAACAGGAAGTTATACCTATTGTGGAGTAGCAGGTGAAGTTAATGGTGGTACAGGTACAAATTATGGAATTTATGGTTATGCCACTGGTGGTAGTACTAACTATGCCGGGTATTTCAGTGGTAATGTTCATGTTACAGGAACATTCACCAATCCTTCCGATGAACGCTTCAAAGAAAATGTGCAGCCATTCAAAAATGCTCTTTCCAAAATAAAGCTAATGAATGTGCATACCTTTAATTTCAAACAAATGGAAGAAGAAAAACAAATGGTGCTACCGGAAGGTGAACAGATCGGTCTGATAGCCCAGGAGTTAGAAGAAATACTTCCTGAACTGGTAGTGGACAATGTTCATGCTTATGACAAAAATGAAGGCATCGAAGGAGCAGAAAAGGATATGGAAAAGATAGAATATAAAGGAATAAATTATATCGGTCTTATCCCGGTTCTGATAGAAGCCATGAAAGAACAGCAACAACAGATAGAAGAACTGAAACAACAAATTGCGGAATTGAGATAAAATGTCTTTGCATGGTTATAAGAACTTAAAGACAAGTACTTTTATAGCAATTTCAGCTCTTGAATTATTCTTAATTGTCATTCCCGTGAAAACGGGAATCCATGAACATGAAATAATAGATTCCCAATTTAATTGGGAATGACAGAAAATTTTTCTGAAATGGAGGAAATATGAAACTAAAAACATTGCTTTCACTAATGCTGTTCATCCTACCGCTATTCCTTTGTGCACAGCAGGCTGCCAGTACAAATTACAAACTTCTGGATTACGGATTGTTCAATGGTAACCAGGCAGGTAATAGCGAACCTGCTTCCACCAATTACATTGCAAAATTGAATACAGTAGGTGGGCTTTCCGGAGAAGAAATGACCAGCGCTAATTACAAAAATTACCCCGGCTATTACCTGGGTCCAATTATTGGTGAGATATTACCACCCGAAAACGTAACGATAACAGTTGTAAATAATATAGTAAATATATCCTGGAGTGCTGTTAGCGGAGCAACATCGTATAAGGTATATTCTTCAGATGATCCGTATGATAGTTTTACAGAAGATACTTCGGGGAATTTTAACGGTACAAGCTGGAGTGCTTCACTATCGAGCGATAAGAAGTTTTATTATGTAACTGCTGTGAAGTGAGTTGGCTGTGTAACCCGACTCGGGTTCAGTTGAACTCGAGTCGAGTTACCAGCAAGAATTTGTCATTCCCGACAGGATCGGGAATCAATTACAACCGATGATAAAAAGATTTCCAAATTGAAGAACCCATCCTAAACCTTCTCTTATTAAGAGAAGGAACTAAACGGTAGGAAATCTTTTTGTTACCTTGGAATAGTCTCAATTATTAAAATCTTTACTCTATCTAACCCTGAAGGGATTGAATATTTATCCAAATTTTTTCCCAACAGTCTCTTTTCTCTACAAGAAAGATAAAATTCATTTGACTTCTAATCCCCAAATTCTGTAACAACAATTTAAAAAAATAGCAGGAAATGAAATGAATTACAAGCTGATATTATTCGATGCAGATGGCACACTCTACGATTTTACCAGAGCAGAGCGGGAAGCATTCGAAAAAACGCTCCGACAATTTGGAATTCATGAAAATCTATCTCATCTGCACAAAGAATATGAAAAGATCAACCTGGCGATCTGGAAAAAATTTGAAGAGAAAACAATCACTTCCACAAAACTACGATTAGAACGGTTCCACAGGTTTTTTACACAGGAAAAACTATCACTTGATCCTGTAGAAATAAGTCCTGTATATCTGAAATACCTTTCACGGGGAACTTATCTACTGGATGGGGCAGAAGAGATCGTTAAATATTTTCATGGGAAATGTGAAATAGCGTTGGCAACAAATGGACTTTCAGACGTGCAGTATCCTCGCATCCAAAATTCCAGGCTGGCAAAGTATTTTAAACATATTTTTATTTCGGAAGATATCGACTTTCCAAAGCCTGACCGTAATTACTTTGAATATATATTTCAAAAGCTGCCTTTCAGGGATTCCGCGATCATAGTCGGAGATAATCTATATTCAGATATTAAGGGCGGAAATGATTTTGGAATTGACACCTGCTGGTTCAATCCAAATAAACGTAACAATGAAAGTGGGATAATTCCGAAGTTTGAAATAAGTGATTTGAATGAATTGAAAGGAATAATAGAAGTATAAAGATTTTTAGTGTAAAAAACGACTGTCTTTCTGAGGTTACTAATAGCTTTACACACGAAGAATCTCGTGGAAGGGTATTTAGCTTTACAACTCGTGAAAAGAATAAGTTTGAGTTTCCGAACTGGAAAGTTCGGAAATAGAATTTTTGTGGATTTTAAATAAAAAACGAGGAGGTTGAAGATGAAATTTATTAAGATCATTTTACTTTTTATTGTTTTGTTTGTTTTTAGCTGTGCACCGCAAGCAGAGCTGGGAACAAAAAAGAACCCGGTCAAAATGTATTTTGTTCCCTCTATGGAAGCAGGAAAGATCGTTACCAGTGGTAAGGAAGTAGCCGATTATATTACTCAAGAAACAGGATATCGTTTCAAAGTTGCTGTTCCCACCAGCTATGCTTCTGTAATTGAAGCGATGGGAACTGAAGAAACCGATATTGCCTGGCTGGCAACTTTCGCATACGTTCTGGCAAATCAGAAATTCGGAGCTGAAGTAGCTTTAACAGCGGTTCGTAAAGGGTTGGATAAATATAAGGGACAGTTTATAGCTCAAACAGATAGTGGAATTAACAGTTTAGAAGATATTGATGGGAAAATTATTGCTTATACAGATGCTGCTTCTACTTCTGGTTTTATGTATCCATCTGCCTTGCTTGCCAGAAAAGATATTAAGCCTGAAAAATACTTCTTTGCCGGAGGTCATCCTCAGTCCATTTTGGCTGTATATGATGGCAAAGCAGATGTAGGCTGCACTTTCTGGGCTCCCGAAGGTGAAGACGGTCCTCGTGATGCGCGTCGGGCTGTAATAGAAACTTATCCTGATGTGATGGAAAAGATCAAAATAATTGGTTTTACAGATTGGATTCCTAATGATACGGTTACATTTCGCAAAGATTTTCCAAAAGATATGAAAGAAAAAATTGTGGATGCATTATTGAAATATGCCAGCACTAAGGAAGGTCATGAAACTTTAGTGAAATTATTGGATATAGATAATTTTGTACGTGCCACGGACGCCGATTATGATGTAGTACGTCAGACCTTAAAAGCTATTGGCAGAGATGCTTCTGATTTGGTGAATTGATTGCTGGATATTCAATGTTGATTCTATGTTGGTTCAATCGTCCCGCTAAGATGTTGGTTCAATCATTCCGACATTTTCTCGTTACGATCAGGCAACTGCCTGACCGGCTTTGACGGATGCACTTCGTAATGTTATTGTTCAGGAAGTTTAACTTCCAA
The DNA here is from genome assembly GCA_965370415.1 of uncultured bacterium. Lineage (GTDB taxonomy): Bacteria > Cloacimonadota > Cloacimonadia > Cloacimonadales > TCS61 > JACNIV01. Next base: position 11,428 of record CBDUTJ010000006.1, on the reverse strand, counting down.
TTCAATTGTATTCCTATCCGGCAGTTGCCGGATAGGAACAAGAGATAAAAAACAAATAGACTCCTCGGGACAATGGCCATGCGGCACCGCGTAGCGAGAAGTCCAACATAAGTAATTATATCATAAAAAGGAAAAATATGGAAAGTATAATCGAATTAAAAAATCTGCATAAGGTTTATGCCACCGGAACACACGCCCTTAAAGGCATCGACCTGAAAGTAAAGGAAGGTGAATTCTGTATTCTGCTGGGTCTTTCCGGTTCAGGAAAATCTACCTTACTTCGTTGTTTGAATAGACTGATCGAACCTACATCCGGTGATATCATTATCGATGGTGTAGATGTAGTGGCAGCAAAAGGTAAACAACTGCGTTACATTCGACGCAAGATCGCGATGATTTTCCAACAATTCAACCTGATAAAAAACTTAAGTTCACTTACCAATGTTTTAACGGGAAAGCTTGGATATTCTACGTTTATTCATTCTCTTACTTTTCCTCAACACAAAGATGATATGAAAACTGCCCTGGAAAATTTAAGGCGGGTTGGACTGAAAGAGTTTGCCGATAAGAAAACCAGAAATTTGAGTGGTGGACAGCAGCAGCGTGTGGCCATTGCCCGTGCCCTGATGCAGGATCCTAAAATTATTTTAGCCGATGAACCTGTTGCCAGCCTTGATCCTGCTACTGCAGATTCCGTGATGCGATACCTGGGAGAATTGAATAAAAAAGATAACATGACCGTTATCTGTTCGCTTCACTTTCTTAGTCTTGCCAGGAAATACGGCTCACGTGTGATTGCTTTAAAAGATGGTAAAATAGTATTCGACGGTACTCCCAAAGAAATTGATAATAAAAGATTCAAAGAAATTTACGGCGAAGATGCAGAGGAGGTTGAGATCAGATGAAAAAAGAAAATAAGCTCAAATTGAGCATTCAGGCAATACTTACCGACCTGCTGTTCTGGATATATATTTTCGGATGTATTTCCTTTCTGATAAATCACTGGTTTGAGAAAGTGATTCCAAGCAATTTTGTAGTGATCTTTGGTATTGCAGTAGGAATAATAACTTTTATCTTGGGTTTATCTGTGGGCAGGAAGGTTTTTCTTCCCACAATTAGAACAGATTGCAGATGGCATAAATCATTCTGGGGCTGGTCGGTCTTTCTCATCCTATTCATCACATTTGTGGTTGGTTGGAATATGGTAGAAGTGGACCTTTATAAACTGTTCGCTAAATTCCGGAATGCAGGTGGCATTATGAGCGGAATTTTCAATCCAAATATGGATATTCTTATTTTGTGCCTTACAGCTCTGGCAGAAACCATTTACCTGGCACTGCTTGCCACGGTTTTTGCTATTCCACTTGCTTTTATATTAAGCTTTTTTGCTGCTCGCAATTTAATGCCGCAAACATTCTTGGGAAATACAATTTATATTATTGTACGAACGATTGCTACTGTTTTTCGTTCTATTGAAGCAATTGTGTGGGCTATCATTTTCAGTGTGTGGGTGGGGATCGGTCCCTTTGCCGGTATGCTGGCACTGATGATCCATTCAGTTGCATCTCTCACCAAGCTCTATTCCGAGCAGATCGAAAATATCGATCCTGGTCCGGTGGAAGCAATAAAGGCAACTGGTGCAAGTACACTTCAAACCTGGATATTTGCAGTAGTTCCTCAAATAATTTCGCCGTACCTGGCTTTCACAATTTACCGTTGGGATATAAACGTACGCATGGCAACTATTGTCGGTTTTGTTGGTGGTGGTGGTATCGGACTTCTTCTTCTTCAACAGCAGCAGCTTCTACGCTGGCAAAATGTAGGGATCATTATCTGGCTTATCGCGGCAGTTGTGTGGATAATGGATATGGTGAGTGCGAAAATGCGGGAGAAACTACAGGGAGTGTAACTCAAAGCTCCTGCTTTGAGAAAGACAAAAGCAAAAAGATCAAAGACAAAAGCAAAAAAAAGAAAGAAAAATAGTGTCTTTCTGAGGAATCTTTTTGCCTTACCTACGAAGAATCTCGTGAAAGTTCTTGTAGCTTTGCTTCTCGTGAAAGAATGAGATCCTTCCTGAGAGCAGCGTGCAAGATTCGTCAGGAAGACAAATGTGGAGGACAATGAAATATAAAGCAGTTATCTTCGATCTGGATGGAACCCTCATCGATTCGATGGGAATATGGATCCAAGTGGATAAAGAGTATTTACAAATGAGAGGAATTCCTGTGCCCGATAACCTCTTTATGGATGTGGAAGGCGGTAACAGCTTCAACGAGATCTGCCTCTATTTCAAAAAGAAATTCGATCTGCCCGAATCCATCGAAGAGATCGGAGTGGAATGGACAAAAATGGTGGCAGAACATTATAAAAAAGATGTTAAACTGAAACCGGGAGCACTCGAACTTCTGCAATTCCTCAAAGAAAAAGACATTAAAATTGGGGTGGGAACCAGTAACTCCAAATACCTGGCAGAAACTGTATTACAGGCAAATGGGGTGCTCGGCTATTTCGATTCCATTATTGCCGGTTGTGATGATATCAAAGGTAAACCATTCCCCGATATTTTTCTGAATGCAGCCAAAGAACTTAATGTGCTGCCGCAGGACTGCCTGGTTATAGAAGATGTGCTGGTGGGTGTGCAGGCTGCCAAAAATGCAGGAATAGACGTGTTTGCTGTTTACGATGAACATGCTGCTCATGAAATTGAAAAGATAAAACAGAACGCTGATTTTTATGCTGAGGATTTTGGGAAGATTTTGGAGAAGTTGAGAAATTAAAATTTTAACAATGCAATATTAACTATAAATCCATTTGCTTAATTTTTTGAAACTCAGATTCTTCCTTTATTTTTATCCAGTAGTCAATAATAGAGTCTTTTAATCCTAACTGATTTTTTAAGAAAAAAGCAACTTTTATCAAATGATATTCAACATGAATCCTGTCTAATTCTTCGTATGAATTATGATAATAAACGTTCAAAATTTTTAGATAAAATTCTGAATAATCACGAATCCAAGTTTCTTCTTTTAGAATTTCTGTAAGAGTGTATTCAAAATATTCAATTGCTAACTCAAGTTTTGGTTCTTCTCTTTTTATGATTTTCATCAACAATGTTAGCCACTCCATTTTATTATGTGCTGCAGGGCTATCTTTAAGATGATGATACAATTTAATAATAGCTTTTTGGATATAATTTGCATCATTAGATATCAAAGCTTGGGAAACATCATCAATTTCATATTGTGATAATAATCCCTTAACTTTTATTATTGTTTTATGATAGCCTTTTTCTTCTTTTAGTATTTTTGAGGTAGATTTAAGAAATACGAACATATCGTTAAGAATTTCTTCATCATCTAATCCTGGGAAAAAGCTCTTTCTGCTATTAAACTTTTTCAATAATCCTAATGAACGTTTCAATATGCTATAAATTCTGATAATTTCTTCATCTGTCCAATTTAGATGTGATTCTGAACTGTCCGGATTTAATGTTTCACTAATATTAAAATTCAGTCCTCCAAAGCTTCGATTTCTACCATCATTAGAAATTCCAGTTCTAAAAACAATATTTTCATTTTCTAAAATATAGTCACAAATATTGTTGTTTATTATTTCATCGTTATCTGATAATTCTAATAAAATATCCCAATTTAGAAGTAAATTATCTGTTAATTCTAAAGTTAATAACTTTTTCTTAATTGATTCTTTTAAATCATTAGACAACTTTAAATTATAATAATAAATATTTATCAATTCTAAGCGAGAAAGATCATTTTTTTGTAAGATATTTTCAATTGTTTCTTTTATCGTTTTGTGACTAAAATCGAGAAACTTGAATGAAGCATTATGAAAGATAATCTTTTCAATATATTTCAATGCAGTTAATTCAATATTGTCTTTTTCAGATTTGTTTTTTATAGAATAAAATTTTTGTAACATATGATTTAATAATACATTGTCTTCAATATAGGGTAAGAACTTGCTGATTGCTTTATCTAAACCCCAGATGGTTGTATAAAATTTTTGTGATATAACTTTTGTATTATCTAAATGAAATTCCCATAATTTGGTGATATAATCTTTCCATATGCTATAATCCAAACAACCAATTATTTCAGATATGATATAAATAAATGCAGGACGATACATATCTTGTTTCTCGTAGAGATAGAAAAATGATTCAGACAATTTTTTAAATATCTCAGATTTGATTTTTTGTGATATTTTACGATCAAATAATATACTCTGAGAAATTGACCTAATGTACTTTTCATTTGCATCATTTCCTGAATACTGTATTGATAATGCTAACACTTCTCTTGTCATTCCTGATTTAATTGATTTAAATACTTCCCACCAATTATTGCGATTAACCACAGCAACAGGGAAATTTATATTTGGCATTATAGGTAATCCGATCTTGAAAATTAATTCGATAAACTTGATATACTCCCAATCAACAGTATCCTCTGGAGTAAAACCCATTGAAAAAAATATTGTATATCTATTATCTTCTTGTGGTTGAATTTTGTTTTTGCTATCCTTTTCTATTAAGCTTTTTTTTACATCTTCAAGAGTATAGTGACCTTTAGATTTCAATAAATTTATTTGTTCATTATAGTTTGCATTTTGTGATATGTTCTTTGATATATCATAATAGCGTAGAATTTCATAGAACCATAATTTTTCTTGATCAATGCTTGTTTTACTAACACTCATATGAACTAATTCGAGAATTTCTTCTTTTTGGGTTTTATCATTTAATATATTTAAAAGCATTGCTTTCTTTAAATAACTCCAAGCATTACTCTCTCCACTTAATTTCCAATTTTCTAAATGATTGATAAAACTTTCAAAGTCTAATTCTATAAATGATAATAAGGATTTCTCATATATAATTTCATCATATAAACAAATTGGTAAATGCTGAATATTCAATATTTTCTCTGCAATCTTATCAAATTCTTTTCTATTCAAACAATACCTGTAATCTTTAAGTAAACACAATGCAAAAGAAAGCCATTTATTCAATTCTTCTTTTTTTAAATTTAAGTATTCGATCTTATTGAATTTATCAATTAATAATTCTAAATTATTTTTGCTAAATGTACCGTTTAAATTATAGTAACTATTTCTGATTATTAAAGACAACACTCTAAAAAATTGTGTATTTTCAGATTCGTTTTGAGTTTTATTTAGTTCAGAAATAAATAATTCACTATTAGCTAAAATCCTTTCAGCATTATGATATATCCTGAAACTTGGTACAATAAACTTGCATTCTTCTTTAGAAATCTCCTCAATAATGTTATGAAATTCTGATGAGAAGAATTTAGATGTCTTAAGTTTAGCCCATAACGAATAATATTTTTCTTTATTAGATCGTTTTATTACTGAAGTAGATAATTTGTCTGTCTGATAAATTTGTGGTATGTTAGTTATCAATTCTGGGAGAGCATCAAGCTTTGCATTTATTTCTCTATGTTGTTCTCTACCTTCGTTTAGCAATAATTCTGTTTTCTTTTCAATATGTGTTATTGTCGGAGATATCTTATTACTAAGAAATTCTAAGTTCTTTTTTGAGTATTCTGATGTGGTTAACTGATCTAGCGCGTTTATTATCTTTTCGAAATAATCTTTATCTTTTATTTGCTTTTTTCTAAGACGGATATCTAAATCTATTAAGTATTGCAATGCTAAAGCCAATGATTCCGTGTTTGGGATTTGTTTCTCGAATGAAGTTTTAACTTCTTCAAATTTTTCTATTAGTTGTTCTTTATTGTATCCTTTAAACACATCTGGAATTCCAGAAAGACTGCATATATTTTTCGCAAAAGTATCAGGATTTTCGAGATAACTTAAAACATGCATCATAGTATCTATGTCTCCACCCTTAATGAATTCTTCAGTTTGCTCATCCCAAAAAGCTAGATCTTTAATTTTTATTCCTAAAACTTCATGAAAAGCTGTTTTATACGCTTTCATGAGAGCTCTTGTTGCTTTATCGAAATTTGAAGATTTATTTATCAACGATTTTACAAAATCTTTTGTCCATAAACCTGCTTGGAATAAACTTAATACTAGTACAAAAATAGTCATTTTTTTACACCCTTGTCTTATTAACCAACATGGAGCTAAGCGGAATGTTGATTAACGTACGTGTCCCCGAACAAGTTCGCGGATCCGTCTGAGCCGGACACAGTACTCCCAATTTGTGAGTGTATACGAACTTTAAATTGTAATTTCAATATTTCCTACTTCAATTCAACATTATTCAAATAATCCACCCGTTTAGTTTCACTTTCAAGTTTTTTACGTTACCGAGGATGGGGAAAGTTTGATTTATGTCAAAGGAAATATTATTCTACAGACAATTTGTGGATTGGCATCCATCCTACAACCTGTCCGAAAACCCAAGAATTCATTCGTAGGATTAAATGAATAGTAGTATCATCAACGGTTTCAAGCATTTACTACAGTGTCAGCTTAAGCTGAAAATCTTCAGATTCTTCGAGGGAAAGATTGAAGGTCATACTCAGACCGTGTCCGGCTCAGACGGAAAGACGAAGATTTTTTTATTTCTCTCAACGGCATCTCATGTTCCCTCTTTCCGAAAGAAGTGAGAAGAGAGGGAAAAGCAAGGGTGAGTTAATTTCTTTCAACGGCTTCTTATGGTCTCCTTCTGTTTAATGAAAAAGCAAGACAGGAGTTTTTTATTACAATTGCGTTCCCAAACGGAGTTTGAGGAACGAGAGAGGCGGATAAAGGAGAAATTCTCGATTCACACTCTTTTCAATCGCTGCAAATCAAGTCTTTCTGCGGCATCTTATGTTCCCTCTCTTTATTTTAAGAGAGGGACAGCAGGGTGAGTTCATTTCTTTCATCGGCATCTCATGTTCCCTCTTTCCGAAAGAAGTGAGAAGAGAGGGAAAAGCAGGGTGAGTTAATTCCTTTCAACAGCTTCTTATGGTCTCCTTCTGTTTAATGAAAAAGCAAAACAGGAGTTTTTTATTACAATTGCGTTCCCAAGCTGGGGCTTAGGAACGAGATGAAACCCTCTCCGTTCGGGAGAGGGTGGTCAGGACATAGTTGCGAAAAATTCGGGACGAAGACCGGAAACAATGCGGTAGAGAAATTCTCGATTCACACTCTTTTCAATCGTTGCAAATCAAGTCTTTCAACGGTTTCTTATGTTCCCTCTTTCCGAAAGAAGTGAGAAGAGAGGGAAAAGCAAGGGTGAGTTAATTCCACAAATAAAAATTATTGCCAAATTCTCTGCTTAGAAAATAATCATCATGAAAAAAGGTGGTAAAATGAGAGTGATCTATTACATGTCGATTGCAATTATACTTTTCGGTTGTGCGATCAATACAAATAAAAGTATGAATGAAAAGAATGATTATGATTCTATAGTTGATCTTATGGAGACCACAAAAGAAGATTCCGTAAAATATGAACAGCTCAAACTTGAAGTGATCACCCGCTTTCCTTCGTCGGAAAAAACATTTGAGCTGGCAAATGAAGAATTCTACGATAAAGTTTATCCCATCTGGCGAAATGATTCTTTGAAGGTTGAAGTTATCAGCAAACTCATTCGGAAATATCCGCAAACAAACTGGCGAAGAACAATGTACCAATATCTCACGTATTCTTTGGATAATCTTAAAAGAACAGATAAACTGATGAATGTGCTGGAAAAATTCAGGTTAGCATTCCCGCAGGATTATAAACCTTTTTCTCAATCTGCCCGGTATTTGAACAGGAATGATATCGAACCGGAAAAAGCTCTTGAATTTGCCCGGCAGTCTCATGCAATGTCCTTTAAGTATCCCAAACTGGATCATTTTCCACCAATGGAATGGGAACTGGAAAAGCGATCTGCACCGGTTAAAACTGCCGCATTGTTGGCAGATATTCTGATCAAACAGGAATTTTATGAAGAAGCGGAAAAGGTTTTAACAGCAGTGATAAAAAACAATAAATTGGGCATCGATGATGAAACCACTTTGGGAGCTTGTTACTATTTCCTAACAAAATCTTATGATGGAATGAACAAAAAAAAAGAAGCTGTGCAGGCTGCTGTGCAATCTCTTATCGCAGGGGATTCAAGGAATTATTATACTCCTCTGGCAGATTCGCTCCTGCAAGAAATGATCGGTTATAAAGACCTGAGCGAAGATGAGTATATCGATTTTGTACGGACACAGGCAGGTTATGAAGATGTGATCTTCACTGATGTTACCGAAGAATACGGACTGGAAAATGTAGGTGCCGGTCGTATTGCCTGGGGGGATTATGATAATGACGGCTTTGCGGATATGCTTTTAAATGGCAGCCGGCTTTTCAAGAATGAAAAAGGTAAAAGGTTTATTGAAATTACACAGGAAGCTTTCCCAGATACGATCCAAGGTAACGGTGGCTTGTGGGGAGATTTTGACAACGATGGTGACCTGGATATCGTAACCAAAGACCCGGAATCTATCTGGCTGAATAAGAATGGGATTTTTAAACGGATCAGCGGGGATAATGCAATTGAGAATAACGAAGTTTCCACCGAAGGTATTGGCATAGGCGATGTAAATAATGATGGCTGGCTGGATATTTATTTTGCCAATTATGAAGTTTGGAAAGTTACTCGATCTGAACCTGATGAGGATAGTTTTTTCAAAGGTATCGGCGGGGGAAAATTTTATCTTGCAACCGACAGAGCGGACTTGCTCCCGAAAGATGGAAAAAAGCGTGCTGGTCGCGGTGTGAATATGGGGGATTTTGATAACGATGGTGATCTGGATATTTTTGTTTCCAATTACCGCTTGCAGGATAATTTTCTGTGGGTGAATGACGGAACCGGACATTTTAAGAATAAAGCACTCGAACTGGGTGTAGCTGGCGACGAAGTTGAAAGCTGGTGGGGACACACCATCGGCAGTGAATGGGTAGATGTGGATAACGATGGTGATCTCGATCTTTTTTGTGCCAATCTGGCGCATCCTCGTTATATAGATTTTTCCAATATGAGTATGCTCTATTTCAATTCAGGAGCTCCGGATTGGAAGTTTACCGACATCCGAAAAATTGCCAGTATCAGGTTCGAAGAAACTCATTCCGAACCCTGCTGGGCAGATTTCAACAACGATGGTTTTCTCGATCTATACATTAATTGCGTTTACGAAGGAAGGCGTTCTTTTCTTTATATGAATAATGGTAATGGAACTTTCAGAGAGGTTTCTTTCCTGGCAGGAGTGCGGCATTTTAACGGTTGGGGTGCTGCCTGTGCCGATTTTGATAATGATGGTGATATGGATCTGCTGGCAGCCGGTGGCAAGATCCAGCTTTTCCGCAATGATACTCCAAAGTTGAAAAACTGGTTGGAAGTGGAAATCATTGGCAAAGACCACTCCGATGGAATTGGAACGCGTCTTACTTTATCGAATGAAAATATTACGCTAACCCGGGAAATTCAAGGTGGAAAAGGAACGACTAATCAGCATTCACTGGTGCAGCATTTTGGTCTGGGAGAATATGAACCACCTTTTGAACTAAAGATCAGATTTCCGGGTGGGGAAGAGAGAAAGATAGAAATAAAAGAAATTAATAATAGAATTATAGAATGATCATTTAATTCTTTTTTTAGAAGATGAAAATTTTTGAGTACCTGTTAAACCACCTTTTTTATCATATTCATATTTATAAATTGCAACTCCGAATTTATCTTCCATAAGACGGTTATTCTCATCATAATATGCCGTCTGAATATGATTATCAGATTCGTTATATTTAAAACGAGCTTTTGCAAATCGTGGTTTTCCGCATACTACAAGATCTCCATTTTCATCGAAATGTGCAGTTTCCTTCAGGTTACCACGAATATCATATAAATTACGTGTTAGAATACTTTCATCATAGAATTCCCGTAATTCTTTGCAAGGAAGATAAAAGCTGATCTCAGAGATTGAATTATCCGGGTGATATTTCATACGAGTCATCTGGTAAGTAGCAGTATCACCTACAATCAGGTTGTATGCATTAAAGGATTTCTGTTCAATTACATTCCCGAATTCGTCATATTTATAGCGTTCCAGGGCAATTCCATTCAGATCTGTCATATTGCCCAAAGCATCCAATTTACAGAACTCCACCACATTATTATTTTCATCATAATTCCATTTATAAGAGGCGATTTCATTTTTCTGATCATTTGCCAGTTCGCCAAATTTCAAATGTTCTACAAGTTCCAGATTTCCTTTCCTGCTATAAATAAATCGCCAGCAGCTTTCAGATTGATCTATTGATTTGGAATTTAATGGGGTCTGTCCTGAAATTGTAAAAAGACCATCCAACCGTATGGTTTGGTAATATTCATTCCGGGCAAAATCGTTATTTTTATAAGTGCATGTTAATAAAACGATCAGACAGAAAAATAGCGTTATTTTACCAGTTTTCATAAAGAAAAAAAGGGTGGCAGAAGCCACCCTGTAGAAAATTAATGTGAGCCTAAAATAGTTGTAGCGTTTGCACCTTTAGCTTCCAGAATACTCGTCCAGATCACATTACCCTGATCAACTATCTGGTATTTTACAACACCACCTGGAACTTTATTTGAAAGCCACCATTCCACATTTCCCTGACCATACACAGCCAGAAATTTTACATGATCGCAGTTAAAAGTACCAGCTTTGGTTTTAAGATTTTCCTGCCCGATAGTGGCACCCTCGATACTTTCCTGTGTAACATCTCTGGGTGGATAATAGATCTGCTCACCGGATACTGGAATTTCACCTTCGTTGCCATCGGTATCTTTGGCACGTAAACGAAGCAGATTCCCATTCGATGAGATAAGTGATTCGTAGATCCAGGTATCTTCACCATCGATCCAGGTAACTCGCCACCAATGGTTGCCTTTTTCGTCTGTTTTCAAGTATGCTCTCTCGATCTCTACTATATTGTCATTTCCTGTGTTGATCTCAAATTTAGTCCATTCACCCGGTTCATAACCTACTTGACCTAACCACAAACCCCCGATAGTAAAACTGTATGTAAAAGCAATCTGTGCCTGCATAGCCATAAAGTTGCCCCAGTTTGCAGATCGTGGTGGTGGTAGTTTTTCCTTGGGAGCCATTTTTTTATAAGCTTCCTGCTCTGCATGTTCTCCGGCTGCTCTTCCGATTCCGCGACCGATACCTCTGGAAATGGGATCGGAAAAACCGACACATCCGGTGGAGATGATGATAATAATCGAAATTAAACCACAAAAAATTAACTTACTTGTCTTCATTGACCTTCCCCCTTAATATATTTTTTAAATACTCAACGAATAAAAAGATGGAATCTTTATTTGTCAATTTTTTTGGATTGTGTTAATCTAAGATGCAGTTTTTCCTTTTCTTTCAGAACTTCCGAAATAGTGTATAACGAACCCGAAATGATA